>JBILKV010000061.1:0-22007 GCA_044376515.1 Chthoniobacteraceae bacterium | reverse complement strand
GGCTTGCGACTCTCTGGCGAAGCTTCGATGTCCTTTCAAGTCGCAGCTCATTTTAATCCGAAAGCTGGTTGGTGCGTACCGTCTGGCACAAGGTCCAGAGAGCGAGCGCCGCAACAACTGGCAACAACTGGCAACAACTGGCAACAAGCGGCAGCGGGGACAGCGGCAGCGTCTTGGCGGCGGCGACGGGTGAAGCCACGACCGACGCGCTCTCCGTAGAAGGGGCATGAGGCGGGCGCGTTTGTATCAAAAATTGCCTGTCCCCGTCGCCGTCGCCGCTCGTTGAGCCAATTCCTTGGCGGCCTGCAACACGTCCTCTTCGATGTCCAAAGTGGTTCTCATGCATCTGATGATACCGCACCCGCTTGTCTGAGTAAACGGATGACTCTCCCCTTCTTTCAATTCTCTTCTTGGTTTAACTGAGGAGTCAGGGGCGACAGGGGCGACGTCCCCGTGGTCTGCCATCCTGATCACCTGCTGCGCCCCAGTGTACCGAGGAGCAGGCTTGCGACTCTCTGGCGAAGCTTCGATGTCCTTTCAAGTCGCAGCTCATTTTAATCCGAAAGCTGGTTGGTGCGTACCGTCTGGCACAAGGTCCAGAGAGCGAGCGCCGCAACAACTGGCAACAAGCGGCAGCGGGGACAGCGGCAGCGTCTTGGCGGCGGCGACGGGTGAAGCCACGACCGACGCGCCCTCCGTAGAAGGGGCATGAGGCGGGCGCGTTTGTATCAAAAATTGCCTGTCCCCGTCGCCGCCGCTTTCAATTCTCTTCTTGGTTTAACTGCGGAGTCAGGGGCGACAGGGGCGACGTCCCCGTGGTCTGCCATCCTGATCACCTGCTGCGCCCCAGTGTACCGAGGAGCAGGCTTGCGACTCTCTGGCGAAGCTTCGATGTCCTTTCAAGTCGCAGCTCATTTTAATCCGAAAGCTGGTTGGTGCGTACCGTCTGGCACAAGGTCCAGAGAGCGAGCGCCGCAACAACTGGCAACAACTGGCAACAACTGGCAACAAGCGGCAGCGGGGACAGCGGCAGCGTCTTGGCGGCGGCGACGGGTGAAGCCACGACCGACGCGCTCTCCGTAGAAGGGGCATGAGGCGGGCGCGTTTGTATCAAAAATTGCCTGTCCCCGTCGCCGTCGCCGCCGTCCCAGTCGCCGCCCCGTCTTATTGCGACCAATCCTCCCAAGCGAGCCCCTCAATTCTTGAGAAATCCTTGGCGTTGAGAGTCGCCACAGTTAGGCGGTAGGTCACTGCCGTAGCCGCTATGAGCAAATCCAAATCGGCAACCAGCGATCCCCGCTTGTGCTGCCTAGCCTTCATTTTCGCAAACGCCGACCAAACCGCTGCATCCACCTCTAAAACCTGCAACCGCCCCTCCAAAATGCTCTGGTACTTTTCCCGTCGCTCCGGGCTCTCCTCCAAGCTCAAACCAAACTCGACTTCCGCGATGCTCACAATGCTCGTCTTGCAATAAAAGTCACCTGCGTCCCGCCAGCGCTCGAGGGCTCGCGTTACAGGTTTTCGTCTCAACGGTTGGGAAAAAACCGAAGTATCCAGCAAGTAGTCCGGCATCAATCTTCGAGCGGGTTTTGCGACACCTCGCCGCGCATCTTCCATACCTCAGGGAAATCTCCGCGCTCCTGCGTGTGATTCGCCTCCCAGTGAACCCATTCCTGAAGGATATCCTCGCGGGGAGCGCCTATTCCTGAAGGAGCGGGCGTGACGACCACCAGCGGCCGTCCCCGTTTTTGGACCAAGGTGGGCATTCCCGTTCGGACCACTTCCTCACAAAGCGCCGTAAACTTGGTTTTTGCCTCAAAAATACCCACGACTTTCATTTTTCGAATCAACCACATGGTTGGTTGGTTGTCGAGGAAGTTCGCAAACAGAGTTCTGTGTGAGATCGGGGGAGGGCTCCCCGCCGGCACAGTTCCCCGGCGTCGGCAACCTCGTACCGCACGTCAACTCCATCCGCCGCACGGTCGCAAAGCGGGCAAAGCTTCTCCTCGAGGACTTTAAAATAGGCCATCAAGGTTACGCGCATCCGGGCTTCAAAGCCACGACACGGAGCACCATTCGCGGTTCTCGACCGAAGAGTGCCAAAACGTCTGCCCTCAGGCGGTGCCCATGCCCAGCGTTTTGCGGCGTTCCGCACTGATTCGCTCGTGACGCGTCCTCCTCAGAGAGCCCGGGCCAGGGCTAGATCCTTGGCCGTAAGGCCACCAGCGTCGTGGGTGGTAAGGCTGAGGGTGACGCGGTTGTAGGAGACGGAAATGTCGGGGTGATGGCCTTGTGCCTCGGCAGGGCCGGCAAGGCGGTTGACGAAGGCGACGGCCTCTGGGAAGCCGGTAAAGGTATAGGTGCGGCGGAGCGACATACCGTCGCTGCTCCATCCCGGCAGGGACCGGAGCGCCATTTCGATTTCAGCGGGGGTGAGGAGCATGGTCAGAATGGAGAGGCGCGGCGTTTGGGGGCAGCAGGAGCGCTCCCGACCCAACGAAGCGTCAAACGTGGTTCGAAAGTGCAAAAGTGTCTTTCCCTGATTGGTGCTGTCTCCAATTCAAACCCACGCCCAGCCTCTTGCAACGCTGTTCACCATGCTACAACCTTCTCAACGACCGAGCCTCCATCAACGAAAAATCCCCCATGTTTAAAGCCGCCGCACTCTTTTTTGTCGCCTCCCTCGCCACAACCGCGGTGCAAGCGGAGGTTCATATCTACGCCGCTGACCACAACAACGGCAAGGTGGTCAAATTCAGGGAAGACGGCACGCCCCTCTGGGATTTCCCCAACCGGAACGCCCATGATGTGCAGTTGCTGCCAAATGGCAACGTGTTGATCAATCCCGGTGCCGTTCAGGAGGTGACCCCTGACAAGCAGATTGTCTGGGAAGTCGGTGCGCCCGTTGTCCAAAGCGCCGAGGCCTGCCAGCGCCTTGCCAATGGCAACACCATGATCGCCGACAACGGCGCTCACGCCGTGTTGATCGTCACCCCTGCGAAGGAAGTTGTCTGGAGGTATGAAGTCCCCGACAAGGCCGGCATGCGCCAGGTGCGGGCCCTCGAAAACGGCAACATTCTCATCTGCGCCTCCACCAAGCACGTCGTGCTGGAGGTAAACCCAGCCAAGGAGATCGTTTGGAATTACGAACTGCCCTTCCCCTACCTCGCCCAGCGGCTTGCAAACGGGAACACGCTCATTTCCAGCGGTGCGGGCGCCGGCCAGAAAGGCTACTTTCTCACCGAGGTGGATGCCGGCGGGAAAACAGTCTGGAAATACGGCGGCATCGACGGTCCCAAGGAGGAGTTGCTCAACTGGCCGTCCGGTTTCGCAAGGATGGCCGACGGGACGATCTATGTGAGCGAATGCCTCTCGGCGGTGATTCGCGTCATCAGCCCTGACCGCAAAAGCTTCAAGCTGATCAAAAGCCCTGCCATGAAGCATGCCGCGACCATTGTAGTCGTGGAAACGAAGTAGCCTCGCGGTGGGGGGGGTGAGGCAGGCCGTTTGCGGAAGCTCCAGCAGTTTCACGGAATATGAGACCCGGAGTGCAGAAAGCCGCGGAGAAGTTGCCAGATTTCCCGAATTTCGGGGAAACATCAACCGCCCGAGTGAGGCCAGTTGAGAGAGGTAAAAAGGGGGAAGAAACGTTTCAAAAATCGGGCGTCTGTGCCCCGGGCGACAGAACGCGCCAAAGCCGTACGGTTTTGATTTGCGGCTTATTCCGCCTTTTCGAAACACACCGCCCTCAGTGCTTTGGCTGGCGGGGCCTTTTGGTGGGGATGTCGGTGACGATGCTCCTGCGCTTGTCGTGGCAGTGGGCGCGGGCAGTCATCTCCATCGCGTTCCCGAATCGCCCTCCGATATCGCCCTCGCACTGATTTGCGCAGTCCGCCTGGAGGCGCAGCAGTTTCCCAGACATGGCGCACTCGTCAAAGCTGCCCTTCGGAGCAAAAGACTGGAAGGCGTCTGGCCCTTCAGTGTGGCTCTGGGGGATCTGGTTCAATATTGTAGTGACGCTCTCGATTACGGAGATCCCGCCTGTCTTGGCTTTCAAAAATTAACCGTCCACGTTCCTTTGAGTGAGAAACGTCGGGTCATTTTTGCTCACCAGAAGCTAGGCATCTGAGGCGGATTTTCAGCCTGGCTCACGGCACTTCTCCAAATTTTCTGCCACCTCTCTGGTCCGGCCGAGTCCGGCCAGGAACCGGCAACGACAAATGTTGCCTTCCAGCAAATGAATTCTCAAAATTATTGAAAATGAAAACAAACCGCCGCCAGTTCCTGCGCACGGCTTCCACCTTCCTCGCGCTCCCGTGGCTGGAGACTTTCGCCAAAGGCAGCACCCTCACGCCGCCCAAGCGCATCATCAATGTGTGCACAAACTTTGGTCTGTATGGGCCGGCGTTCTTTCCGAACACCGCGGGGACGGATTACGAGGTGAGCGAATACCTTCAGATACTAAAAGACTTCCGCAATGAATTTACGGTTTTCTCCGGCATCTCGCATCCGGACATCGGCGGCGATCACGCCTCTGAAGCCTGTTTTCTCACCAGTGCCAAGCGACCGACCCAACCAGGCTTTCGCAACACGGTGTCTCTGGATGTGGTGGCCTCCCAGCATGTCGCCGGAGCCACCCGCTTTCCGCTGCTTACCTTCAGCACGCTCAACGGCAGTCCTCTCTCCTACACTGCAACGGGGGCGAACATCCCAGCCCTGACCAGACCGTCGCAGATTTACGCGAAAATGTTCCTTGCGGGCACCAAGGATGAAATGGAAAAGGAACTGCAACGCCTGCGCAGCGGTCACAGTCTGCTCGATAACATGAAGGAACGCCTTGGCGACCTCGCGCGCGGGGTCAGCAGGCACGACAGGCAGCAACTGGCCGACTACGCGGAAGCTGTACGCGAGATGGAGAAGCAACTCGTGGCTGAGGAGGCTTGGATCAATCGCCCGAAGCCCTCGGTTACCGATCCTCTTCCGACAGAAGGCTATCCCAGTCCCTTCGCTGACCCCAGCGATTCCATCGGCCGGGCGCGGATCATGTTTCAACTGGCCAAACTCGCCTTGCAGACCGACTCGACACGCGTGGTCACCGTTTACATCAGGGGTTCGGACGCGAAACCACCCATCGAAGGGGTGGATCAGGGCCATCATGACCTTTCGCATCACGGCAGAAGCGAGGAGAAGATCGCCAAATTAAAGATCATCGAGAAGGTGAAAATGAACGCCTTCCGTGAACTTCTGACCAGCCTGAAGGAAACAAAGGTGGGCGCCGCCAGTCTGCTTGAAAGCACCCAGGTGCTCATCGGCAGCAATCTCGGCGATGCCAGTGGTCACGGCACCAGCAATCTGCCCATCCTCTTGGCGGGCGGCGGCTACAAGCACGGTCGGCATGTCGCCGGTGATGTGAAAAACAACACGCCGCTGGGTAAGCTCTTCGTCAACATGCTCCAACAGTTCGGGGTTGAAACAGGGAAATTCGGCTCGGGCGAGGGAACCATCGACGGTCTGATTTGATCCGTTCGACCGTCAAAATATGAAGATCTCCCTCCTTTGCTTTGTTGTCCTTTCTGTAGCGTGCCACGCCCAGAGTGTGCTCCCAGCCGACCCTGTCGACTCCTTCAGAAAGGATGTGCAACCGGTTCTCAACAAGCATTGCGCGCAATGTCACGGCAAGTCGAAGCAGAACGCGAATATCAACTTCACGGCGGCCCGCACGCGAGAGCAACTCAGCGCCGAAGCCTCCCTATGGATGCGCATGGCGGAGCAGGTCGAGACAGGGATCATGCCGCCCGAGGATGAAGAGCCGCTCACGCCTGCACAACGCAGGGCGGTGATCGGCTGGGTACGTGGTCCGCTTTTCAACGAAATCGGCGGTATTCATCGGCGCGAGGGCCGCAGCCACTTGCGCCGCCTGTCTCGCGAAGAATGGGGCAACACGGTGTTCGACATTCTCGGCATCCGTCCTGCCGTGAACCGCAATCTGCCGCTGGATGGCCGCGTGGATGGTTACGATAAGGTCAGCGAGGCGCTGCCGTTTTCCGCGTCAGGAATCGAGGGCTTTATAAAAACGGCGGAGGATACCCTCCACACACTGCTCACCGCGCCCAAAACGGCCGACCCGAAAACCAACGGAACCACTCGAGCGCATGCCAGACCGAGCGAACAGTCGAAGGGGCACCTTCTGGAACTGCCCGATGGCACGATGGTGTCCTTTAATTCCGATCTGAACTCAGGGCCCATCGGCATCAGGGACGAAAAGGGCGGGTTCAGAGCCCCTCCCATTCGCGTGCCCGGCGTCCACAAACTGCGCTTGTCCGTCTATGGCTATCAAACCGACAAGCCTCTCGCCTTCGGCATCTATGCCGGGCATACGGGCGCCTACCCGCAGATGGTAAGCCTCGTAGGAACGATGAGCGCCCCTCCCGGCAAACCCACGGTTCTGGAGACAGAGGTCTATTTCCGCACCGCACCGAACAACGACACCTCACCCGTCGCAGACAACTTTCGCCTCGTGCCCTTTGGCCTTGGAGTGCCCGTGCCCAAAAACACCCTCGCCAGCGCACGTGGCACCGGCCCCGGCCTCGCCATCCAGTGGGTGGACATCACTGAACCGGAACTGCCCCTGCCCGGATACCGGTTTCTGATGGCTGATTTTTCCGAACCGCTGCGCAATCTGATCGAGGCGCAACCCTGGGATCTGAAAAAAGCGCTCCTCGCCGTGGAAGGGCCAGACGGAGATAAAAAGCAGATTTTAGCGTACTCAGGCAAACCCAATGAGCCGTTTCCTTTGAGCGGTGCGGGTCGTGAGCAGCTTGGCCTGTCCTTGGAAAAAACATTCCGCCGGATCGGGGCACGCTTTTTCCGCCGTGATCTTACTGCCGCCGAAGCCACGCGTTCCGTGCAATCCTTCTTTGAGCGTCTGGATGCCGGCGAACTCCCCCGCGCCGTTTTCGCCAATTCCATCGTCAAACTCATGACCGCTCCGGACAGCCTCTCGATTATCGAACAGCCCGGCCGTCTCAACGAGTTTGCCCTCGCCAGCCGCCTGTCGTATTTCCTGACCAACTCCACGCCCGACGAGGAACTCCTCGCCCAGGCCCGGCAGGGCAAGCTAAGCAACGCCGAGACGCTGCGTGAGCAAACCGAGCGCCTCCTCGCGTCGCCGAAAGCCGAGCGTTTCATCAAGGACTTCACCGATCAATGGCTCGGTCTCTGGGCCTTGGACAGCACTTCTCCAGATGGTTACGTGTACCCCGAATACAACGACTATTTGAAACTCTCCAGCGCCATGGAGACGCAGGCCAGCTTCCGCCACATGCTCGCCAAGAACCTCAGCGTCGTGGATCTCGTCGCCCCAAGGTGGGCGCTGCTCAATGAAAGCCTCGCCAAGCATTACGGACTGCCCGCGTGCGAAGGCTTCGAGCTCCGCCTTGTCGAACTGCCACCCGACACCCCGTTTGGCGGTGTGTGGACCCAGTCCGCAACCATGAAAGTCACTGCCAACGGCACCAATACCTCTCCGATCAAACGGGGGGTCTGGCTTGCAGACCGGCTGTTGGGCCTCAAAATCCCGCCGCCGCCGCCCACTGCCGGCAGTGTCACTCCCGACATCCGTGGCGCCACAACGTTGCGCGAGCAAATTGCCCAGCACAGCAGCAACGGCTCCTGCAAGGCCTGCCACTCCAAGTTCGATGGTTACGGCTTCGCGCTGGAGAGCTTCGACGTCACCGGAGCCTACCGGACCGCCTACCGCAGGCCCAACCCCTCAGTCATCGGCTTGCCGCCCCATCAGCGCAAAGCCCCCACCTGGGAAAACGGTCTGCCCGTGGATAGCGCCGGCGTCACTCCGGATGGCAAGCCCTTCCAAGGCATCGCCGAGGTCCGGGCAAGGCTCGCCAAAAATCCCGCTCAACTTGCTCAGGGCCTCGTCCGCCACCTCGTCACTTACGCCACCGGCCAGCCCGCCACTGCCGTGGACACGCCAGCGGTCCAAGCGATCGTCGAATCGACTGCCAGAGACGAATACGGCCTGCGCTCATTGGTGCACGGAGTTGTGCAGAGTGACGTCTTTCAGATGAAATAGTGCGAACTCACAGCGCCCATGAAAACATTTGTCAGTCTTTTCGGCCTACTGCTCACGGTCCTGCCACTTTCCGGCGCGCCTGTGGCGATCTTCGATGGCAAGACCTTCACCGGCTGGGAGGGCGACACGGCGAAAACGTGGCGCATCGAAAAGGGCGAGATTATCGCCGGCAAATCTGACATAAAGCAGCCGCGCAATGAGTTTCTCTGCACCACCGGCGACTACGCCGATTTTGATCTGCGTCTTGAGTACCGGCGCGGTGAGAACAACGGCGGCGTCCAGTTTCGCAGCGAGCGCGTGTCGAATCACCACGAAGTCAGCGGCTACCAGGCGGACTTTGCTCCGGGCATAGACGGTTGTCTTTACGATGAGTCCCGGCGGAATCGCTTTCTTGCCGTCTTCGGCGTGGCGGATGTGGATCTGTCGAGCGAGGCCGGACGCCCGGGAGCCTTGATCAGACGCGCGCTCGATTCGCAGGTGGAAAACGCGAAGAAGTTGGGCATTGGCGAATGGAACCGCTACCGCATCCGCGCCGAGGGGCCAAGGATCCAGCTTTGGATCAATGATGTGCTGACTGCGGATTATACGGAGAAGGACGAGGGCATCCCGCGCACGGGGAAGATCGCAATTCAGATTCACGGCGGCGCAACGGAGATTCGGTACCGGAACATCACCATCGAAGATTTGAAGGCAAAGCCCACGCCCTAGGGAGCATTTCATCTTGAGGCCACGGATTTCAGCGCGCTCCTCGGCGGATCCAATATCGAGCCCCACGCTGGAGTGGATTCCTGCACGGGCGCTTCGGCGCGCTTTGAAGGCGGAAAACTCCCGCGCAACAACAACATCCCAGGCAAGAGCAGGGCGTGTTTCGGACGGAAGTGCGAGGGTCGCCGCGCTCCGAGAGGGACTGCGCAAGAAGGAATCTCGGCCCATCAGCGCATCGGCGGAGCTGCCCGTTGGCGCATTCCTCGGTACTCCGGAACGCGAGAACTTTGGAATTGCGGGTGAAAAACAACCGCCACCATTTTTTGGGTACCCAGGATCGGGTTTCTGACGCTGGAGGATTTACCGAAACCCAACACCCGATCCCTCATGCTCGGGGTCAGAGATTCTCCGAATACCTGTCAGCACAAATCCATGTATTTCGACTCGCAAAGGGGCGGAATTCGGCGAAATTCTCGGAATGAAAGCGAGTCAACTCAAACTACTTAGCACGGTCTGTTTCTTTCTCGGTTTCGCCTCCATTTTGGGGTCGATTGCGATTTGGTTCTTCGCTGGGGGAACAACCGTGGACAATGTCGCTCATGCTGAACGTTTCGGCATTTTCGTCGGCCTCTGGGCACCTACCTTCCTGATTCTTTCGAATCGCTTTGATCGCTTCGCGGATCGTGCAGTCTGAAGCTTCTCATCATGGATTTGCCAGTTTGCGGTATCTGATCTCCCCACATCGATTCGTGAGGGGTTGGAGAGATAGCGCGGGTGGGACGGGGGCGGCCGTTGACAATTGAAGTCATGACACCGTGGTTCCGGCTGAGAACGTTCTGCGGAAACGGGACGAGAAGCGAACGCCAGCCGCCATCCATCACCTGCTGGGCGAAGGCAAAGCCCAGAAAGTGAATGCCGGCGGTGCCAGCGCGATTTGCCAGCGCGATTCCTTCCGGTTTTACCCACAGCTTCCGCCGAAGCGCCCCTTTTTTCCTGACCCCTGCCCCCTGCCCCCTGCCCTTGTTCCCGGCAAGGGGAGGGGGCAAGGGGAGGGAAAAGAGGTCACACCAACTCTCAATGATAACCGGAGTGTTTCCGCCCCGGGGCAGGCTACTCGCAGCCCATGGCAACGCCGTGGGTTTGATCCGTTATCAAACATGAAGCCCTTGAAAGGGCGCCCCATGAGGAAGCCACGCTTTCGGATGGACCGGGCAGGTGAGTGTGCCCTTTCAGGGCGTATTCTTTTTTGGGTCGGTTTTCCCATGGCGTTGCCATGGGCTGAAAGAGAAATGCCCCTTGCGGGGCGTCAGATTTGGCGAAAATCCGCGCCGTTTTTCTGAACAAGGCGGAACGATTCATTCACGGGGTTCCCATCGCTAATAATCCAGAAAACTCAGGTACGTGGTATCAGACTCATGAGGCGTGCTTCGCCGGTTTTGCGGGATGCGTGTTTTGCACGGCGGTGAGGGCGTTTGCCAAAATGATCGCGAAGGCTCCCCCGAAGAAACTCAAGCTGAGGGATTCGTTTGCGTACGAAATGTCGGCCAGACGCGAAAACCAAGCGGGCAGAAAAAGGGCCCAGAGGGTGGCAAACACGGGTTCGGTGGCATAGATGAGCCCAGCCTGCACCGAGGAGACGCGGGGCTGCCAGTGGGTCATGACGGAGTAGCTGAACACGGTCGAGAACAGCGTCAGCAGTCCAAGCATGAACCACATGGACGGCGAGGTGTACAGTGCCGTCCAACCCGCGGCACGGGAAACCGCGTGTTGGAACGCTCCCGCTGCGGCGGGGGAAACGGGACTGACCAGCAGCACGACGGGCAAAAGCACGGCGGCTTTTACCGAAAACATGACCACTGCAACCCTTTGCATGTCGTTGCTGTGAAACTTTTTCTGTTCGAGACACAAGATCTGACCCGAAAAAAGAACCGCTGCGAGGATGGTTTCCCATTCCCCCATGCCGAAGCCCATCCCGGAAAAATCCACGCCGCTCAACAGTGCGCAGCCGAAAATGACAAGGCAGCTTGCGACGATTACGCGCAGGGGGGGCAGGCGGCCGGAGCTGAAGGCCACCCAGGCGGGAATAAAGACCGAGGTGAACTGGGTGAAAAAAGCGGAGGTGCTTGCGGGGATGCGATTCTGAGCGTCCGTTTGAAGGAGCATTCCAGCTGCTCCCCAGAGGCCGAGTTGGACGCCCTGCCAAAGCTCGGTACGCTGCAGATAGGGCAACCGCGTGGCGTAACAGCCGCCCATGAGCAGTGCGGCGAGGATCATCCGGTGCGCCAGCACGAGGGCGGCGTGGAACCACTCCGGATATCCGGGCAGGAACCGTGCCTGTGCTTCCATGACGGCTTTGGCGGTGGGAAAACTCAACCCCCACGCGGCGGTGGCCAACAGCAGGCGCCAGAGAGCGGCAGCCCGCTCCGCTGCGCACGCGGGGCTCCAGGTTTCGGATCCGACATCCGTCTGGCGTCTGCCAGCCTCCGGGTTGGGATCCTGCGGTTCCTTCAAGATGAGCCCCGTGTGAATCTGGGGAAACGAAGCTTCGCCCGCCGTGGTGGCTTCCCTCGTGGCGAGATTGCAGGACGGAGGCGCTTGCGGGAATCGGTGTAAGCCCCCGGAACCTCCCTTGTGGCGGAGCAAGGGAAAGGCTTCTCCTTCTCGGGGAGGGGTCTGCTTTTTGGGAGGCACGTCCCTACCATGGCACAGCTGGAAGCCCCGGGCAGCGCGCGAAATCAGCGCGAACCAGAGGTCCGGTCGGGAGCCGGTTCCGTCTGCGGGTTGCGATCAGGTTTTGGCAGTGCTTCCCAGATATGCAGGTTCCGGAAGCTCGCGTCCGTGCCGACGCCCAGCATCACGCTGCACTTGGGAGCAGCAAGCAGCGGAGCCTTCACCGCGACTGCCTTACCCGCCACGCTGCCCACGGCCTCGCCGTCTTTGAGTTCGAGAACGACCGTGTACCACTCGCCCAGATTCAGAGAGATACGGACAGAGCCCTGAGGGTCCTTGTCTCTCTGATTGGTCGCGGGATTGATCTTATCCGCCGAGTAGGGCACCAGATTGAGGCCGCCTTGTCCTAAAAACAGCCCGCAGACGTAGTCCTTTTCGTCCGTGGCCTTGACGAAAATGGATCGGTATTTTCGACCCTCCGCGGGAACGTCATTCAACCGCACGTCCACTTGAATGATCGCGTCCTGAAAATGGAGGCCGTAGGAGGCGGTGGCGGGATGGTTGGCACCCGGCGATTCGACGCCGTGGAAAGCGTTGTCACATTGCTCCCAACGCCCCCCTTTTCCCCCTTCGTGTCCGGAATTAAAACGCCACCCTTTGAATCCGCTAGCAAAGGTCCGGACTTTGTCGGACGTACGCTCCGGTAACTGCGCAAGAGCATCCGCGTACAATGTTTTGCCCCGGATAGTCGCAAATGTTTTTGGAAGCGCTACGGCTTCTGCGTGCACCGGGAGCGCGGCGATTAGAAAGCTGAGGACGGCGAGTTGTTCCTTCATCGTTGGAGGGAGTGGAGCTTTTCAGAAAAACTTTCTCTGGGGAGGTTGTTTGACTGGGAAACGTTGTTTCCAGGGCGCCGGGATTGCCCGCCCCCCCTGCGCCGCGCACATGCATCCGGAGAGCGAATCCTGCCGTTTACCAAAAACATTGCAGCCCATTAACGCGCCCCGCGGTCAGACGCTCGCTCGAGCAGCGGAAACGCGGTAAAAAACGATCATCTCTCAGCATTCAAGAACAGTCTCCGCTAAGCGGCCGCTTTCAATGGGGTTGGAAGCCCGTATGATCCATGGAGGGCCGTTGGCGGATAAGCGATGAGCCTCCCAAAAAATGCCTGGCCTTAAAAAGGCCACGCCTGATGCCTCGGGAAGCGGGCAGGGAGTCTGTCAAGGGTTCTCCTCCCAAGCATCCATTCCAGCGCGCTGATAGCTTTCGCCCGCCTTTCTCGAAAGGTAGAGGTTCCGAGTTTTCCAACCGGAAGAGGAGCGCTCAATGAGAAAGTCGGCTACGCCGTCGCGGTTGAGGTCCCCCGCCCAAATCAGGAGAGCCCGCTCGAATGCCGGTTCGCCGCCGCGTTCAAATTCCTCTAAAACCACGGGCGCTCTCTCGTTCACCGAAACCTGGAGGGTGTATCGGGACGGTTCCCCAGCCGAGTGTACCGCACCGAGGCGGTAGGCGTCGATGGAACACACCACCGGCACGCCGGAGCCCATGCTCTTGAGCAGGTCGAATCCCAAGGGCTGCGCCGAGTTAAAATCCGCTGGGACCACGCTGCCGGGGCCGACCTCCCGGTGCCTCAACAGGCAAAGCGCTTCCGGTCGGTTGGAGAGGATTTCGTGTCTCATCTTCGAGCCGGGCTGTCCCCTCTTGCCGTCGCGAATCAGCCGTGTTTCGGTGGCTGCCGGAATCAGGGCCCACTGCTTTGGTCCGGTCCTGCAGAGTGCGAGCCAGCCCCAGCCTTGGGAACGCTGGAGCGGGCTACCACCGCGGACCCCGGGGGTCAGCAGGGTGGAGCGACCTCCCGCGACCAGCGCGCATCCCGAGGTTGCGAGGGCAAGAAACACAACCATCAGAAACTTTGAGGGGAGGAATACTTTTTGTGGCGACATGTTTTCGAGAGCGTTCTGGGTTTTCAGGTTAAGCAAAACTTTTTTATCTCCGGACCGTCAAATGGACCTGCGAAACCAGCCCACGGCCGGCACCCTTTTCTCAGAAGGAAGGTTCGTTTGTTTACAAACAAACCAATTCGCAATTTTTTTTACTATTGCCCGTTTTGCAGGCGCTTCCAAATGGTGTCCAGTGTCAGAAAGCACCGAACGATTCATACGAAAGATCGAGTGGAGCGTTCTGGGTGGTCTGGGCCTGAGTCGTCGAATCCCTGGGATGCAGTCAATGTGCCGCGAGGTTTCAGCTTGGGAATCCGCAAGAGACCACCATGAGTATCAGCGCAACTTGTGATCCCCCCCCTGGACGAGAGGTGGCCCGGACAACCCACCCGTGGAAGGCCCTGTGCGGTGCGCCGACCAAGTCTCGCCGCACGCGACAGGAAATCCGACCCGCCAACCTTCAAAAAAAGTGGCCGATTTTTCGCGCTGAAGACAACTCCCTTGAAAACCCCCATGTCCACCCCGGAAGAGGATCAACATTTCGTGACGCTGTTACTGGCGAATCAAAACCGGATTTTCCGGTTTTTGATGACGTTGGTCCCTTCCCGCAGCGACGCGGAGGATCTGTTGCAGCAAACCTGCGTCACCCTCTGGCAAAACCGCTCCAAGTTCGACCCCGCCGCCGGAGAGTTCTCCAGCTGGGCGTGTGCAACCGCCCACAATCACGTGCGCAACTTCCGGCGAAGGGAGACCACCCGCAAGGCGACGCTTTCCCATTTGAGCGAAGAGGTTCTCGATTCGCTCCTGCACACGCGGGAGATGCATGGTTCCCTGCTGGACGAATGGCACCGCGCCCTCGCCCTGTGCATCGAGCGGCTCACTCCCAAACAGCGCGCGTTGGTTAAGGAAGGCTACAGCGCAGCCAACCTGAAGTCCTCTGCATCCGGAGCCGGCCGCTCCCCCAACGCGCTCTACAAGGTGCTGCGCCATGTCCGGGCCATTCTTCACGACTGCATTCAAAAAAACGTCCGCGAAGGAGGTGCAGCATGACTCCGCCGCCCATTGATGACATCCGCGAACTGGCTGAAGCCTACGTCGCCGGGACCCTTTCCCCGGAGCAACTTCAGGCACTCGAGGCGCAACTTCGCGGAGGTGAAGCAGCGCGGCTCTGCTTTCTGGCTTATCTGGAGGTGCACGCCGGTCTGGCGTGGGAACACCGCGGAGAGGAGAGCGGGCACGCCGAGTCGCTCCCCGCCCAGCTCCCCGCCCAGCTCCCGGCGCCGTCTACCCTGGCGAGGGAGGCCCGCATCTCCCCATGGAGAACCCCGTTCCTGCGCAGTGCGCTCGCACTCGCGGCGGCGGCGTGCGCCCTCGTCGCGCTCACTCGTTTTTGGCTTCCCGTGGGCACCCCGGCCGGTCCCGCGACCGTCAAGGCCAGCCTCGACGCTCGGTGGGCCAACGGAAACTCCGTGACCTCCGTGTCGGTGGGCGAGGCACTGGCACCCGGTGTCCGGGATTTGGAAACCGGTCTTTTGGAGTTGGTGACTCCTGCCGGCGCCGTTTTGCTCATAGAAGCCCCGGCGCGCTTCGAACTCGTCGGCCCCCTGCACGCCCGGTTGCTGCTCGGCAGCGCCGTCGTGCGCATGCCTCCCGGAAAGTCGGGCTTTGTGATGGACCTGCCCCACATGCGCGTGACGGATCTGGGCACGGAGTTTGGAGCCAGTACCGCGTTGGATGGAGAGTCCCGCGTGCAGGTTTTTTCGGGAAGCGTGCGGGCGGACTTTCTCACGACGCACGAGAGCAGGGAGTTGAGCGTGGGGGAGTCGCTGGTGAGCAAAAAGGACGGGACTTTCACCCCGGAAGTATTCCGCGAGAATGTTTTTGTGCAGCATCTGCCGCCGCCGCCGCCGGCCTCCCGTTTTTCCCCCGGAGGCATCGCCTACAACCGGCCCACGGTCGAGTCCGTGCGCATTCCGCAGCCAGACACGCCCGTGGTGGTGGACGCCGACCTCGCGGAATGGAACCGCGCCCATGCCTTCCGCAGCGCCTGCCTGCCTCCCTACAACGGGAGCTATTTCGTCGAGGCCATGATGATGTACGACGCACAGCAACTTTACATCGGGGCGCACGTCGGCGACCCCGAACCCATGCGGAACTCCTCAGAAGGCCCGACGGAATTCGCCGGCGGCAGCGTCATCGTGCGTCTTTCCACCGACCGCACCCTGGGCTGGCCTCTCAAGGGCACGAGGTCCGATGCGCACTCTCAAAATCCAAAAGATCCGGCCTCACCGGACTCGCTGAGCGACCGCGTAGTTTCCATGATCCTTTCCCATGACGCCCGCACCGGAAACGCGCGGCTCGGACTGCAGTACGGATTTCGCTTTCGCCCGGAAAAGGAACAGCCCGTCGGCTGGCGCGGCGCCTACCGGAGGGACGCCGATGGCCGGGGCTACACCTTGGAATATGCCATCCCCTGGGCCCTGCTGCATTGCGAGACGGATCCGCCCCATGCAGGCGACACCATGGCCGCCCTCTGGATGGTCCACTGGAGCGATGCCGACGGCCGCCTCTGCCGCGGGCAACTCGTCGAAGTCACCAACCCTCACAGCCGGACCAACCTAGGCATCACACCGGAAAACTTCTTCCAAAACGGAGCCGCCTGGGGCCGCGCCCTGTACCTCGGCGGAAACTAACCACTCCCCACAACACTCCCCACAACGCTCCGCCAAAGCCCCTCCCCTCAGAAACGCCCGCATTCGCCCCAGTCCCCCACCCTTCTCCACGGCATAATTCTATGCACACCCGTTTTCCCCTGACGTTTACCCTTGCACTGCTCGCCGGTGCCGCGTGGGCCGCCCCTTCCCCGACGCTCGAACCGGGCGTGCATACCTACCTCAACCAATACTGCCAGAAATGCCATGACGCCGAGGTGCAGAAGGGGGACTTCCGCATCGACAACCTCAGTCCCAAGGTGGGGTTTGAAAACACTCCGCAATGGCTCGAAATCCTCGAACGCATCAGCGCCGGCGAGATGCCTCCCAAGAAAGAAAAGAACCGTCCCAGCCCCGGGGAAAGCGCCCGGATCATCGAGTGGATTTCCGCGCGAATGAAGGAAGGGGAGAGCGCCAGGCTCGCCGCACGCGGACGGGTCTCCTTCAACCGCCTCACCCGGGAGGAATACATGCACACCATCCGCGACCTCCTCGGCGTGCACTTCGACCCCACCGACCCCGTGGGGCTCATGGAAGACGAGGAATGGCGTGGCTTTGAACGACTCGGCTCCGTGCTGAATCTTTCCGCGTCCAATCTGGAGAAGTATTTCAAGGCGGCGGAGGTCATCCTCGCCGAGGCGTATCCCGCCGTCGAACCGAGGCTCTTGGACACCACGCACCGGGCCGTGCACGAAAAGTCGATCCGCCAACCCTACCGCGACGAACTCGCCGCACGCGGCCTTCTCGACAAGGTGCGTCACGAGATGTGGCCCGGCGCCACCTTCATCACCTCCGCGCGCGACAACCTGCCCGCTCCCGGCATGTACGAGATCAGCTACACCCTGAGCGGACTCAAGCCTGCGAACGGGCAGGCACCCCGCCTCAAGGTGATCGAAAACAAGCTGGGCCGGATCCTCTTTGAATCGGACATCGTCGCCCCCGAGGACAAACCGATCACCGTCACCTTTCAGACGCACCTGCCCGAAGGCCGGCCCGAAATCCACGTTTTCAACTCGGCACGCAGCGGCCTTTCCCCACGCCTCATCGCAAACCGCCACGGTGCAAAGCCCTTCATCAGCATCGCGGACGGCCGCATCCCCTGGCAGCTCAAACTCACCGATGAAGCCGGCGAACCCCGCTACCCGTTTCTCCTTCTCGATACGGTGGCGTGGAAGGGGCCCATTCAAACGGCCGAGGAAAAGGCCCGTAGAAAGGAGTACTGGCCGCAGGAACATGCCAACTGGGACCAGGTCCGCGAAGGATTGGAACGCCTGGCCCGCCGCGCCTTCCGGCGTCCGGTCGCAGCCGACGAACTCGAGGGCTTCGTCGACATCGTCAAAGTGGAATTTAATAACGGTGAAAAGTTCAGCGACGCCGTGAAAGCGGGCCTGCTCGCGGTGCTCTGCTCCAAGAGCTTTCTCTTCATCACCGAAGGGGACGAACTTGCCCATCGAAACCAACTCAATCACTGGGAGATCGCCTCCCGGCTCTCCTACCTGCTCTGGAGCACGATGCCGGACGACGAACTCTTCGCGCGCGCGCAGGCTGGCAAACTGCAAGATCCGGCCGAGTTGTCCCGGCAAGTGGCACGCATGCTCGCGGATCCGCGGGCTTCGAGATTCAGTGATTCCTTCGCGCGCCAGTGGCTGCACCTGCAAAAAGTGGGGCGCTTTCCCCCAGACAAAAAACTGTATCCCGAATACCACGACGTCCTCGAGCAGAGCATGGTGGCCGAGACAAAGGCGTTCTTTCGCGAGGTGCTGCACGGCGGACTCACCCTCCGCGAATTTCTGCACTCCGACTGGAGCATGTGGAACGCATGCCTCGCTGACTTCTACGGCCAGCCCTCCGCCGTTGGTTACGGCGAGGGAATGAGGAAGGTCTCACTGCCCTCAGACAGCCGCCGCGGAGGATTGCTGACACAGGCGGCGATCCTTTCCCTCACCTCGGACGGCACGCGGCACCGTCCCGTGCACCGCGGGGTCTGGCTTTCGGAGGTCATCTTTGGAAAGGTCCCGCCACCGCCCCCGGCCAATGTGGAGCCGATCGCCCCGAACCCCGTGGATTCGCCAAAGGCGACGCTCCGCATGAAACTCGAAGCGCACATCCACGATCCACACTGCGCGTCCTGTCATGCGAAAATCGACCCGCTCGGGCTTGCCTTTGAAAATTACGATGCGATCGGCCGCTGGCGCACCCAGGAACGCACCGAGGGTGCAGGAGAGGATCCAGCCGTCAACCCCGCCGGCAAACTGGCCAACGGCAAGGCCTATCAAACACCGGAGGAATTCAAACAACTCCTCCTCGAGGACATCGACACGTTCAACCAGGCATTCATCGAAAAGCTGGCTACCTACGCTCTGCGCCGCAGCATGACCTTTGACGACCGTGAAGCCCTCAAGGCCGTCGCCGCAACCAGCAAAGCCAAGGACTACCGCCTGCGCGACCTGCTCGAGGCGTTCGTGTGCTCCAACCTCTTCCAAACCCGTTAAGACGATTCCGGCCGCCGTTTATCTCCGCCCCTTCCGTTCACCCGCCCCAGCCCCAACCCCAGCACACCGAATACCATGAGTAATCTCAACCTCAACAAGTGGCGGATGAGCCGCCGTCATTTCCTGCGCGGCGTGGGAGCCACCATCTCGCTGCCCCTTCTCAATTGTATGGCGACCCCCAAGGCAACGCCGACCCCCAAGCGCAGCGTCTTTCTCTACATTCCAAACGGCGTCAACACCCTGACCTGGCAGATCGAAAAAGCCGGGAAGGATTTCGAGTTCAGCAAACCCCTCGAATCTCTCGAGCGCCACCGCGGCGAGGTCACACCCGTGAGCGGCCTGCACCATCCCATGGTCCTCGGCAAGGCCCACAACTGCGACAGAGTCTGGCTTACGGGCGCCAACGTTCCGGGGGACGGCGGCGCCTTCCGCAACACCGTGTCCGCCGACCAGTTGATGGCGGAGGTTCAAGGCAGGACCACCCGCTTTTCTTCGCTGGAACTGGCCATCGAGGGACACTCCCTCGCCTGGTCCCGGGACGGCATCCAATTGCCCGCGGAGCGGAACACCCAGCAGCTCTTCAACCAGCTCTTTGGCGTCGACAAAGAAAGCAAGGAAAGTATCCGCCGGCGACTCCAGCGGCGCGGCAGCATTCTGGATCGGGTCGCCCAGGACGCCAAACGCACGGCCCAACGGCTCGGCAGCGAAGATCGCACCAAACTCGACGACTACCTCACCGCGGTGCGCCAGATCGAGGAACGCACCCAGCGCGCCGACGAATGGTTAAACATTCCCAAACCGATACTCTCCAACGACGAGATCGCGCACCTCACCCGCAAACTCAACCTCAACGCCGTGGCGGAATACCACCGGCTCTTTTTTGACCTCATGTTGATGGCGCTCCGGACGGATTCCACCCGTGTGATCACCTGCATGATCTGCAGCGAAGCCAACGGCGGCGCGATTCCCGACATCGGGATCTCCCAGACCCGGCACGGACTGTCCCACCACAACGGCGATCCCGAACAGCTCCGCCGGCTTACCCAAACGGACGCCTTCCTCGTCGAACAGTTAAGCTACTTCCTCGACCAGCTCAAGGCATCCAAGGAAGACGGCCAGAGCCTGCTCGACACCACTCAGGTGCTCTGGGGCAGCGGCATGGCCTACGGCCACAGCCACGGAAACGCCAACCTCCCCACGCTCCTCGCCGGCGGACGCGCCCTAGGATACCGGCACGGACAGCATGTCGACTTCAACCTGCCCAAAATCGGCCGTTACAACATCGAGGACGCCTCCAACCATTACCGGGTCTGCTCGCGTCCGGTGGACAGTGACGCACGGCTCAGCAACCTCCTCCTCACCATGCTCCAACGCGTCGACGTGCCGGTGGACCGGTTCCAAGACAGCCTCAAGCCCCTCTCAGAGGTGCTCGCGTGACACCCCGCCCCTTCACCCGCCGCCGCCCACGCGCCATGCGTTTGCTTCTGCCCCTGTGCTTCGCCGCCGCGCTCTCCGCCTCCGCTCAGCAAGCCCCGCCACCGTTTCGCACCGACGCACAGGGTCTCTACTCGCCGGAGGAAGTCAGAAAACTCGCGGGCAAGGACAAGCAATCCGTCCTACAGTGGTTTCAGCTGACCAACGGAGAGTTTCCTCCCCCCGCTTCGGCACATGCCATATCCGGGGAACTGATTCACGTGGACCATTTGGAACGGCGCTTTCACCTGCGGGTGGACCGCGATGATTCCCAGAATGCTGGAAACCTGGATCTGCCGATCGACGTCCGCATGCTGCCGTACGGCGCCATTTGGTATCACGGCGCGCCGGCAGCCTTGCAGGACATTCCCTTGGGGACGCATCTGCGCGGCCTTTTTTACTTTCGACCGACTGAGGACAAAGCCCCGCTACCCACCAACCTAAACAACCACGGGCGGCAGTCGAATGAGATCGACTTCAATCGGTGCTTTCGTCTGGAGGACGACTTCTCCTACCACAAGCGAAACGGAGAAGCATGGAAGCTTGAGGCAGTGGATCTTGAAAAAAAGAAGCTCACCGTCCGCCTGCACCGGAAGGAGCAGGCCGTGGGCGAGCCCAAGACCTTTGATCTCCAGCAAAGCACCCTGATCCACAAGGGCAGGACCGTCGTGGAAGCCGATGCTCTGCAGCCCGGACAGCACGTGTTGTTCAACGTCACATGGGCCACCTTGTTTGGTCCGGGCCGCTTGCTAGACGTCTGGATGGACGAGGAAAGCCGGACTCTGGCAGCCACGCAGCAAACCAGGCGCCATCACGACCACATGCGCGAACGGGGCCTGCCCGGCTGGGTCGAGGCCGTCGATGACAAAACAGAGGTGGTCACGGTCACCTTTTTCGACACGTTTGACCACGCGTTGTTTGAAGAGCTGAAACTTATTCATGAAGATCCCATCGGCTGGCCGCTGGCCAAGGAACCCAAAGACCCGAAGGCGCCGAAGGGTACCATGGCCGTCACGCGGGACGCGCTCCTGATGTGGGACCCGGTCAACGACCGACATGGGGGGAACATTCTCAGCGTGGTCAAGTTTCCCCCGAAACCCGGCGAGGCGGGCGTGCGCATTCAGGTGCAGTGCGACATTTTATTGGAGGGCTTCCGTCCAAAGGGCATTGTACGCTTTTTTCCCGCCGGCTGGCGCACCAAGTTTCCACCGTTGGAGGAAGCGTTCCGCAGCTACTAGTCTGCGGCCGCCACCGGTGCCAAAGGCACTCCGGTTTAACGCCCCAACCCCTGATCCCGCGAACCGGCTGAAAGCATCTCATCCCTCTCCCCATGAAACACACCCACCTGAATCCAGGGCCCCTCTTCTTGAAATTCACGGGCCTCGCACTCAGCGTCTTCGCACTGGCCGGCGTGTTGCAGACCGCCGCCGTGACGCCCGCCCGCGAGGGCCGGGCACCGGAGCTTGGCGTCGAGTTGAGCGCGGCCGACATCGATCTGCCCGCCTGCGCAGCCTGGGTGGATGGACAGAAGGCCGAAGGCGATTTCAAGAATGGGATCTTCAGCACCTTGGGACTGGCTCCCGGCGAACCCTGGTCGGCCATCCACTACAGCAAACAAAACGACACCAAACTCATCCAGTACCTCGTCGTCCTAAAACGGCCGGTCCAGTTCCGGTCCGTACTCTTTCAACGGAACGGCACCCTGAAATATCTCAAGCCGGGCGCCGCGGTCCCGGCGGCTCCTTCCGACACCGCCGGGTGGACGGACGTCGATTTCCCGCCGAACCAAGCCGGTTGGAGGCTCGCCACGGTCAGCGGCGAGTCCCGCGCATTCCTCTGTTCCGTCGAAAAAGTGGGCCACGAGTGGTATCGCTTTTCCTCCCTGCGCCTCCTCGGCGAGCGCTTGCACAACATAGTGCCTGAGGGC
>JBILKV010000202.1:0-7793 GCA_044376515.1 Chthoniobacteraceae bacterium | reverse complement strand
CCGGCTCAACCGGGAGGAGTTGCTGGCGAGGATGCTCTCCGATCCCGAAACCCCGAACCTGCTCATTAGCCTGGCGGAAAAGCTTCTGGGGGACACATCGAAACAGCTCGGAGCGCGGCAGCTCCCCGCGCCCCTTGGCTCCTAAGAAATAACCCAAACCAACACCCCATCATGTCAACCTCAGTCAAATCCATCTACACGCTCCTCTCACCCGCCGTGGATACCGCGGTGAACACGCTCTCCAGCACCATGAACGCGCTCAACGCGGGCGACCTGAGGATCGACGAAATCATGGCGGTCCAGGCCGAAAGCGCCCAGGCATCGCAGGTGGTTTCCTTCGCCTCGAAGTCGATCGATATGATGAGGAAAATGGGGGAGAAGGTGATCGACAACACCAACAGTTAAGCAGGCTTCCGATCGCCTCCATGCAAACCGCCGCTCTCCTGAGGCATCTCGCCGAAACCGCTCTGCTCGCCGGACGATTCGGCCTGTTCCCGGAGGCGCGGGAAATCCTCGCTGAGCTGGAGGCGCGGCTGCCGAGCCATCCCACGCCGCTGCTCGCCCGGGTTTTGATTCACCTCTACCACGGCAAAACCCTGGCGGCGGACTACGAGCTGCGCACGCGGGTTCTGGCGCAGCACCCGCATCTCCCGGAAGCCGTCGAGCTCCTGGAACTTTGCCGGGAAATCAAAGGCGCACCCGAGGAAGACTCTGCATCAGGCACCCTGCATCCCTGGCTATGAGCAATCCACCACCGGCCCATCCACTCCCCGAATATTCACAGGCATGATCCATCCCATCCATTCGCTCGCCCCGGCAGCCCCTCCTGGAGCGCGCCCCGTGCCCCCGCCCGCCGCCGTTTCGCTCAGCGACCTCGCCGCCTTCCACGAGGGCTGGGCCACGCCCTCGGCCCGGGATCCGGAGTTCGCGGGTGCGGTCGGGGAACGCCTGCTCACGAGCTTCGAGCAGGTGAACACGAGCCACAGCAGCTCGTTGGAAAACCTGCAATCCACCCTCAACAAGATCGGAAGCACCTCCAGTCCCCATCCGCAGGATCTTTTGATGGCGCAGGTCCAGTTTGGGGCGCTTGCCCTGGAGGAACACCTCGTGGCCAAGGTCTGCGACAAGAGTTCGGAGGGAGTGAAAACCCTTTTCAAAAACCAGTGAGAAATCCGTCTTGGGCTGGGTGCGCTGCCCGGGTCGCCTGCGGCCTGCTGTTGACCGCTCTCTGCGGATGCAAGGAGGTGCTCTATAGCCAGCTCGAGGAGAATGAGGCAGTCGAAATCCTCGGCCTTCTGCGCGCCCGGGGAATCGATTCGTCGAAGGCCCCGGCGCAGGAAGGCCTGTGGAGCCTCTCGGTGGAATCCAGCCAGCTCTCGCAAGCCGTCGAGCAACTGCGCGCCGAGGGGTTGCCTAGGGAAAGGACGATCGGAATGGCCGAGCTCTACAAAGAGAAAGGGATGGTTTCCTCCCCCCGCGAGGAGCAGGCCAGACATCTCTTTGCGCTCTCCGAGGAACTCTCCACAACCATCACTCGGTGCATCGAGGGGGTGCTCTCCGCCAGAGTGCACATCGTGGTGCCGGAAGTGACCCCGCTCCTGGGCCGCACGGCGCCCTCGGCTGCCTCCGTGGTGATTAAATATCGGCCCGAGCCGGACGCGCCGGGCCAGCCCCCTTTCGATGTGTCCGAGATCCGAAGCGTGATACAGAACGCGGTGGAGGGCATCGCGGCCGAACGCATCACCGTAAAGTGTTTTGAGGCCAGGGCGGCGCATCCTGTTCCACCTCCCCCGGAGCCGGTCCCCTTGGTTCTCGCAAGGCAATATGGCCCCGCAGCGGGGGCTGTGGTCGCCGTCGGCCTTCTGGCATCGCTCCTATGGCGAGTGGCCACCCCGCGCCGTTCGGGTGTTCCGGCGCCAGCCCAGGTGGCCACGCCGATTCCATCGCCGGCGGCTCTTTCCATCGCGCCCAATGAACCCCTCGCCTAACCCATTGCACTTCCCGGCATTGCCTCCTTCGCCGCCCGCACAGCAAAGCTCGGTGGTGCCCTTGGGAAAGATCGTTTTGGCGGAGGATTTCTCTCCGCTGGCGGAGGCCTCCTCGCTTCTGGACGCCGCCCGCCGCGAGGCCGACGAGATCCGCGTCCTCGCCATGGAAGCGTTCCTCAAGGAAAAGGCGAGGGGCTACGAGGAGGGCAAACGGCAGGCCGAGAGGGATCTTTCGGAGCGCATGGTTCGGCTTGCCGTGGAATCGGTCCGCTATCTGGAGGCTTACGAGGCGCGGATCACCGGGGCGCTCGTCGCGGGAATCCAGAGGGTGATTGGGGAATTCAGCGAGGCGGAGCTTCTCGGGAGAGTGGTGGGTCAATCCCTTCAGATTGTGCGCCAGCAGGCCCGGGTGACCGTGCGGGTTTCGAGCGCGCACCTCTCGGCGCTCCAGGCCAAGGTCGACTCCTGGAAGGAGCGTTATCCCGCGATCCGCACCCTGGACCTCCAGGCCGACTCGCAGCTGCCGCCGGACGAATGCGTTCTGGACACCGAGATCGGCTCCGTGAGCACGGGAGTCCACATCCAAATCCAAGCCATCACCAACGCCCTTGAAAGCTGCTTCGGGCACGCGCCCGCCTCGGAATGAACCCGTCACCGCCATTCCCGCCGCCCAGGGGCTTGCCGCCTCCCGGCCCCGCCCTGGCCCACGTCCACGAGAGCCTTGAGGCCTGCCTCGCCGTGCCTCCCCTGGCCCTGCTGAGGGGGAAAGTCCTCGAGGTGGTCGGCACCATCATTCGAGCCACCGCGCCCGCCTTCCGGATTGGCGAAATCTGCATGTTGCGCAACCGGCGCGAAAAATGGGAGGTGCCGGCCGAGGTGGTGGGATTTATGCGCGACTGCGCGCTGCTGACTCCGCTTGGGCGCACCGCCGGTCTTTCCCCGGACATGGAGGTGGTGCCCTCCGGCGCGCTGCCCAAGGTGGGCGTGGGCAACGGACTGCTGGGCCGGGTCCTCGACGGGTTCGGCCAACCCATGGACGCATTGGAGAAGGGGCCCCTCACCCCGGAGGAGCAATACCCGCTCTACCAGGATCCGCCGGCGCCCCTTGAAAGAGGGCTGGTCAGCCGTCCCTTCTGGGTGGGAATCAAGTCCATCGACTCGCTGCTCACCTGCGGGGAGGGACAGAGGGTGGGGGTTTTCGCGGCCGCGGGCGGGGGAAAAAGCACCCTGCTTTCGATGCTCGTGAAGGGGGCCAGCGCGGACGTGTGTGTGGTGGCGCTCATCGGAGAGCGGGGGCGCGAGGTGCGCGAGTTCGTGGAGCGCCACCTCGGGGAGGAGGCCCGCAAGCGCTGCGTCATTGTGGTGGCCACCTCAGACCGGCCCTCCATGGAACGCCTCAAGGCCGCCTACGTGGCCACGGCGATCGCGGAGTATTTCAGGGACTGCGGCAAGAACGTCCTTCTGCTGATGGACTCGGTGACACGTTTTGCCCGCGCGCTCCGCGAGGTCGGTCTTGCCGCCGGAGAGCCGCCAACGCGCCGCGGTTATCCGCCTTCGGTGTTCTCCTCGTTACCGCTCCTGTTGGAAAGGGCGGGCCCGGGCCGGAACGGCTCCATCACGGCTTTCTACACGGTGCTGGTGGAGGGGGACGACATGTCGGAGCCCATCGCCGACGAGACGCGCTCCATCCTTGACGGTCATATCGTGCTTTCTCGGAAGCTGGCGGCCGCGAACCATTATCCCGCCGTGGACGTGCTCGCCAGCGTCAGCCGCGTGATGTCCGCCATTGTGCAGCCCGATCACCGTAAGGCTGCGGGCAAAATGCGCTCCCTCATGGCGAAGTATCAGGAAATCGAGCTGCTCGTCCAAATCGGCGAATTCCAAAAAGGGGCCGACCCCGAGGCCGACGCCGCCGTGGAGCGCTGGGCACGGATCCGCAAATTCCTGCAGCAGTCCGAACACGAGGTGACGCCCGCCGACGCCGTGATTGAGGAGCTTCAAACCATTGTGCGCTGATGGACATTTCACCACTCCATTCCACGGGCTTCCATTCGCTCCCCGAGCCGGAACGGGTGGCCGCTTATGAGTCGCGACGGTCCGGCGGCGACGCGGCCGCTTCGACCCCGGAGGAGTTTCTGCGGAACCACCTCTGCGAGCAAATGCTCCTCAACCCGCCTCCCCGAATCCTTGAAGATGAAGACGACGATGAATCCTGACCCCGCCACGCATCCCTCTCCAGATATGCGCGTGCCGGGCTCCGATGCGGTTTTCCTGGACGCTGAAGCGCGCCTGCTGGGCCCCGAGGGCGATGCCGCCTGGAGGGAACTGCAGGAGAGGCAGGCTCTCCTGGAGCGCCATGTCTCCGAGACGAACGATCCCGACACCGCCGCGTTCGCGAGGGCGCTGCGCGCGGCCGCCGGAGCCCTGGCGAAAATCAGGGAGTGCGCGGAAACCCGCCGCGCCCGGGACCGGGAAAACACCCCCCTCGCATGAACCTTCAGGCGCTCAGAAAGATATCCCAGATCCGCGCTCTTCAGCAGGGATCGGCCGAGCGCGCATTGCAGGCGGCGCTGCGCGCGTCGCGGCAAGCGGCTGACGCCCATGAACTCGCGAGAACGCAGCATCAGAGGACGGAAAGCTCCTGCCGGAATCGGGCGGAGGAGATCACCCGGGACCTCCGACTCCATGCGTTCTCCGTGCAGGAACATGAGAGGCTCAGGCTCAGGAAGCAGGAGCTCGCATCGGAATGCGCCGCTTCGCTCGAACAACTCCGGCTCGTCGAGTCGGCCGCCGCAGAGTTCGAGAAAAGAGCCCGGCAATGCTCGCAGGCGTTGCGCGATGCCCGCAAAGCCCTGGACAAGGTCAGGGAGTGCGTGGCTCGCGCCGAGGTGACTCTCCGCGCCCAGAGGGAGGCGGCCGAGGAGGCGGAGATGGAGGATTTCGCGATTCAAGCAGCCGCATTGCAACGACCATGAGCCCTCTTTCCCTTGGTCCTGTGCCGGTTTCGACGCCACTGCCCATCGAGCGCGGACGTGCACCCCTCACGGCCTCAGCCGACGCGCCCGGAGACCTGCGGCCGGGCCCACCGCCCTCGCCGCCCCTCCTGGAGCTGGCGGGCGGCCACACGGCGTCACGGCCATTCCAGCGGCGACACCTCAAAGAACCCCGCCGCGAGGAGCCGCCGTCCTCCGCGGGCGAGCCCGGTGCGCAGACGGCGCCGCCCCGGGGTGATCTGCCTCCGCCCCAACCGGATCCAACACCTCCCCGCCTAACCGAGGACAAATCCAGCGACACCCGGCCATTGGCCCGGCCTCTCCAAGCCACCCAGGCGAGGAACCACCTGGAACCCGCGCCTGAAGCGCGCCTTCCAGAGAACTCCTCGGGCACGCTGGTTCTCAACTTTGCTCACCGCAGCCTCGGCGAAATCAAGGTCCGGGCCGAGACTGCGGAGGGCAGACTCGAGATCCGGGTCGAGGCACAGCATCCGGAAGCCCCAGAGTTGCTGAGCGAAAGCCTGCGCGCCCTGGAGCAAAGAGTGCTGGCGCTGCTGCCCTCCGAACAGGCGCTCACCGTCGTGGTTTTGCCCCCGCCCCCCGGGGTGCCACTCTCCCCCCAGGGCCACACTCCGAGGCGCCCGACGGCGACCCGAAACTCTCAACCCACGTCTCGGCGCTCTTCCCATGAGTCTGCCTTCCTTTCTGATCCAAGCGCACTACAGGGACTCTGACGTCGCCTTCTGCAACGCTCTGGCAACACTCGCGGCCCCCTTTCCCTGGAGGGAGGAGGGGGCGTTGCACTCGTTTGCCATCACCCCCGGCGCCGCCCCCTCGGGGGGCGCCGTGGAATTCGGACTGCGCTTCGGGAAAGACAGGATCGGCGTGGGCTTGCAGCATTGGCCTCCCGAACCGTTTTTCCCCCGTACCCCGACTCCCCCGTTTCACGAACTGCCCCGCCCCATGGCACTGGCGATGTTGGAATCGGCACTCTCCAGCACCCTCAAGGCCGCCGAGGCCCTGATAGGCCAGCGGCTCAGCCTGGAGCCCGAGGCGCCGGAGTCGGGCGGCGCGGGCGAGCTCCGGTTCGGATTCCAATGGCGCGTGCGCAGGGATTCCACCGACTGTGTGCTCTTCGGAGCGCTTCGGGTTCCGCAGAACGCGAGGACGGGCCTCCTGGAGGCGCTCAAGCAGCGGCGTCGGCGCTTTTTGATGCCGTGGGCGTCCCTGCAGGTCCCGCTGAGTCTCGGCGTCGGCCAATGTTTTTTGGCCGCAGGCCAGCTGGCGCAACTGCGCCCGGGCGACGTCGTGCTCTGCGACCGCTCAGCGCCGCCCAACTCCCTTTTCTTGCATCTAGCCCCCCGGCTTACGGCCCTTGGCAAGTTCGACCCGGAACATCAACGTCTTAAAATCCTCGCAGTTATGGAAAACAACGCCCCGATTCCTCCCGCAGACCCCCTGCTCCGCAGCCCCGATGAGATCCCCGTCGAGCTCCTCTTTGAACTGGGAACAACCAACCTCCCGCTTGGCCAATTCAAGCAGCTCTGCGTGGGGTCCATTCTCGAATGCCCCGGCGTCCGCCTCGACGCCCCCGGGACCGTGCGGGTCCACGGCAACCGCGTGGCAGACGCGGAACTCGTCATGGTGGGGGACCGGCTCGGGATCCGATTGCTTCACATTTTCCAGGCTTAACCCGGGTTCAGCCCGAACGCCGCAGTTTCAGAGAAAGATCATTTTCACGCGGAGGCGCGGAGAACGCGGAGAGCTTTTTGAAAATTACGGAAAGCCGAGGCGTTGCGCTTCCGTAATCGGGGTCATTGTGCTGGAGCTTCGGTTTTCATGTTCAGCGGGCCCGGCGGGCGGCAGAGGAGCCACCAGAACTCCCCCCGTAGAACTACCCCTTCAGAATCGCCCGGATCACGGGGGCGCACGGGCCTGTCTCTTGCTCGAACTTGAGCCTGACAATCCTGCGGACCACCTCCCATGCGGCATCCAGACTCAGCCCCTGAGGCGGCTCCCATTCCGTGAAGGCGCCTTTGGGCAGCTTGAGTTCCAAGCGCTTGAGGCCCTGTTCCCCGACGTCTGAAAGGAGGAAACGCAGCAGCGAGGCCCCAGCCCGGTGAATGCAGCCCAGGTCGAGCACAGAGGAATTGGCCGCCGCCGGGTCGCCGCCGCTCCCGCCCTTCAAAACAAGCTGCGCCTCGTGGACCACGAAATGGAGGGCCTCTTTTTCCAGCCCCGAAATGGCGGGCCGCAAACTGCGCGTGTCGAGCTGGCCCATCAGGCGCGGGCGCAGCAGGGTGAGTCCGGCGAATTGAATGAGTCGCTCCGAGAGAGCGCCGTCGAGGAGCGCCACGAGCCTGGACGGCGGAGTGCTCAGCGGGAGCGCCTCTGTCAGGTCGAGGCCGTAAAACTCGGCAATGAGCTGCGAGACCATCCGGTGAACCCTCTCGCAACCCACCCCCGCATTGATGAGGTCGCCCCAGAGTTTCTGGCTCCAATCCGAGTGGAGAGAGAGGGAAGGAAGCGCCCAAAAACGATAACACTCCATCCACAAAGCCGAGCCATCACCCTCCTCGGATGCGCTTCTGGCTGCCTCAACCCACGGGTTCTTGAGCATGCAATGCGGGAGGGAAAAACCCGGAAAAGAGGAAGCCTCCGCCCCCCCCTTGCGGGGGAGACGGAGGTTCCTTATACCATTCACACTACGCAACGGGTAATACGCTCGGAGAGATAGAGTTTGCTTGGGCCACGAGCCAGCCTTTTGCGCCCACCAAGTCGCGAACGCGACCGGCGTCCAACCAGTATCTCG
>JBILKV010000201.1:0-7823 GCA_044376515.1 Chthoniobacteraceae bacterium | reverse complement strand
CCCGCGCCCGTTCCGTTGCCGAAGCCCGGGGAACCCAAACCCGCGCCGCCCCCTGCACCGAAGCCCGCGCCGCCGGCACCGACTCCCGCGCCCGTTCCGTTGCCGAAGCCTGAGGAACCCAAACCCGCGCCGACCCCTGCACCGAAGCCCGCGCCGCCGGCACCGACTCCTGCGCCCGTTCCGTTGCCGAAGCCTGAGGAACCCAAACCCGCGCCGCCCCCTGCACCGAAGCCCGCGCCGCCGACGCCGACCCCCGCGCCTGTTGGCGAGGGCGCTCCAAAAGCTCAGGCCCCCAAACTAACTCCCGCTGAACTCGCCCTAGCCGAGGCGCTTCGTATGCCGGAACGCCCCCGCCCCGCCGTGGGTGCGCGCCACGCACTGTTGGTGAAGCCTGACGGTACGCTTTGGGCTTGGGGTGCGAACGAGCACGGCCAGTTGGGTGACGGATCAACCATCGGGAGCGCCTTTCCGGTGCAAATTCAATCCGGCCTTTCCAAAAACCAGTACTGGGTTTCGGTCGCCGCAGGGGACACACATTCCGCAGCCGTTCGCAGCGACGGGTCGGTGTGGATTTGGGGCAACGGTGAACCCCGTAAACAACCGGACACAGCAGGAAAGCAAAACCTTAAACCGCGGAAAGTGCCGCTGCCGAGCGCCGCGGTTTCAGTGGTGTGCGGGTCGGATTGCACGTTTGCGATTCTGGGTGACGGAACACTTTGGGGCTGGGGCGACAACAGGCGCGCCCAGCTGGGACTGGGCCACCGCGCAGAGCAGTCCGATCCAAAACGGGTGCCGGTGCCCTGGCCGGTGCTTTCCGTCCAAGCCCGCAGAAACAACGTGTTTGCCCTCGGTACAGACCATTCCGTCTGGGTGTGGGGCGACGGGGAATTTGGGCGTTCGGAGGTCTTGCTCCGGCGTGACAAATCTCGGCCTTCGCGTCTGGATTATGACTCGGACTGGACGGCGTTGAGCGGCGGCGACGCGCACGCTCTCGCGTTGCGGGCCGACGGCACACTCTGGGCCCTCGGCGAAAATGCCAAGGGCCAGCTCGGTGACGGCGGCCGGCGCAGCCGCCGGATGGTTGGTCAATGCGGAAGCGGCCGTGACTGGCTCGTGGTCGAGGCGGTCGGCGCGCGTTCTTTCGGCCTGACGCGTGACGGGGATCTTTTTGCCTGGGGCGAGAACCCGAACGGGACCCTCGGGTTGCCGGGCTCCACCCAGAAGGAGATCCCGACGCTCATCCCGCCCCGCCGCAGCTGGGTGGGAGTGTATGCGTCGGAGCAATTTACCGTCGGGCTCCGCTCCGACGGATCGCTCTGGGCTTGGGGCGAAAACAGGGAGGGCCAACTCGGCTCCGGCAATTTCAAGGAAACCCTCGAACCGGTGCGGGTCGCCCTTCCGTGAGGGCGGGACATGGGTTGGGGAAACGTTGTCGTCAAGTGCCGCCCATGCGTTCGGCGTGCACGCGCCCAGCCTAGTAGAGTAAGCGTCAGCGGTGCGTGTGGGATGAACGGAGCGTCAACTCCACTGTACGGCGACCGTCTTTTTGTTCCGGAACTTGTCAACGTACTGCAACTGACGGTGGGTCGCACCGTGCTCGTGGACAAGTTTGGTGCATTTGACGTCGAAACAGCAGTATTCGGCGATCTCAAGAAGACGGCCCTCGCGCCACCATTTGATGGCGTCCAAGCCGTCGCCCGTCTTTCCCACACCCAGGGTCGCGGTCGCGACGGAATCCAGACTGAGGCGGTGCCCGAGCACCTTCTCGATTTCCAGCAGCATGTCCAGAGTTCGCGCAGTGTGCGCCAGGTCGAGGACCGTGTAGCGCGACAACACTTCGTAGTCGAAATTGATCACGTTGAAACCCACCACCAAATCCGCACGGACCAGTTGGTCTACCAAGGCGTCCACGTCTTTTTCTTCGAAAATCCGGTACTCGCCAAGCGCCGTGGAGTAGGTCACTGCGATCGAGACGCGCATCTCGTGTTTTTTGTCCCAACCGCCCGCGTCATTGGCAGTTCTCTGGGTTTCCAAATCAAAGTAGACAACGTCGCGTGCCATGTCCGGGAACCGTTAGCGAAGGGGGCCGGGCTCGTTGCCGGGCTTCCACTTGATGCTGCAACCGATGCTTGGACGCTGGTGTTCCGGCGCAGATCCGCCTTCGAGAACGGCGTCCAGCGCGGCGCGCAGATCAGCGCCGTTGAGGGTGCCCTGCTCCGGACGGTCGGGCCCACGGCCCGGACGGGACGAGTCGAGTTGGCCACGGTAAAAGAGCCGGTGGTTGGCGTCGAAGAGGAAAAAATCCGGAGTGCAGGCAGCGGAGTAGGCGAGCGCCACCGACTGGTCCTCGTCAAAGAGAATGGGGAAACCGAAGCCGGCCTCGCGTGCGAAACGCGCCGTGGGTTCCGGCGCGTCCTGTGGGTAGGCGGAGACATCGTTGGCGGTGATGCCCACGATGGAGACGGGTCGCTCGGCGTAGTCCCCCGCCAGACGCGCCAGTTCGGGGGCGACATGCACTACGTAGGGACAGTGCGCGCAAAGAAATACCACAAGGAGCGCCCTGCCCTCCGCCAGATCGGAAAGCCGGCGGACCTGGCCCGTGGAAACATCGGGAAGGGCGAAAGCGGGGGCGGCCGTGCCCAGCGCAAGCATGTTCGATTGAATGGCAGCCATAGTTGTTATTTGGACCCGGTTCGCCGCAGGAAATCCAACCGTTTCGGCGCTGCAACGCATTTGCGCGAAAAAACCTGTGCAGTGCGGGGTGGAGTCATGGCAGGGATGATGGGATGCAGACCACCCTTTTGAAGATTTCCTGTCCCGACCGCGTCGGGCTGCTCGCGAGGATCACGAACTTCGTGGCCGGGCACGGGGGCAATCTCGCCCAGGTACACCAGTTTACCGACGCCCATGCCGCGTGGTTTTTCGCGCGTCTGGAGATCGAGACGGACACGCTCGGGTGCGGGTTGGAGGAATTGCGCGCTGCATTTGCGGTTGTTGGCACGGAATTGGAGGCGGAGTGGTCGGTGCGGCCTTCCGGTGCGCGGCCGCGGGTGGTATTGATGGTCAGTAAGCTGGGGCACTGTCTGGCGGACCTGTTGTGGCGCTGGCGTTCGGGCGAATTGGAGTGTGAGATTCCGTGCGTCATCTCCAATCACGAAGCGCTGCGTTCTCTGGTGGAGCGGGAGGGCATCCCGTTTCATCACGTTCCTGTGTCGCCTGAAACCAAGGCGGAGGCCTTTGTGCGAATGGAATCCATATGGAGGGAGGCGGAGGCGGATTTGGTGGTGCTTGCCCGCTACATGCAGGTGCTGCCGGAGCAGGTGTGCGGCCGCTGGCCAGCGCGGGTGATGAACATCCACCACAGTTTCCTGCCGTCGTTTGTCGGAGCGAACCCCTACCAGCGCGCCTACCAACGGGGGGTGAAGCTCATCGGGGCGACCTGTCATTATGCCACGGCGGATCTCGACCAAGGGCCTATCATCGAACAGGAGGTGGTCCGGGTGGAGCATTTTCACTCGGAAAACGACCTGCTCCGGCTGGGGCGGGACTGCGAGAGACTAGCCCTTGCGCGCGGACTACGTTACCACCTTGCCGAGCGCGTGCTTGTTCGTGAGAACAGAACGGTGGTGTTCCGAGACTGAAGCGTAGGCCCGCGGTTACCTCAAGAAGGGGAAAATCCGGAGCCACGTGCGTCCTCTTGAGGGTTGATGTTTTCCGCGGGTGCGGTACTCTCGGTACTCAGGCGGCCCGCCGGAGCGGTAGGCGGAGGATCAAGCCCGCCGGCATAGCTCAGTTGGTAGAGCAGCTGATTTGTAATCAGCAGGTCGTCGGTTCGAGCCCGACTGCCGGCTCCCTCTCCCAGAGGGACTTATGGAAGGTCATCAAAAATTCGGCACGCCAAAAGCCGAAAAAGTACAGTTAAAGTACAGTTAAAACTGGGCCGGGGCGGTCGGTGAGGGTGAGGGTGGAACCGCGTAAGTGCTTGAAGAGTGGTGGCTGAAATTCCACACCAAAGCATCGCACCGTCAGCGCGAGAAACCGATGTCCGGCGCATGAGAAACCAAAGCGCCTCCGTCAAGCTCTGACGGAGAAATACATCCCGTTGCCAAGCAAGCCGGGAGAGATGCTGTTAGGGGAGCGTGGAGGGCGGCGCCCTAGTGACCCGAAAAATCAAAGGGGTCTAACAAAAGACTAATAAGCCTCGTTGCCAAGAATAGTCTCTATTGGAGCATAAAATACAATCCATGGAACACCCCAAACACATCACAAATTTAAGCAGGAGGCTCGGATCAGCAAGAAAAAAAGAAAAGTATTTTAATTCTGAAACAACTTCGGTGGCTACCAGCAACTCGTCGCCTCAACGATCGAGCAGTTCCTCCGCACGCTCTTTCAGATTCAAAGGCCTCAAGATCACGGAGTGCCTGCACAACGGAAAGGTGCAGCCCCGCGTCTATTTCCCAAAGGGCTCGCCGTTGAACCCCCCTGGAGGTTACCGATGGTACCGCTCTATGGAGGAGGCCGAGCATGCTGTACTCGAGAACGAAGCCCTTCAGCGACGGTTTGGTGGGCTAGCTTGCACGGTAACCGTTCAAGAACTGGTGGAAGCCCGGTCTGCCAAGGACCATCTCGAAGGCACGGGTGTTTCACTTGTCGAAGCGGCGAGGCAGGTCAAGGCAGCTTTGGAGAAGGCACAGGAGTCCAGAACGGTCAAAGAAGGCCTTGACGCCTACCACACCGGGATCTGGGAAAGGTTTCAGGAGCGAAAAAAGGAAAACCCGCGCACACAACCCCGGCACTGGCGCGGCGTGAAGGGTACCATCGCCCGTCTCGGTCCGATCCATCACCTCAGCCTTAGGGAGGTCAACGGTGAAAAACTCCGCAGTTGCCTGAGCGGATCGAGCAAGCACGTTCTCAAGAGCCATCTCCGCAACCTACACGCAGCTTTTGAGTTTTGCATCGACTCCGGCTGGATGGATGAAAACCCCTCTCGTGCCCTCAATCGAATGAGGCCAGACAAATCCTCGAAAGCAAGGAGTGTGCAGACATTTACCGTTGAAGAGGTCAGGCGATTCCTTCTTGCCGTCGCAGAGGGGGATGCGCGAGCCATTCCGTACTTCGCCATCTGCTTCTTCGCAGGCGTACGGCCCGAAGCGGCTTTCAAAATCACCTGGGCCGATGTCGGGCAGAACGGCTACATCTATGTTCCCCACTCGGCGAACAAGAGCGGACACGCTTACAACGTGGAGGTCCTGCCTGTGTTGGCTCAGTGGTTGAGTTGGTGGGATGCTCAAGGATACACCCGCGGTGGACTGATCGCCCCCTTCTCGAGTTCCACCCTAAAGCGGATTCGAAAGAGCGCCATGAGCAAGGCTGGAATTACCCATTGGCTCCAGGACGGCCCCCGCAAGACCTTTGCAACCGCCCACCGCGGAAAATACCGGTGTAAGACTAAAACAGCAGCAGCCCTTGGTCACCGAGGCACCACGGTTTTGGACGAGCACTATGACAGTCGCCTGATGACGCAGGAGGAGAGCGAGCAATACTGGCACATCCTGCCCCCAGATGCCGGGCACCCACTTGGAAAGGAGGTTGCCTGATGGCTCGCCGAATCGACACGCAGGAAAGAGGGAGGAGCCGCTCCAATTTTGAAAGCAGCCTGATTTCAGGGCTGTTGAAAGAGCGAACGACCAAAGCCTCAAAAAACAGTGGCATGCCACCTCTGGTGACTCCCTCAGTCCAGAAAGGCTCAAGTCCCTGCTCCAAGCATGCACCAGCTTCGCCCTACACCGACTCGAAGGGAGCCGCCGCATACCTCGGCATATCCAAGGCGAAGTTCTTTCGGCTACGGCGCCAGGGGCATTTCAAGCCCTCACCAATCACCGGGCGTTATTACACGGACGATCTGGACCGCGAAACGCGAGGCCTTTCAGCAAGAGACGCTCAGGGTACCTGCCTGAGCCAACAAATTTCGACACACGTCGGAACACCCCCACAAGCCGGCTTCTGGCCTGGTGCGGTGCCTACATCAGAAGCACCTGAGAACGAGAAAGCAAGAAATGGATAACGTAAACATCACAAAAGAAGACGGTTACCTTGATGAGCAGGATTACTCCAACCATGCTCAAGACCATCTCTCTCCGGGGGGATCAACCAAGCTTCCTGACAGCCACAAAAGCCGACTGCCAGAGCCAGGGCCATGGACCACCTCCAAGAGCCAAGCCCAACAGCAAAGTTCACTGAGCAAACAGAAGGATGCCCGCCCTGAGCTGCCGGTGCTGTATCTGCCGAGCGACATTGTCCCGACCCGCGACAGTGCTATGGCCCTCATGGAGGAACTCGGAAACACTGGCACCGTTTTTTCGAGAAACGGTCAGGTCGTACGCCTCCACGATGTAGAGGGCGCCGACTACAGGCTGACTCCTCTGACCAGCAAGGAACTCCCCAGCTTCAGCCAGAAGTTTTTCAAGTTTCACCGCAAGGACTGGAAAAAAAACAGTGACGAGATCATCGATCGTCCCCGGAATTTCAATCCTGGGGATGCCAGTGCCATCCTCGGATGTAGTGATGCGGTGGAACTGGTTCACAAAATCTCGAAAGAACTCGCGTTTCCCCCGATCGACTCGGAAGGCAACGTGCTTGCGAGCGGCTACCACCCCGAACACGAGCTCTTGGTAACATCCAAGGTTTCGCTGCTGAAAATGCGCGTGGAAAGGGCTGTGCGCTTGTTGCTGGACCTGTTTGCTGACTGGCGTTTCGCAACTCCAGCCGATCTGTCGCGGGCCATCGCAGCACTACTGGCTCCGATGCTCCGCTTCGGAGTGAACATCAACCCGTCCCCCATCATGCCCTTATTTATGGTGGAGGCCGATCATTCCCAGACGGGTAAAGGGCACTTGGTTTCCATGATCAGCGAGATCTATGGCGAGCAAGTCTCGCTCATTACACAGAAGAAGGGTGGCGTTGGCAGTCTGGACGAGAGCTTCAACAAAGCACTACTAGACGGCCATCCACTCATTTCCTTCGACAACCTCAGAGGAAAGATGGATTCAACTGCTCTCGAGGCGTTTGTGACGGCGAACGGCAAATTCAGCGTAAGGGCACTTCGCGCTGACGGCGTCGTCGACAGCCGCAATTTCGTGATCTATGCGACCAGCAACCAGTTCGAGGTTACGCCTGATCTTGCCAACCGGATCTGTGTGATCCGCATCCAAAAGCAACCAGCGGGCTACAAGTGGAAGGAGTGGCCGGAAGGATCCCTCCTCCGACACATCAAAGCGAATCGGGGACTTTACCTTAGTGCGGTTGCTGCGGTTATGGGGTCTTGGGTTCAGGACGGCATGCCGAGCATCGCGTGCCTTCACCCCCAGCGGGAGTGGGCTGCTTCCATGAACTACATCGTGCAGCGCCTGTTTAGCCTTCCCCCTCTGATGGAGACGCATGCGAGCTTCGCGTTCAGCAAAGAAACCTCGCTCAGCGTGTTTCTGACGGAGTTTGGAAACTCGCTTGGGGATGATCTGGACAGTTCGTTTACGGCGGCGAGCATGATTGCCCACGCAGAGTCTGCAAGCATTCGGTTGCCAGTTGAGACAGAGGGCGACGAGGCGAAGGGCAAACAGCTCCAACTGGGTGGCCTTTTAAGCGAAGCCTTCGGATCTGGCGATACCCTGGAGGTGGACGGTTGCCAGATTGATCGTTTCTTGACGCGTCAACGACGCCCGGACGGAGACGGATACTTCGAATCGAAGACGTACCGATTCCGAAGGGCAGAGCTCGCACAACCAGAGTCCCCGGCAACCGCAGCAACCGCAGCAACCGCAGCAACC
>JBILKV010000200.1:0-7847 GCA_044376515.1 Chthoniobacteraceae bacterium | reverse complement strand
ATCATTAGGCTGTCGAGTCAAAGGCAAAGGACATGCAGGCGGGTTCGGGAGGTTGCACGGTCCTGGCGTCCGAATGGAGGCAAACATTCGGATCCCTTTTTTTAAAATTTGCACTACCACCCGAGCCCTGCGGGCCCACCGAAAACAGCGGGTCGGCATCGGAGCGCCGCAAGTGCGGCCACCGACCTGCTCAAATCAGACCTGATTCGAGTCGCTAGCCGTTGATGTTGAGTTCTTTGGTGATGCCGAAGATCTCCATCCGCTTGCGGAGGGTGGCGCGCGTGATGCCGAGGAGTTTGGCCGCCCGGACCTGATTGCCGCCGGTGGCCCGCATCGCGTAGACGGTGAACTCGCGCTCCAGCCACGGGAGCAGTTGGATGCTTGGATCGGCTTGCGCGACGCGCAGGAGCGATTCAATGGCCATTTCCTTGGTGACCACGCCAGCGAGACTGGGATGTTCGCGAACCGTCTGTGCGGCCTGGACGGGGTCGCCTTCAGGGGTGAGGGGGGCCATTCCGAGAGGGATGTCCTTGGGGAGCAGGACGTCGGAGGTGGAAAGGACGCAGGCCCGCTGGATGGTGTTTTCCAGCTCGCGCACGTTGCCCGGCCAGTTGTGGCCCTCGAGAACCTTCATCGCGTCCTCGGAAAGTTTGAGGCGGGGCAGGCGCATGCGGTTGGCCACCTTTTGGAGGAAGTATTCGGCCAGCAGGCGGATGTCCTCGACCCTTTGCCGAAGCGGGGGCAGTTGGACGCGCACCACGTTGAGGCGGTAGAAGAGGTCTTCGCGAAATTTCTTCTCGGAGACGTCCTGTTCGAGGTGCCGGTTGGTGGCCGCGATGATGCGCACGTCCGACTTGAGCGTCGCCGAACCGCCCACCCGCGAAAACTCGCCCTCTTGGAGGACGCGCAGGATTTTGCTCTGCAGTTGGAGGGGCATGTCGCCGATCTCGTCGAGGAAGAGGGTGCCGCCGTTGCTCTGCTCGAAGCGGCCGGCGCGTTGTCCTACGGCGCCGGTGAAGGCGCCTTTTTCGTGGCCGAAAAGCTCGCTTTCAAGGAGTTGCTCCGGGATGGCGGCGCAGTTGATGGCGACGAAGCTTTTGCCGTTGCGCTGGGAATAGGTGTGGATCGCGCGGGCCACCAGTTCCTTCCCGGAACCGCTTTCGCCGGTGATCATCACCGGGGCGTCGGACATGGAAACGCGCCCGATCATTTTAAAGACCTGAGCCATGGCCTCGGACTTGCCGACGAGGGACTCCTGATGCTCCTCGACGGTGAGTTGCGGTTTGGCGGAGGTGGCCGCGCGCATTTCGGCCTGAGCCTTGAGGGCGGCGTCAAAGACAGCCTTGATGGTGAAAGGGAGCGTCTCCTTGCGGACGAAGTCAAAGGCGCCGAGCCGCATGGATTCGATCACCGCCTGAGTGGTGCCGAAGGCGCTGGTCAGGACGATGATGGCGTTGGAATCCCGCTGGCGGATCCGGCCCAGAAGCTCCATCCCGCCGAAGGGCGAGAGATGGGTTTCGGCCATGAGCACATCCGGTTTCTCCCTGAGATAAAGGCGGTAGGCTTCCTCGGAATCCACCGTGGTCAGGACCCGTGTTTTGGGGGAGGTTAACTGGTTGCCCGCCCAGACGAGAAAGTCTGGATCGGGATCGGCGATGAGGATGGTCTGGATGCGGGCCATGGGGCGGTGCTGCTGGAGGGCCGGGAGACCGGGACCTCGGGTGGGTTGCGCGGCGTTTACATCTGGGGCATGGCGGACAACCTACAACGTGCTGAGGCGGAAGTCTCGTCTCTATCGGGCTTTGTCACTGGTTAAATGGTGTAAAGCGTTGCATGTGAGATGCTTATGAGGATGGTATTTTTCGAGGGTGTGCACGCATCGGGGGTTCCCGAGGTGTCCGTGCCTTGGCTGGGGGCCTGCGGGAGGAACCGGGGCCGCGCCGCCAATTCACCTCATTTCCAGTTTGCCCGGACGCGCCGCTCCATGCTGTACTTGCGTTCCCGTGGGACGGATTCGGTCTCCGGAAGTACTCGGTGGTGTAAAGGTAGCACAGGGGTCTTTGAAGCCCTTAGTCATGGTTCGAATCCATGCCGGGTAACCACTTGATCGCTTTCCCGCGGTGTTGAAACCCGGGCTGAGAATCCGCCTCGGTTGATCATTCGCTTCGTTTCTTGTGCTGGTCACGCGTACACGTCGCCTTTCCGAACGTCCGTTTCGCGGCTCGGGATAATTGCTTGTCTAGTCCCGACGTTCTGCTCTGGAATACCCTTCACCCGCGGCCCCCACTGCGGCCTACCCCATCATGAATCACAATCACTCTGCGGACCAGCGTCCGCCGACCTCCGCCCTCGTGATCGGGGCGCTCGGGGTCGTCTTCGGAGACATCGGCACCAGCCCGCTCTACTCTTTCAAGGAATGCTTTCGGGGGCATCACACCGTGCCCGCCACCCCGGACAATGTTTTGGGGGTGCTCTCCCTCATCGTCTGGACCCTCACGCTCATCGTCACCATCAAGTACCTGGTCTTCATTCTGAGGGCGGACCGGAATGGGGAAGGGGGCATTCTGGCCCTGCTGTCCCTGGCGGTCGAAAAGCTCGGGATGGAATCTAAATCGCGGGGGATCCTCCTGCTGACCGGTGTGGCGGGTGCGGCCCTGCTCTTTGGGGATGGCATCATCACTCCGGCGATCTCGGTGCTTAGTGCGGTGGAAGGGCTGAAAATCATTACCCCTGCGCTGGAGCCGTACATCGTGCCCGTCACGATCGCGATTTTGGTGGTTCTTTTTGTGGTGCAGCGGGCCGGTTCGGAAAAGATGGGCGCCTTTTTTGGCCCGATCACCATTCTTTGGTTTACGGCGCTCGCGGCGGGAGGTTTGCGGTGGATTATCCAGGACCCGGGAATCTTCGCCTGCGTGAATCCCAAGTACGGCATCCAATTGTTCCTCTCCAACGGAAGCACCGCCTTCTTTGTGCTGGGTGGGGTGTTTCTGGTGGTGACAGGGGGTGAGGCCCTGTACGCGGACATGGGGCACTTTGGCGCGCGGCCGATCCGGATCGGCTGGTTTTGGGTCGTGTTTCCGTCCCTGTTTTTGAACTACCTGGGCCAGGGAGCGTTGTTGCGGTTGACGCTTAAGGAGAATCCAAACATCATGCAGGAGGACACTTTCAGCCCTTTCTACCAGTTGTTTCCGAGTTGGGCGCTGATTCCGATGGTGATTCTCGCGGCTGCGGCCACCGTGATTGCCAGTCAGGCGCTGATCACCGGCACCTACTCCCTGACCCTTCAAGCGATCCAACTGGGGTACCTGCCCCGTCTGCGTATCCGGCACACCTCCTCGCACACGCGTGGCCAGATCTACATCGCGATGGTCAACTGGCTGCTGATGATCGCCTGTGTAGTGGTCGTGCAGCAGTTCCGCTCCTCTGAGGCGCTTGCGGCGGCGTACGGGATTGCGGTGACACTGACGATGCTTGTCACCACGATCCTATTCTACTTTGTGGCGCGCTACCAGTGGGGGTGGGATCTCAACCGGACCTTTCCCGTGGTGGCCCTCTGTCTGGTCGTTGAGGGAGCATTTTTTGCGGCCAACGCGCTCAAAATCCTCGATGGAGGCTGGCTGCCGCTGGTGGTTGGACTGTTCCTCTTCACGATCATGACGACCTGGCGGACCGGTCGCCAGTTGGTGCGCCGGAACCTCGACAATGCGGCCATGGAGCAGGAGGATTTGGTGAAGACTTTGGCGACTTCGGACCGGTTGACACGGGTGGCCGGGACTGCGTTTTTCCTGACGGCGAGCCCGCACCGCGCCCCCAATGCGATCATGCACAACATGAAGCACAACAAGGTCCTTCACGAGCGGGTGGTTTTCCTCTCGATTGTGACCGACGACCACCCATTCGTGGCGCGCGACAAGCAGGTGCAAATGGAGGAGATCGCCCCCGGCTTCTGGCGGATGATCGGGCACTACGGCTTCCTGCAGGAGCCCAACATCCCCCAGTTGTTGCGGCGTGCCGCCCACTATGTGAATTTTGAGGTGGATCCGGATCAGGTGACTTATTTTCTGGGGCGTGAAACGATTGTGCCTTCGAAGCTGAAGGGCATGGCGATTTGGCGTGAAACGGTGTTCGCCTTCCTCTCGAGGGTTGCCGAGCCGCCTGGCACCTATTTCCGCCTGCCCGAGGGGCGCGTGGTGGAACTCGGCATGCGCGTGGCGATTTGAGTGGTTTGGCGGGTTGTCCGTTGTGACGGCCCGCAGGGTTTCGTGTATGGTGAGGCCGTGATTCCCGTACAGCTTTCCTCTCTGCGCATCCGCAATCTCGCCCTGGTCGAGGAACTTCAGTGGGTTCCGGGCGGCGGGTTTACCGCCGTGACCGGCGAGACGGGTTCGGGCAAGTCGATCATCGTCGGGGCGCTGAAGCTCCTTGTGGGGGAACGCGCCGACAAGACGCTCATCCGTTCCGGAGAGGAGTCCTGCACGGTGGAGGGGGTTTTTGAGGTGCGCGACGCCTCGGCCCTCAATCCCCAGCTGGAGAACCTCGGGGTGGAGCCGTGTGAGGAGGGGCAGTTGCTGCTCAAGCGGGTCCTCACCGCCGCCGGCACCAACCGGCAGTTCATCAACGGTACCGCTACCACGCTGGCGGTCCTCAAGTCGCTTGGAGACGGGCTGGTGGACCTCCACGGTCCGCACGACCACCAGTCGCTGCTTGCGCCCGAGCTGCAGCGGTCGTTGTTGGACGCGTTCGCCGGATGCGGGTCGGAACTGGCCGCCTACACGACGGCGTACCGACACCATGCGGCCTTGGGGCGGGAACTGGACGGGCTGCACGGGGACGATGCGGCCTTCGAGCGGGAGTGCGCGTTGTTGTTGCACCAGAGCACGGAGATCGAGGCGGCCGGCCTCAAGCCGGGAGAGGAGGAGGAGTTGCACGCCCGTTACACGGTCGCCACCCAGGCCCGGCGTCTGTTGGAACTGAGCACCCAGGCGCAGGCGTGTCTGATCGACGCCGAGGACGCGGCGCTGGCACGGCTCAACAGCGTGGCGCGCGGACTGCGCGAAATCGAGCGGCTCGATCCGGGCGCGGCGCACCTGACGGCGGCGCATGTGCGCGCCGTCACGGAGGTGGAGGAGTTGGCCGCGGACCTGCATCGCTACAGCGAGTCGCTGGATCTGGATCCGGGCAATCTGCAGGCGCTCGAGGACCGCGTGAATTTGATCGAAGCGCTCAAACGCAAGTATGGCGGCACTGTGGAAGCCGTGCTCGCCCACGGCGCAACCGCCGCCGAGCGCCATCGGAAGCTCAGCTCCCGGGCCGAGGAGCGGGCGCGCCTCCAGCGGGAACTCGCGGACGCCGGGGATGCACTGCGGCAGCAGGGGCTTGTGGTGACGGGGCGCAGAACGGCTGCCGCGCCGCAGCTTGCGCTGAAAATCACCGGGCACCTCAAGGACCTTGGCTTTTTGCGGGCCGAGTTTGGGGTGCAACTCCTGCCGCTGCCGGCGCCTGCACCGGGTGGGTTGGAAGCGGTCGAGTTTTTGTTCGCGCCGAACCCCGGGGAACCGTCCAAGGCGTTGCGGGCCATCGCGTCGAGCGGTGAGATTTCGCGGGTGATGTTGGCGGTGAAGTCGGCGCTGGCCGAGCAGGACACCGTTCCGTTGCTGGTGTTCGACGAGATCGACGCGAACGTGGGCGGCGAGATTGCGCACGCGGTGGGGACCAAGATGCGTGCCTTGGGAGGAACGCGGCAGGTGCTGTGCATCTCGCACCTTCCGCAGGTGGCCTCCAAGGCACATCAGCAGTTTGTGGTGAGCAAGGAGTACGTCGAGGGCCGGACGGTATCCCGGCTTGAACCGGTTTCGGGCGAGCGGCGGGAGGGGGAGATCGCCCGGATGCTGGGCGGCCAGAACGCCTCGGCGCTGGAACTGGCCCGTGCGCTCCTTGGCGACGCCGCGGTTACGGAGCCCGTCACGGAGCCTTTCGCCAAGCCGACCAAGACCCGGGAAAAAACGCGCTTCCGCGAAACGCTCAAGGCGGACTGAACGGAAAAGCGTGTCCTCGAGAGGGTGAACTGCAAAAAACGCAAGGATCACCAAGAACCCACCGGCTCATCCCTTGCCGATCGCGAAGCCCCCTTCGATGAAGTGGATGCGGCCCTTGCGCAGGAGGGTGCCCAGGGCCTGTTTGAAGGCTTTCTTGCTGGTGGCAAACGTTTCGCGGATCGCCTCGGGCGGGCTCTTGTCGTTGAAGGGCAGGCTGCCCCCGGCCGCTTCCAAGGCGGCCAGGATCTGCTGGGCCAGAGGTGCGACGCGCTGGTAGCCCTCCGGATCGAGCCGGAGATCGATCTTGCCGTCCTCGCGCACGGAGCGGATGTAGCCGGTCAGCTCGTCGCCTGGAACGAGGTCGGCTGAAAGTTCGGAGCGGTACAGCAACCCCCAGTGGGCGTGTTCCACAACCGCCTTGAAACCGAGGTCGGTCTCCTCGGCGATCACCAGCGAAACGGCCTGCCCTTCCGTGTACTCGGGGAAGCTTAGATGGATGTGCCGTTGCAGACGGCACGAGGCGATCAGTCGGCCGGAAACCCTGTCGGGAAGCACCACGGCCACAACCCAGTCGCCGGTCCGCAGGGCGCGCGTTTGTTCGCGCAGGGGCAGAAGGAGGTCCTTTTCCAGACCCCAGTCCAGAAAGGCACCCACGCCCGGCTTCATCCCGACCACTTCGAACGCCGCCACCTGATGGATCTGGGCGATCGGCTTTTTCACCGTCGCCACAAGCCGGTCCTCGGAATCGTGATGGACGAAGACGTCCAGTGAATCACCGGGCTGGGTTTCGGCCGGAATCTGGGCGCCCGGAAGAAGGATTTCTCCCAAATTCAGCCCGTCCAGATACAGGCCCGGGGGGGCTTCCCTCAGAACCGTCAGACTCCACGTTTTGCCGGGAACGATCATCCGGGCACTCTAGCTTCGGCTGGTTCGGGCCGCACCAACCAAAAGAGAGGGGCTCGCTGGCGTTATTCTGCGACGGTCAGGCGTACGCGGGATTCGCGCAACTGGGTGCGCCAGCGCTGCAGGAAAACCATTTCGCGGAGGACCTTTTTGAGCGAGGCGAGCAGCTCCGGAGTCCGTCTTTCCCAGATGGTGTCGGCGGCGTGGATTTGGGTTTCGCAGCGGTCCCAGTGGCGCTCCACCTTTTGGCTGAGCTGTTCAAGGTCGTGTTTGAGGGAGAGGCGGTCGGCGTGCAGCAGCGCGCGGTTCAACGGCGACAGGGTCGCGGGTTGCTGGGCGTGAAAGGCCTGCAGCTGCCGGTTGAAGGTCGCAATGGTCAGGAACAAGTCGGTGAGTTCCTGGGTGATTTCCGCGGCGGGTTGGGCAGCCGCGTGGGCGGGAGCCTCCAGATGGAGGACGCACTCCAGCCGCTTGACGGGGTCGCGCAGCAGCAGGTGGGCGCCCACCAAAGTTTGGAAACGGGACGCGGCCTCCGGATCCGGGTTGGTGTCGGGGTGCCATCGTGCGGCGAGCTCGACGAACCGCGCCTGCAGGGTTTCCCGTTCCAGCCAGGGCCGCGCGGGGAGGCCCATGGTCGCAAAGGCGTTGGAACCGGGAACGGGCTCGGCGTGCATCAGGGGGTGTTGAGGCGAGCTGCAGCGTCCTTCTGGATCCACTGCCACAGGCTTGCGAGGCGGGTGGCGACGCCCGGTTTGAGGGCGGTGAGTTCCGTGGCACTCAGGGTGCCGTCCTCCGGCGGCAGCGTTCTGGCGAACATGTAGAACTTGATTTTTGGTTCGGTGCCCGAGGGGCGCACGGCGATCCGGCGGCCGTCGGCGAGTTCAAGGATGAGCATGTTCTCTCTGGGAA
>JBILKV010000199.1:0-7875 GCA_044376515.1 Chthoniobacteraceae bacterium | reverse complement strand
TGGGAACCCCGTGAATGAATCGTTCCGCCTTGTTGAGAAAAGCGGCGCGGATTTTCGCCAAATCTGACGCCCCGCAAGGGGCATTTCTCTTTCAGCCCATGGCAACGCCATGGAAAAACCGCCCCCAAAAAAGAATACGCCCTGAAAGGGCACCCTCACCTGCCCGGTCCATCCGAAAGCGTGGCTTCCTCATGGGGCGCCCTTTCATGTTTGATAACGGATCAAACCCACGGCGTTGCCATGGGCTGCGAGTGGCCTGCCCGGGGCGGAAAACTCCGGTTATCATTGAGAGTGGGTATAATACCACTTGTCTGCATTCCCTGAATGGCTGGCGATCTGAGCCCCGTGGATCAACCGTTCCGCCTTGTTGACCGCTCCTTCACATTCGAGAATTTCATAAAAAATAAGGGATGGTCATTAATCTTAAGCGTGGTTGTGCGCTCCGGGCAATCACAGACACTCGGCGTTGCATGCCTTCTTACAGCCCACTCGGGAGCCGTGCTTTTACCAAAAAGGGAAAGCTTGTTTTGCCCCCCTCCCGCCGGGGGCCGCACTCCCTTCGGAAACTTTCTGGCAAAGCTCTGGCTCCGGGCTTTCAGCGTCCACCGCCGGTCGGTCGGGCAACAGGTGCCGAGGGCTTGTCCGGGAGGTTGTCCGACCACCACCGGCCCATCTGCTCAAACAGCTCCGGCTCAGCTTGTTTTAGTTCGGCCCGGTTGAACGGATAGAAATCGTTCACACCGAAGTAAGCCTCCGTCATTTCCGCGAAGAATTCCTTCTGATCCGTGAGAGCGTAGTGACGGACCTGCCCGCCCTCGATGTGCAGGGTGCTGTCGTATTTGTGGCTGTCCCGGAACACCTGCCAGGCCGCCTTGATTTCTGGGTGTTCGAACCCGAGCACCTGGTCGTGGTAGGCATGCGCCAGCTCGTGCAGAACCGACCACGGCTGGATCCGGTGGTGCCGCACCCGCGCATAGTCGTCCGCCGAGGGGATGTGAACCGCCTTGGCGAGGGCCGGATTGTACCCGTTGCTTTTGAGCCAGCCGGCACTGGGATGATATTGGGCGGACTTGAGTTTGCCATGGGAGGCGTCCAGCCAGATGGGCACCTGTTGCAGCCGCGCAACGGCCGCCCCCGGCAGCACGAAACGCACCTCGGCAAGACGCCGCCGGAGGATCTCCACAGGCGCTGCAAACCCCTCCGCAGGTTGGCCTTCAATCACCCGCGTGTCGACGTGAACCGTCCAGCCCTCCACCTGCCGCACCTCGTGTGCGGACGGCTTGGCGGGATCGGGTTCCGCGCCGGCGGAATGCAGGGCGAAACCCCAGAGACACCATCCGGAGAGGGCCATGCGGAGCGGGATAAAGCAGGGGGGATACACCATCTGCGGAGTTTACGGGGCGGTCCGCGCGGCGGCAACCCAGCTGCACGCGGCGCAGACGGTCCATGCGGCGGTGCGCACCCAGTTGGTGTGCACCAGTTGGTGCATGGCCGCGAGCCGGACCTCCGGTGGGAGGTCGCCCTGCAGCCGCCCGTGGATGGGAACGGACACCCCCACGGTGACCGCCCAGGCCGTAAGGGTGCAGGCCAACTCCAGAAACCAGAGCGGCTCGGCGCGTTCCGTGAGCCAGAAGCGCGCCACCACCCCGGCCGTCTGGAGGAGAATCAGGGGCGCCACCACCCAGGTCACCGCGCCCGTGTAGCCCTGGTGCCAAGCGACAAACCGCACCGGATCAATCCAAGCAAACGCCGGGTAGACCACCAGTTGCACAAGCCAGAGCACGGCGGCCAGGGCGAGACTGACTGCAGCGTGCGCCTGTAGAATTCCCACGTTGAACCTGTGCCGCAAGGCGTTCCGACGGCGTCTTGGTAGCGTTGGGTGTTGCGGTGGCGCCCCGTCTTTCCGGGCACCGGGACCACCCCGCGACGCAAGGGGCTCCGGGGGCTCCGGTTCCACGGGTGCTATTCGTCCTTGGAAACGGCCTTGAGGGCCGCAGCCTCCGTCAGGTTGATCCGATCCTCCAGTGACGGCTCAAGCGTGCGCATCTTGCCATAGAGGGCCCGCAGGTAGGCACGCATCGCCCGGTCGGAGGCGTCCTTGGTTTTGGCCAGGTCTGCCTTCTCCCTGAGCTCGGCTATCTTGGGATCCTCCACCGCCGCCTTGCGGGCGTTGGCGAACCGTTCATCCTCCGTGCCGCCTTTGGAAGCCGCACCCTTTGAAGCGCTACTCGAGGCAGGCTTCCGCTTCGACGGTTCGGCACCCGTTGTGCCACCGGCGCCAGCAGCCGGCTGGCTTGGCACCGCGGGTTTTTTCTCGCCCTCCGCGGAACGCTTGCCGGACTTCTGCGACCCGCCACCCGGCGCCGCGGGCTCCGCCGCCTCCGCAAGGGAACCACACAAGAGGGAGGCCGACAGCATCAAAGCCGGAGCAAGGACCGGTACGCTGGAAAAGAAGGGGCGCATAAGCATCGCGGTTGTTTGGAAAATCATGACAGGGCACCGCCCGCCTGTCGAGACTGCTCAAAGCCCCCCGCCCCCCGGCTGTGAGGCCCCGTATTTCTGCCAAAGAAACTCCGTATCTTCCTCATCATCGGATCTTCACGTCCACAGCTTTGACGGATTTCCGCGGCTGCTTGTTTCGTTGGTGGCGGCGCGGGCCGCGGGGTTGGCCTTTTGCTCGCCCCGTTTCCGTGCTTCGATCGAGGGATGACTCCGACGCGTGACCAAATACCAACGGCTGACACCTGGGACCTTTCGCCGCTTTATGTGGATGCAGCCGGCTGGGCCGCGGACCTCGAGGCGCTGCAGGCGGCTTATCCGGCGCTGGTCGCGCTCGCGGGGACCCTCGGGCGGTCTGCCAAGGACCTTTGCCACGCTTTGGAAGTCGACCGGGCACTGGACCTCAAAATCGAGCGGCTCGGCCAGTACGCCTCCCTGCGCAGTTCCGAAGACAGCTCCAACGCGGAGGCTTTGGCGCGCGAGGCCCAGTTCGACAACCTCATGACGCGGATCGGGGAGGCCTGCTCCTTCCTCTGGCCTGAGGTTCAGGCCATCGATGACGCCACCTTTGCGCGGTTTTTGGAGGCGCCGGAACTGGCGGAGTGGCGTACCCCGCTGCTGCGGTTGCGCCGCCGCAAGCCCCACACGCTTTCCGGCGCGGAAGAGCGGTTGCTCGCCCTGGGGAGCAGCGCGGTTCGCGCCCACGGGGAAACCTTTTCCCAGCTCACCAACGTCGACATGCAGTTTGGCAAGGTCACGGACGAAAACGGGTTGGAACGGGACCTGACGCAGTCCTCCTACGGCTCCTTCATGGTCAAGCGCGACGGAGGCGTGCGCAGGGAGGCGTTCCACAAGTTCTACGCCGAGTTTGACGCGCACAAGTACACGCTCGCCTCCACGCTGGCGGCGTCCGTGCGGGCCGACGTGTTCCACGCCCGTGCACGGCACTACCCAAGCGCGCGGGAAGCGGCCCTGTTTCAGGATGATGTGCCGGTGGCGGTCTACGACAACCTCCTCTCCACGGTGCGCGCCCACCTGCCCGCACTCTTCCAGTACTACGGGCTCCGGAAGCGGGTGCTCCAGCTGGACGCGATCCACGCCTACGACACAGGCGTCCCGATCGTGCCCAAGATCGAGACGCACGTCTCCTTCGACGAGGCGTGCCAGATGGTGTTGCGCGCGGTCGAACCGCTCGGGGAGGAGTACGGCAGGGTGCTCGCCCACGGACTCGGCGCGGGCCGCTGGTGCGACCGCTACGAAAACAAGGGGAAGCGTTCGGGGGCGTTTTCCTCGGGTGGCTACGAGGCACCGCCCTACATTTTGATGAACTACAAGGAGGACGTGTTTGCCGACGTGTACACGCTCGCCCACGAGGCGGGCCACTCGATGCACACGTGGTTTTCCACGCGCAACCAGCCGTTCCAAACCTACGGCTACCCGATCTTCCTTGCCGAGGTGGCCAGCACCTTCAACGAGGAACTGCTCACCCACCACCTGCTCGAGACCACCCAAGACCCCGCCATGCGGGCCTACCTCATCAACCGCCAGATCGACGACATCCGGGGCACCGTCTACCGCCAGACCATGTTCGCCGAGTTTGAAAAGCTCGCCCACGCCGCGGAGGAGGCCGGCGAGGCGCTCACACTCGATACCTTCCGCCAGATCTACCGCGGATTGCTGCGGGACTACTTCGGGCCGGACTTCGCGCTGGACGCGGAGTTGGATCTGGAATGCCTGCGCATCCCCCACTTTTACAACGCCTTCTACGTGTACAAATACTCCACCGGCATCAGCGCGGCGGTCTCGCTTGCCCACCAGGTCCTCGGGGAGGGCGCGCCGGCGGTGGACCGGTATCTCGGCTTCCTCAAGAGCGGCGGTTCGGCCTTTCCGCTCCCGACCTTGCAGAAAGCCGGAGTGGACATGACCGTGCCGCTGCCCGTCGAACAAACCCTCGAACTCTTCGCCAAACGTGTGGCGGAACTCGAATCCCTGCTAAGCTAACCCATGGTGAAAGTGACGCTCTCCATTGAGGATCAGAAAACGCTCACGGCCGCGCAGGGTTACATGGAGCTGGCCATGCCCCGCGAGGCGCTGGCGGAACTCGTCCGGCTCTCGCCGGCGGGGGCGGTGTCGCCACCCGGGCTGGAGATGCGCGTCGTGATCCTCCTCAAACTGCACCGCTGGAAGCCGGCCGCCACCGCCGCGCGCAAACTGTGCCGGGTCCTTCCCGACCAGCCGGCCGGCTTCATCCATCTGGCCTTCTGCCTGCACGAACTCGGGGAAACCGTCCGCGCCCGGGACGTCCTGCGCAAGGCGCCCCCGAACGTGCGCAGGGACGCCACCTGCTGTTATAATCTGGCCTGTTACGAAGCCGTTCTGGGCGAACTGGATGCGGCACGGCTGCACCTGGCCCAGAGCATCTCCATCGACAAGCGCTTCCGCGAGTTCGCCCGCACCGACAGCGATCTCGCCCCGCTTCACAAGGAGCTGCAGTGAGTACGCTTTTTCCCCTTCCGCCCGCCACGCGGATCGGCGGAAGGGATGTCCCCGCCCTTTTCCCAGAGGAGGGTCCGCTGCACACGCTCCTCTACGGCGAGGCACCCGGCCCGCGCGGAGCGGACAAGAGCGGCATCCCTTTCTGGGGCGACGGTGCCGGGCTCCCCCTCTACCGGGCACTCGTCTCGGCCGGTTGCGCGGCCGTCCCTGAAAAAGCGTGGCTGCTTTGGGACGGCGCCCGCCTCGCCGGCGCGGCCCTGCGCCCGGTGCTCGCCGGAGTCGCCCTCAGCAACGCCTATCCCTCTTGTCCGACAGCCGACGGCCAACGGTTCCGGGCGCCGGGCCGCGCGGAACTGGAGGCGGCCGGAAACCTGGCGCGCCTGCGTGTCGAACTGGACCGTGCCGTGCAGCGTGGAGCCACCCGCGTCGTGACCCTCGGCAAGTGCGCGTCCCGAACGTTGGGCCCGCTTGCCGTTGCGGCAGGCCTGCGCCACGTCGCGCTGGCGCACCCGAGCGCGCAGGGCCTGCTCTCGGAAGCGCCCAACCGCGGCCGCGGCCTCCGCCTCGCCGATTTGCAAGCCGCATGGATCGACCGCCTCGCGGGGCTGTTGTCCGGCTCCACCACAAAGAGCACGAGGAACGCAGAAAGCTCCGGGAACACAGGAGGTTGAAGCCGGAAGCTCCGGAATGCAACCGAGGTCCCTGCGCTTCTGCCTTTGTTTGGGTTTCTGTACTCTCTGCGGGTCCATCCACCGCCGGTCGTGCGTTTCAGCGCCATTCGTGGCGGGGGTATTTACGCTGCAGCTCCTGTTTGATTTTGGGGTAGTTTTCCCGCCAGAAGTTGGAGAGGTTTTGGGTGACCTGCAGGGGGCGCTGATTGGGTGCGAGCACCTCGATGACCAGCGGCACGCGGCCGTTGGCGATGCGGATTTCACCCTCGACTCCGTACAAATCCTGAATCCGTACGGCGACCGTCGGGGCAGCCTTGGCCGCGTAGGCCACCTTGAACTTGCGACCGTTGGGCATCGTCACGCGCTCAGGCGCTGCCTGCTCTACAAACGCGGCCTGCCCGGAAGAAAGCCAGCTGCGGACCACCGGCCACACCGGCCTTTCCTTTATCTCGCGGTAACTGCTCGCACCCAGACAGATCTGTTCCACAAGGACATGCCGGTCGGCCTCCGTCACGGGGGGGATTTCCTGTTCGGGAAACCAACCCGCCACGCAGTTGAGCCGTGCAATCCACTGTTCGACCGTGTCATCCCACGCCTTGAGCGGGCACCGGCCCGCGGCCACCTCTGCCGCCAGGAGTGCGGCGGCGGCGTCCCCGGGCACGCGGTCGGTCTCCTTCGAGCGCAGGAGCAGGTCGCGGAAACGCACCACCTGTTTGGCCAGCACGCGCCGCTGCACGCTGTCGAAAAAAACGTCCGTGGTTTCCTCAAACCCCTCGGGAAACATCTCCCGGAGCCACTCCTCGTGCACGGCGGTGGCGAGGCTCAGCAGCACCTGCTTGTCCACCATCCGCCCGTCGACTTCACGCACCTCGCACGCCACCAAAAGCGGCGCGTCCTGCGCCACGCTCTCCCGCGCCAACACACCTTTGCGGCCGTGCACAAGGTTGCAGCGCAGCGTGCCGGCGTCCACCCGCAGGGCGACCTGATCGGGAAACCCGGCCAGGATGCAGCGCTGCACCGCCTCGGGCGCCGCGTCTTCGCCGCCTGTTACAAGTCCCTCCGCCTTGGCGATCTGCACAAACTGGCGCGCCAGTGCCGACGCCTCCCTCGCCGCTCCCGGATGGATCCCCGGCCCGCTGCAACGGCCCGCGTCAAACCGCACGCCTTCCGCAAACCGAAGCGCCCGCAGCAGCACGAGCAAATCGGACCGCGTGTCCTCGTCGGTGAGGGTGTCGCGCTGCTTCTGTGAGGCGGCGTCCGCGCGGCGCAGAATGGAGCGGCCCTGGGTGAGGGCGGCCACGGCGGCCACCTCCTCCACGCACCCGAGTGCGTCTGCGGCGAGCAGCATCCGCGCGTAACGCGGGTGTACGGGGAAGGCCAGCATCCGCCGACCCAACGGTGTGATCGCGCCGTCTGATGCGAGGGCGCCGAGGTCCTGCAGCAGGGAGAGCGCGCGTTCGAGGGCGCGCGGTTCGGGTCGCTCGAGCCAGCGAAACGCGTTCACATCCGCGACACCGCTGGCCTTGAGCGTGAGGACCACTTCGGCGAGGTCGAGGCGGCGGACCTCGGGCAGTTCCTGTGCGGGCCGGTCGCCGTGTTCGCGTTCGGTCCACAGGCGCAGGCAAACGCCCGGCGCGGTGCGCCCCGCGCGGCCCGCGCGCTGGTCGCAGGAGGCCCGGCTGATGCGCGAGAGCAGGAGCGTGTTGATGCCGCGGAACGGGTCAAAGCGCGCGATCTTGGCAAGGCCCGTGTCGATGACCAGCCGCACGCCGTCGATGGTCAGCGAAGTCTCGGCCACGTTGGTGGAGGCGACGACCTTGCGGCGGGGGTGTCGGGCGACAGCGGCGTCCTGTTCCGCCGGCGGCAGTTCCCCGTGGAGCGGCAACAGCGCGCAGTCGCGGCCGGCGCGCGTGTGGCGCAGCGCCTCCAGCGTCCGGTGGATCTCGTAGCTGCCGGGCAGGAACACCAGCACGTCGCCGTCGGTCTCGGGCGCGAGCCGTTCAAAGGCCTCCGCGACCAGCTCCCACACGGGGCGTTCGCCCGGGGATTTTTCGAGGTAGCGCACCTGCACCGGATGGGTGCGTCCGCCGGAAACCAGCAGTTCGCAGGGCGCGAGGTACTGCTGAAGCGCAGCCGTTTCGAGGGTCGCCGACATCACAACCAGACGCAGGTCCGGCCGGAGGGTTTCCTGAATTTCAAGCGCCCGAGC
>JBILKV010000371.1:0-22296 GCA_044376515.1 Chthoniobacteraceae bacterium | reverse complement strand
CGGGCGGCACAACGACGGCGGGCTCCACAGCAGTGACCATGACCTCCACCGCGGGGCTTGCCGCCGGGATGCCGCTGAGCGGGCCGGGCCTTCCCGCCGGAGCCTTGGTGACGCAGGTGGTGGACGCCACCACCGTGCGGCTTAGCGTCCCCGCGACCGCCGGCACCAGCGGCCTGACCTTTTCGGCCTACGGGGGCGGTTTCACCAATCTCGAAGCGACACAAGTCAGTCTGGACTCCACGGCCGGGCTTGCCGCGGGGATGCCGATTTCGGGTGCCGGCATTCGGCAGGGAACCTTCATTCAACAAGTGCTCGATGCAAACAACCTGCTGCTTACCAACGCGGGGACGGCGACCGTCTCCGGCACGCTATTTACCATAGGCAGCACGCTTCGACTCACGGGGGATGTGACGGCGACGTCGTCAAACGCAGCCGCAGTTGCGGCGATCACCTCGGCGGGCGGTTCCGTGTTGGACCTCAACGGGAGTTCCCGGACATTCCAGATCGCCCCGGTGACCGTGAACGGGAATACAGAGATTGCGAACGCCACACCCACGTTGAACGTCGGGGTGCTCGTCTACGATTCCGGAGGCACGCCGGGAATGACCACGGGGACGGCCGGTCTCATCAAGACGGGCGGCGGCCTCCTCCAACTCAGCAACCCGAACAATCTGTTCAGCGGCGGGGTGGATGTGCAGGCCGGGGGGCTCGTGATTTCCGGCAGCAGTTCGCCTTCTGCGGTGGGGGCGGTCGTAAGTGCGGGGCCGGTGGGTACCGGGCTTTTGAAGATGGGCGCCAACACCACGTTGATTGCGACGGCGGCCAGCGCGCTCGCCAACAACTACACGCTTGGAACCAGTCTGAACCTCCGGGGACTTTCGAGCCTCACGCTCAACGGGAACACCACGCTCGCAACCGGGACGACCCTCCTAAACGTGGAGGCGCCCCAGGCCACCCTCACTCTGGGCGGACTCGTCAACGGCGACAACACCACGGGGCTCGTCAAGACGGGCCTCGGTACGCTTGCCCTCGCTAACAGCAACAGTTTTTCAGGCGGCATTACCCTCAATGCCGGGCAGTTGCTTTTTTCGGGGCTCAACGATCCCGCGCCCTCGCCGATGCGTGGGGGCACGGTCACCGTCAACGGCGGGTTGCTGCAACTCCTCAACAGCGGGGTCTCCAGTTTCGGGCTCATTGCCTACGGTAGCGGGATTGTCGCCGGCGGAAGCGCTGCCGCGTTGAACTTGCAGATCGGCAACAACGGGGGAACCAACATCAACAACACCATAGAGGTGCCTTCGCTCTCGATGAGCGAGGGGCAGATTCTCAACGTGGCCGGTGGAAATGGTTACACCCTGCGTATCAACAGTCTGGAGGTTTCGGGTTCCGGCGCGGTGCGCGTGAATCCGTCCCTCGGGACGGCGGTGACCATCTTGAACTACGGGTCGGGGTCCAAGCCGTTGAACATCGGCCAGGGCTCGCTGCTCTTCCCCGACCTGGTGACGACGGGATCTCTCACGGCCCTCCAAAACGAGTCCGTTTCGCTCGCGACCAACACCATGAATCTGACCGGTTCCACCCCGCCCATGGTGGTGCGAAAACCGGTGGCCGCGTTGACGCTCAACAACGGCGTCCCGCCTGCGGGCTTTGCCCGGGGCGGTCTCAACACCTTTTTTGCGTCCACCTCCTCGACGAACACGCTCAACGCCATCCATCTGCTTTCGCAGGGGGCCTCGGGCCTCGGCTATTCGGGCCAGAAGGTTTCCGCCCAGATTTCCGATGCTGGTCTCCTCAATCGTCCGCCGACAAGCTCCTGGGGCAACAACAACGGAATCTCATGGTTCACCCATTCGATGGTGGCCTACACGGGGCTGCTTCACATCGACAGCCCCGGGACCTACAACTTTCTGGCAGCTGCCAAGGATCAGCTCCTCTTGTACATCGACGGAGCCGCGGTGGCTTCTTACAACGCGCAGGGCAACCCGGGGACCTATTCCGAGCGGCCTGTGGTAAGCGTCAGCCTGTCTGCGGGCCTGCATTCCTTCGCGTTTAAGGTAGCCAATATCAGCGCGCCGACGAACTTCGGGGGCGAGCGCCTGCTTTACTCGGGACCGGATACCGGTGCCCAGTGGCAGGCGATCGCGAAGGAAAATCTTTACTACGCCACCGGCACTCCTACCGCGGCCAACCAGTTTCTTCAGGCCGCCCGCATTTCGACCAACTACAATCTCGGCGCGGGAATCACTGACACCATCGATACGATGGGTAGCGTGTTTGGGGCCGTGGTGACCGGCTCGCTCTCCATGGGCGCGGGCTCCCAACTCAACATCGTCAACGGCCCGCTGGGCTCGATCGCGGGCGGTTGGTTTGGGTTCGCCGGCCCCATCAGCATGGGCAACGGGGTGGTGCTCAATACCGGTTCACTTTCGCCAGCGCAGGCCGGGAGCCCTCTGGTTCTGCTCGGGGATATTGTCCAGTCCGGGACCGGCAATGTGGACGGACTTTCCAAGCGCGGCGAGGGACTGCTGATTCTCGGTGGAACGAATTCGGCGGGGTTCACGGGGGATCTGAATGTGGCGGGTGGGGTGGTGCTGCTCCACAGCGGGAGCGGTCTTCCCTCAGGCCTGACCACCCTTGGTGGCTTGGCGGTGACAACCACCACAAATCCCACCACCACGGCGGATTCCGTCGTGGTGACGCTCGGCGGTAGCGAGACAACGGCCGGCCTGCTCGTTGGGATGCCCGTCAGCGGCACCAACGTGCCCGCTGGAGCCACGATCGCCGCCATCACCGGCCCCACTACCTTCCACCTCACAAGCGCACCATCGATCCCCACCACGGGCAACCTCACCATGGGCTCGGTGGCCGCTTCACTCGATCTCAACGGACAGGCAAACGTTTCCGGAAACGTGAGGATCTTCGGCTCCGGTCCGGCCATTTTCGCGCCTCTCTCGCCGGCCAATACCGGCAATCCGCAGTCGTGGGGCTCGATGGCGGCACTTTGGAACAGCAGTCCGGATGCGGCATCCTTCGCCGGAACCCTCACACTTGGTGCTGCTGCGACCCTCGGCGGGTATGGAGATATCGCCCTCAACGGCCCGGTGGTTTCCAGCACGACGCTGACCAAGCTGGGAACGAACATGCTTACGCTGGCCGGAAACAACATCGCTCTGGGCGGTTCCATTTCCGTGCTCTCCGGGATCCTCCAGTTGGGGAGCCCTTCCGCGCTGGGGGCGGCTACGACGACCGTCAACAGCGGCGCGGTGCTGGATCTCAACGGTCAGACGACGGCGGCGGCGATTACCATCCGCGGTGCGGGCTTCGGCGCTGCGGGGCTGATTCAGGGCCTGGCTCAGGTCACGCCGCAGGGGGCGTTGATCAACACGAGTGTTTCCCCGGCTAGTGTGAACAACCTGGTCCTGGCGGGAAACTCCTCTGTGGGGAGCAACCACGTGAATGAGCGGAGCAACGTTGTTCAGGGGGGGAGCCTGTTTGTGCAGGGAACGGTGAGCGGGGCGTTCACATTGACGAAAGTGGGCTCAAACACGCTGGTCCTCAACGGTGCCAACACACACGCCGCGTTAACCATCAATCAAGGCGTCGTGTTGCTCACCGGCTCCGGCCTCACCGGCGGGGACACCACGGTGCGTGCCGGCACGGTCAACGGGCTTTCTTTCGGAAATGCGCTGCGCTTTGACAATTCCGGGTTTGTGCCGCCCAGCCGCGCAGGTGGAACGCGCACCTTGTATCTCAACTCAGCCGCCTTCGAGGTCGCAGGGGGTGTCAACGCGAGTACGGACTCCTTCGGAGTGGTGGCGTTTTCCAACGGCTTCAACCTGATCACCCTGCTACAGCCGGTGAACGGAGGGTCCCTGCTTTTCGCCAATGCCAACGGCGGTTTGCGCAATGTGTTTCCCGCCTCTAATCTTGGGACGGGGTTGGTTCGTGGAGTGGTGACTACGGGCACCAGTCTGGTCGGCTTGCAGGGACCGTCGACGGTGCAGGGGGTGTTCGGTCAGAACGGGCCCAACGGCACCATGAACCGGGCGGTGGTGCCTTGGTTGCTCGTGGACGGCTCGGCCGGAGGCAGCGGTACAAGTCTGGCGGTCACCGAAAGCGCAGCCTATCTGGGCACGCGACCCCTAAACTTCGCCACTGAGACAAGCACGGGCACCCTCTCGGGAGGCAGTCAGGGCACCCTTGTACTCGCAGGCACGGCAAACAACTGGATTCACGGCGGCACGCTGGTACAGGCAGCGGCCTTCACCGGCAGCCTGCTCGCAGCCACGCAGGTTAACTCCCTCATCTTCGGAGGCTCGAGCATGGTGCTGGGAGGCACCCTGACGGTGGATCTGAACCGGACGCTCAATCTCGAAAGCGGAGCCGTGCTCGCGACGGCGAACAGTTCCATCGAGCCGGGCTCCGCTGGTGCCGGAGCAGTGAACGTGTCCAACGGAGGGGCTTTCTATTTTCACACGCCCGGCGCCGGCACGGTGTTGTCGGTGAACGTGCCCCTGGGCGGAGTGTTGGCTTCCACCACGGGCGGGTTGGCCAAAAGCGGGGAGGGGACTCTGGTTCTCAACGGAGCCAACAACTACTATACGGGGCTGACAGCGCTGAATCTTGGCACGCTCCGCTTCGGACCGACTGCGGCGGCTTCCAATCCGGTTTTTTATCCGTTCACCACGCCGACCGCGGGTTCGCTGATCGCAGGAACCCTCGCGAGCAGCGACTGGCTCTCAAACGCGGGATCCACGCTCGATTTGCAGGGAAAATCCCAGACGGTCCGCTCGATTTATTCGGCGGGCGTCGTGAACGCCCTGCCCGGAACCGGGGGCGTCATCACCGACAGCCGGACGAGTGGAGCGGCTTCGGATTTTGTGATGGTGGGCAACAGTGCGCGCGATTTCGGGGGGAGCTTCAGAGGGAACTTAAATCTCATCAAAGCAGGGGAAGGCATCCTGACACTCAGTGATGAGAGCACCCACGCCGGCACGACCACCGTGATGGGGAGTGCTCTGCTGCTTTCGGATGAGGGCTCGCTGTCCGCCACTTCTGCGGTGACCGTGCGTAACGCCGTGCTGCAATGGGACGACACCGGGTTGCAGGCGAGCGCGCGCCGCCTGAATCCGAGCGCCCCTCTCACACTCGATGGGGGGGCCTTCTCCTTTGTTTCGCGTTCCGGTGCCGACGGGCTTGCCACCATCGGTTCGCTGACACTAGCCGGTGGCGCCAATCTGCTCCGGATCCAGGTCGGGGGCATTTCTTCCCTTTCGTACGCAAACTCGAGCGGAATGGGCACCGCCGTCCTCACCATCGGAGGCCTCGCCGCCCGCGCTCCCGGTGCCACCCTCACCGTGGCCTCCCCCAGTCCGAACAGCAATGGCGGTGCGGGGTCCCCGGGGGACAACCCGTTGTTTAGGTTCGCCGCTCCCTTTGTGCCGCAGCTTACCAACGGCATTCTGGGAGGGTGGGCGCTGGCCTCCGGAGCCGACACCTCGATCGCCAACTCAACGACCTCCCTCGGGTTTGCCACCTACGACCCGGTTGCGGGCCTCCGGATGCTCCCCGCTGCCATGTTGACTACCAGCTTTGCTGCCTCCACCCCCTCGAGCAACCTTGCCATTGCCACCAACGGCACCGTCCCAGCGAGTGGCGCGACCATCAACTCCCTGACGCTTTCCGCCCCGAGCAGCACGGGCGTCAGCTTTATGGGGGGCTCGGACAAGCTGACCCTCGCCAGTGGCGGCTTCATCAGCATGAACGGGAGCTCGAGTAACACCACCAGACAGATTGGGAGTACCGCGGTCCCGGGCCAGCTCACCTCGGGCGGAAACGAGCTGTTCATCCATCACTCCGCGACGGCATACGGACAACCGAACATTCTCAACCTCAACGCCAAAATCACCGGAGACATTTCCGTGGTTTTGGATTCCCCCATGCTGCGTCCGGGCGCCAACGCCACCGTGAATCTCAACGGCGGAAACATAGCGCTCGGGGGTGCGGCGACCGTGAGCGGTTCCACGCTGCTCACCCTCACCTCTGGAACCACCGGGCTCGCCACGGGCATGACCGTGTCCGCTCCTTTCCTTCCGGAAGGCACCACCATCCTGGGTTTTCTCGGTGCGGGTACTCTCCAGCTTTCCCGTGCGGCTACCGGTTCCAGCGGCTCTTTCGCCACCACGGCGGGCAGCGCCATAGCTGGGCAGACCACCCTGTCCGTCTCCACCACGGACAACCTCGGCGTTGGGATGGTCATCGCCGGCTCCGGGATCGCGGCTGGTACGACCATCACGCAGATTTTGGACGGTACCTCCGTGGTCCTGAGCGCGGCGGCAACCGTCTCACAGGGGACACAGATTTTGACCTACTGGCCCATCGCCCCAACCGTAGGCTCGGGCAACAATTACACGGGGACCACCTACGTCAGCGGGGCGACGGTGTTTCTCAACGCGCCCGTGAACGCCGTGCCCGGAAGCCTGATCCTATCCGGTGGAAACCTGCAGGGAATCGATTCCCTTCCAATTACCAACGCGCAGGCGATCAACGTGCGCCCGAACCAGATTGCCGACACGGCGCAGGTCAAAATCCGGGGTGGCGCCCAGTGGGTCTTGGGCGGGTTTAACGAAACCATCGGCAGTCTGGTGTTTGAAGCGCAGGGCGGCAGCAATGGCGGCAACAGTCCCAATGTGCAGACCGGTGCGGCAATCCTCACCATTCAGGGCGACCTCAGCGCGAGCAAGTTGGATGACCCGCGGGTGATCCCTTCCATCTTTGGCAACGTGTCCCTCCAAAGCGGGGTAAGCATCCATGTGGATCCGGTTGCCGACACCTCCGTCTTTGGCGCGGACGGGCAGGCCAACGGGCAGGTGGGCCTCGCGCTCAACGCGGCCTTGCTCGACGCGACGCTGCTCCTCAAGAAAGGCGCCGGGGTGCTGTCGCTGGGGGGAGTGGGGCCCGCGTTGAAAACCTTCAACGTCCTGGAGGGGGCGGTCGTGCTCTCTGCCGCAGCCAATTACCCGAGCCAGTTCCTTCTCGCGCCGGGCTCGGTGCTGGACATGCGCGGGCAGACCAACACTCAGATCGGCTCCATCAGCGGCAACGGAACCATCAAGAATTTCAGCCCCATTTCCGGCGGCACTTTGGTGACGGGGGGTGACAACTCCGATGCCACCTTCTCCGGGGCGATGCGGAGCGATTTCAGCCGCGGCTTGTTAAGTGTACGAAAAATCGGCTCCGGCAACTGGAAGCTCACTGCGGACAACAGCCTCCACATGTTGGACGCACTCACGATCGCGGGTGGCGGGGTGGTCCTGGAGGGCGGTGTTGCGAAGGTGGGTTTCCAAAGTGTGCTGGTGCAAAGCGGCGGGCAGCTCACGCTCGACAACTCGGCGAGCGCGCTGAGCAACCGGTTGGGTGGGGCCACCCTGCTCACGGGTTCGAACACGTCGCTGCAAATGCAGGGGGGCACCCTGCTTCTCAGAGGCAGTCCTGTCACAGACGTGGTCGAAACACTCAACGCGCTCAATCCGGGCGAGGGCGGAGGCACCGTCACCCTCAAGGCCGCAGGGGCGGGGCTTCTTGCGCTGGTTTTCGGCACCCTCACCGCCCAGGACTCCACCTCCACCCTGCTGCTGCGCGGGGACAATCTCGGCCTTGGTACCGCGGCCGCCGGAACGGTCGCGGCGGTCTTTACCGCGCCGTTGAACGTGCCTGGGAACCAAGGCACTGGGCCGTCCAATTCTACGACGATGGCGATCCGTCCCGACATCCTGGTCGACAACTCGGCCACTGGTCTGGGCAGCGGCTTTCTCACCAAAGACAGCGGCGGGTTCCTGCGCTCGCTCAACCCTGCCACGGAGTTGCTGGGTTCGGTTGGGACGCTGGCGCCGGGGTCCTTTACGCAGAACGTCGGTCTCAGTTCCGCTGAAACCCTGTTGGGCTCTGGAAGTTTGAACAGCTTGACCCTGCTGCAGGAAGGTTCGCTGGGAGTGCTCTCCGGGCTCCCGGGGAATACAAGGCTCTCCGTCAATTCGGGCGGGATTCTTGCTTTGGGAGGGAGCGCCAGCCTCACGGTGCCGCTGCTTACCAGCGGATCGGTTTCCATGAACATCCACACGGTGGGTGCGAGCACGTTGAGCCTGAACGCGGCTTTGTTATCGGCAGCGGGTGTGGTCAAGGCGGGAGACGGTACGCTGCAAATAAATGGAAGGCAGTATTTTACCGGGGGAAGCGGCTTGGTGCTCAACGGAGGCCTCACCCGCTTGAACGGGGGTGCCGACACCCTTTTGGTGGCTCCCACGGCAGGGGTGCCCGGCCTGCTGGATGCCCGGATTAACGGCACTTCCATTCTCGACTTGAACGGCAACAGTCAGGCCGTGGCGCAGCTCATGAGCATCAACGCTCAGCCCGGAAGGGGGGGCACGGTTTTGAGTGCGACTCCGGTGACGCTCACCACTGCTTCGCCAACCAGCCAGACTTTTAGCGGCAGCATGGCGGGCCAGCTTTCCTTGCTGAAACAGGGGGCTGGCACCCTGACTCTCAACGGGCCCAACACGTACACCGGCTCCACCGTGGTGGCAGGCGGCGGGCTCACCCTCAAAGACGGTGCCACCCTGACCAACACCAGCGGTTGGACCGTGCGCTACGCCAGCCTCACTCTGGACAACACGGGACTTGCCAGCGTGCCCATGAGCCAGCCCCTGGGCTCTGGAACCGTGCTGCTGCAGGGCGGAACCTTCACGTTTAAGGCGATGCAGGGAAACGACGCAATCTCCGCCGGGGAGCTGGTGATTGGCAGCGGAGGATCCACCGTGACCAACGCGCCGGTGCCGATGGGCGGCAGCTCCGTACTCACGTTCACCAAGCTTTCTCGAGAGCCTGGCGGACAAGGGAGCGTAAACTTTACCGCGGCCTCGGGCGTGTTGGGGGCACCTGTAGTGGGCATTCCGGGGGCCAACAGCGTCACCTCCGGCTCCAACCCGCAGATCGTCTTCACCACCCCGCCGCCTTCGACCCGTGGCATCATCGGACCGTGGGCTATCGTGGGTAGTGCGGACTGGGCGGTGTATTCGGGCTCGCCAAATCCGGTCACGGGAACCTTCGGTCTTGGGGCTCTTGGCTGGCGGGACACTGCCAACAACCAGCCGTTTGGTGCGTACTCCGGAGGGGGGCTCAGCATGTTCACCGACACCCTCAACTGGACGGGTTCGACGCAGCACATCGGCTCCGTTAGGGTGAACACCATCCAGAACGATTCAAGCAGCTGGCTGCCCTACGCAATGGCGGGTGCCGACAAGGTGTTGACGTTGCTCGGTGGCGGAATTCTCGCGGGGCAGTCTTCGAACGCGGTGCAGTTGCTGGGCGGTCAGGTTACGGCGGGTTCGCTTGGAGCGGCGGCCTTGTATTTCCACAACTACGCCACCCAGTGGTCCCTGCTTCATTCGGCGGTGACCGACAACCCGTACGGGCAGGTGAGTTTTGTCAAAAACGGGAGCAGTATTTTGGGGATGGGGGTATCGCTGATCATGACGTATCCAAGCGTCACGCTGAACCAGCGGTTGGTGACGCTGCAGACGGGCCTACCCACCCCGGTGACCTCCGGCCTCGTTCCGGGGATGAGGGTGGCTGCAACCGCTAACGGCCTCAACGCTGGTCAGATCGTAACGGGGATCACCTCCGGCACCGCCTTCACCTTGGCGGGTACCGTTGCAGCGATTGGAGTAGGGAGCCAAAATCCGACCGGTAATTATTTTGTCTACCCCACCTCGCAGGTGCTTCAAAACATCTCCTTCAACGCGGGAGCTACCCAGATCAACGCGCCCGCCGGAGTGGGTATCTGGCCCGGTGCGTCCATCGTTTATACGACCTCCAGCGGGACGGTTGCACTGACCGGCGCGACCACGGTTTCCGGCAGTACCCTTGCCACCGTGGCGAGCGCCGTCGGTCTTTCGGCGGGCATGACTTTGAACGGGCCCAACCTGCCCGCCGGGATCACCATCAACGCGATTTCCGGAAACACCCTGACCCTTTCCGGAACCGCCACCGGTACAGCGAGCGGTCAGAGCTTCGTGGCGAATGCGGGCACGTATCTGCTCGGGCCCACCGTCACCGGTGTCTCCGGTTCGACCATCAACTTGTCCGGGCCGCTTACAAACTCGGGCACGGGCATTCTCATTTTCACCGGAGGCACAGCGTCCATTTCACAACCCGCCCTTGCAGCAAGCGACGCAACGGCGCTGACGCTGGCCGGAACGACCAACTTGTCGACGGGCATGTGGGTGAGCGGCCCGGGGATCGCGCCCGGCACCACCGTCACGCTTGCGGGAGGCAGCGTTCTGCTGTCCTCTCCGACTACCGCATCCGTACGCAACAACCTTACGTTCACCACGGTGCCCGTGGGGGTGACTTATTCCGGAGTGCCGCTCGTCACGGGTTCCTCCTCGGTCACACTGAATTCCAGCGCGGGCGTGTATGCGGGAATGGGCGTTTACGGGTATGGGATTCCGGTGGGAACCGTGGTCAGCAGTGTCGTGGGTGGAACCGTTGTTTTCTCGAGACCCGTGGCGAGCGTGAGTCCGGGTGCCACCACCACCCTCACGTTCGGCTCAATGCTCACCCATACCGCGTACGAAAACGCCGGGGGCACGCTTACGGTGGGGGGGGTCAAAATCGGAGGATTGCGGGCCTACGGAGTGTCTGGAACCTCTGCAATCACGGTTTCCGACTGGACGGGCCTGTCGCTTGGAATGCGCGTCACCGGGACCGGTGCCGCCAACGATCCGGTGATCACCGGTCTCAGTACTGGCACGCTCACTGTCGCGGGTGCAACCATCAGTGCCGGATCCAACCTGCTGAGCGTGAGCACCGCTGCGGGGTTGGTCCCCGGGATGCTCGTGGCCGGGACCCTCTCCTATCTGCCGGCTGGCACCTTCATCCAAGCCATCAATGGCAATACGCTCACCCTCTCCCAAAACGCGATCGGCGGCGGCACGAGCGGCGCGAACTTGAATGTGTGGAGCGGCACCGTGACCCTCAATGGCACGGTGGCCTCCGGCGGTGACCTTGTCCTGAGTGTCAGCGCGCCCGCCGTAGTGCCGACGTTCGCGAATTCCTACACGGGTGCCACCATCGTGCAGCAGGGCGTTCTTTCCCTTAACAATGCCAGTTCGCCAGACGGCGGGGTGCTCGTCAATGGAGACGTGCAGCTGTTCAACGCAAACCTTGTTCAAAGCAACGTGAACGGGTCGATCTCCCACACCAGCAACGTGACAATCAATGGCGGCGGTGTCCTCACGCTCACTGGAAACAACACACTCAACGGAATCCGTTTCAACAATGACGGGGGTACCGTGACCCCCCTGGTTACCGGTGGAACCTTGATGCTGGTGTCGGGCAGCATTTTTTCCACAAACGACAACTTCGCCACGACGCCCACCGTTGCCGGCGTGCTCGAACTGGGCGGCCTGAACCTCACCGTTACCACAGGCGGCAACTCTCCCAATTCCCTCGTCCTCTCCGGGGTCGTGCAGAACCTCCTCGGTGGAACGCTGGCCCCCGCAGGGATCGTCAAGCGCGGTCCGGGTTCGCTGATCCTTTCCGGCAACAACACTTTTAACGGCGGGGTCACCCTCAACGAGGGGAGTTTGATTGTCCAACACGCGAACGCTTTCGGAATTTCCACGGGGTCGCTCACGCTGAACGGTGGAGGGCTGTTTGCAGGTAATTCAGTAATCACTCTGCCGCAACGTATTCTGTTGCGAGGTGACGTATCTCTGGGCGGTCCGCTTGCCAGCAACAACGTGGTTTTGAGCGGCTCCGTCGACGTCAACGCGAGCCGGACGCTCACTGTCGCCAGCCCGCTCTCCACGGCGACGATCTCTGGAACAATCACCGCTGCCGCGGGCGCGGTTCTGACCAAAGCCGGTTTGGGGACCCTGTTGTTGAGCTCTGCTTCCAACAGTTTGCCTGGAGGTGCGGTGTTGAGCGCCGGGGTGCTCCAGATTGGTACCGCCTCCGCCCTCGGCACGGGTGCCAATGCGGGCACCCTGACCTTCGCGGGGGGGGCCTTGGACGTGACCGCCGCGTTCACGCTCGCCGGCAATAATCTGCAGGTCTGGGCGGGCGATTTTGGGTTCAACGGGACGAACACCTTCAATCTGGGAACGGGTGCCGTCACCCTGCTGGGAGACACCAGAACGCTGACGGTCCAGGCGAGTACGCTCACCATCGGCGGAAGCATCGGCGCAGCCACTCCCGGTGCGGCACTGGTGAAGGCGGGGTTTGGCACGCTAGTGCTGGCCGGCACCAACACCTACACTGGCACGACGACCGTGGTAGCAGGGAGTCTCACCTTTGCCGCCACTGGCAGCATTGCGGGTCCCTTGAGTATCACGGGGGGCAGCGTGGTTTTTTCAGGTTCCAACGCCCTGACAACGGGAACCCGGTTGGTCCTCGCCGGTGGGGCTTTGGACACCACCACGGGCCTGACCCTCAAAAATCCCGAACAAGTTTGGGCAGGCGATTTCGGGTTCAATGGCACCAACTCCCTCAATCTTGGTACAGGCGCCGTGTCCCTTACCGGAACGCGGACTTTGCGCATCGGCGCGGGCACCCTCACCGTGGGAGGCAGCATCACCGAAACGGGTGGAAGCAACGGGTTGGTCAAGACTGGGGCGGGGACGCTGACCCTCTCGCTGGACAATCGTTACACCGGCGGAACGACATTGGGTGAAGGGATTCTCAGGGCGGCCACCCCTCTTTCGCTGGGTCCCGGGGGCACACTGCTCTTTACGGGTGGCACGCTTCAGTATGGCAGCGGCGTGTCCTTCGACTGGAGTGCGCGCATTGCTCCGGTGGGCGCAGGCTCGGTCGCCACCGTCGATGTGGGGACCAACAACGTCATCTTCGCCGCGGCGCTCTCCGGTGCCGGCGCTTTTGCAAAAAGCGGTGCGGGACGCCTGGTACTTTCTGGAAGCAACACCCTTTCGGGACCGTTCTCAGTGCTTTCCGGGATGCTGAATATTCAAAACGGCATGGCCTTGGGCGGAACTGCCGCGGGCACGACGGTCGCCCCGGGGGCCTCCATTCAGTTCCAGGGTGGGATTGCGGTGGGAGCGGAACCCATCGCGGTTTCGGGATCCGGCGCTGCCGGACAAAGTGGAGCGCTGGTGAACTTTAGCGGGAACAACGTGTTTGCGGGGGGCGTGACCCTTGGTACCGGTACGGCCACCATCCTCAGCTCCGATGCCGGCACCCTCACCCTGACCGGCGGGATCAGCGGTGGTACGCTTGTATTGACCGGCGTGGGAGATGGAGTGGTGAGCGGAGCGCTCACCAGCAGCGCGCTGACAAAGCGTGGCGCCGGAGCCTGGACCCTTTCGCCGGCGACTGCGCTCAGCGCTGGAAGCCTGGTTTTGAACGGCGGTGTGCTGATCGTCGATTACGCTTCGGTGGCAAATGAAGCGCTTCCTGCCGCCACTTCGCCCTCCTTCTCCGGTGGGGCGTTGGTTTTGAAAGGGGCGCCTTCGGGCAGTATGCAAACACTCACTGCCGGCGGTTCCCTACTGGTCAACGCGGGCCAGGGTCGGCTGTTGGTGGACCCCTCCGGGGCCACCGCCAGTGTGGCGCTTGGCACCCTTGCCACCTCGCTTGGGGGCGGTTTGTTGCTGGGCAAGTTGCCGGGCAGTGCGGGGACGGTTGCCTTTACGACCGCGGGAGGCACAGACGCCTCAGGGATCTACGGCTCGCGGGTGGTCTACACCGACGGCACCGGTTACGACTGGGCGACATCGGTTTCCGGCGGCTCTCCCTACACACTTTCAGCCGCCACTTACGCCGGGCCGCTTCCTGTTACCGGGTCCACGATGCTGAATCATCTGTTGACGGCTGGCACGATCCTCACCGGGAGTGTTTCGGTCAACACCCTCAAGATCGTTCCGGGTATCACGGGCGGTACTCTCGCCCTGGGAGCCAACACACTCGACCTCGCTGGCGGCGGATTGCTGATGGAAGGATCTCTCGGCTTTTTCGTCACCGCTACCACCGGTTCGTTGAGAGGGGCTGCGAATGCGGATTTGGTGCTCAACCAGTTTGGCACCGGAGTGCTCACGCTTGCCGGCACGGTTAGGCTCAACGGCACCAGCACCGCGCTGGTCAAAAACGGGCCGGGCACCGTGGTGCTTTCCGGGGCCAACACGCACACGGCCAACTATCTGAACGCTGGGATTCTTTCGATCTCGCGGGACGTGAATCTCGGTGCCGCCGGGACTTTGTATTTCAACGGAGGTACCCTGCAGGTCACCGCTGGGACCACGAGCGCGCGTGCGGTCGTGCTGGGGGGCGGCGGCGGTTCGATGGAGATTACCGCCGCCGGCAGCGTCGTCCACTCGGGCAGCCTTAGCGGCATCGGTTCCCTCACCAAACTGGGTGCGGGAACCCTTGCGCTGAGCAGTTCCAACAGCTTCTCCGGCGGGCTTCTGCTCAGTGGAGGATCGGTCTCTGTCGCCTTGGACTCGTCTTTGGGAGCTGCCTCCGGTCCGTTGTTGTTCCGGGGAGGCACGCTGTGGCTGAGCAGCCCGGTGAGCAATGCCCGGGCGGTCACCTTGTATGGGGACGCCACCATCGGAGCGGCGAGCGGGTCCTCCACGTTGGGCGGCCTGTTCACGGGCGGCGGTTCGCTCACGCTCACAGGCGCAGGCTCGCTGGTGCTGGCCTCGGCCAACACGTTTACGGGGAGAACGTTGATTGCATCGGGGACGCTTGTACTCGCCAACGCTGCCGCCCTGTCGTTGAGTACGTTTGACACCTCGGGTGCCGGGATTGTTTCCGCTGGTTCGCTGACGGGTTTCAGCCTGGGCGGGCTCACCGGGAGCACCGGTACGCTGTCCCTGCAAGCGGGTGCTCAACCGCTCGCGCTCACCGTGGGTGCAAACCATGTGGCGACCGTTTTTTCAGGAGCCCTCACGGGCGCGGGCTCTCTGACAAAGATCGGGAGCGGCTCTTTGACCCTGAACGGCGTCAGCTCGTACACGGGCGGCACGACGCTGGGTGGAGGCACGTTGGTGCTCGGAAACGCTTCCGCTCTGGGAGCGAGCGGGCCGGTGAGTTTTAACGGTGGCAGTCTGCTGTACGGGTCTGAAGTTTCGTTGGACCTGAGTGACAGGCTCGCGGTTTCAACTCCGGGTGACACCGTGTTTCTGAACACGGGAACCAACACCGTCTCTTTCGGGCAGGGGCTTGTTTTCGCGGGTTCGCTCCACAAGAGCGGGCTGGGCACGTTGGTTCTTGCCGGGTCCAACACGTACACCGGAGCCACCACCGTGGCCGCCGGCACGCTTCAAATAGGGACGGGTGGGACAACCGGCTCCGTGGCGTCCAACATCCTCAACGAGGGGTCCTTGATTTTCTCCCGTGGGGATTCGGTCATCCACGCCGGCAGTATTTTTGGGACGGGTAACCTGGTGAAGGCGGGCTCCGGCAATGTCACGCTTTCCGGTGTGACCGGGTACACGGGGACGACAACCGTTGCGGAGGGAACGCTTGTGTTGGCCGCGACGGGCCTTGGCGGAGGTGACATTTCGGTGGCGACTGGGGCCACCCTGCTTGGAACGAGCACCACGCTTTCCCGCGTGCAGGTCGCACCGGGTGGCACTGTCGGTGCGGGCACTCTGGGTGCCACGGGCGTGTTCACCCTCGGCGGTCTCACCCTGAACAGCGGGACGCTCAGCCTGCGGCTCATTACCCCCGTGAACAGCGACAGGATTCAGCTCACCGGCACGAATGGTCTGCTTTTTTCGGGAGGCACAAGCACGCTGAGTCTGGGACTGGCCTCCGGTGTGTCGGAGCCGTCGATTGGCACTTACACACTGCTGAGTTATTCGGGCACGAAAGTAACTTCAGGCTTGGAGCTTGCATCCGCCACGATCGGGGGAAATGCAGCCCGGCTGGTGTGGGGGGATCAGGAAATCTTGCTGAAGATCTCGTCACCGCTCGAACGTCTGAAAACCTGGAGCGGTCTTGCTGGGGGGCTCGTGGGTTCAGGGGAAAACTGGTACAATCAGGCCAATCCAAACGTCGGCTTTGTCTCAGGTGTCGATGAGGCGATTTTTGCCGATGTTTTCGGGGGGACCCCGTCGGGTGGGGGCGTGGTGACGCCACTCAGTCCCGTCACTGGGGGCACCACTGTTGAAAGTGGCAGTGTGGTTCTCACGGGATCTTTCGCCGCTACCGCAGTGACTTTTAACAACAACCTTGTCGACTATGTGCTTTCCGGGACGGGCTTTCTGGCGGGTGTGGGCGGTCTAAACAAATACGGCTCGGCTCGTGCCACTCTGGCGACAGCCAACACCTTCGAGGGCGCGGTCTTTGTGGAAGAGGGAACTTTGCGGCTGGAAAACGCGCTGGCGCTTGGCGGCACTTTGGCTGGGACTTCCGTGGCAGCGGGTGCTGCGCTCGAAGTGGGCGGCGGACTGGCGATCGGAAACGAGGGACTCACGCTCTCGGGAACCGGAATCGGCGGTGCGGGCGCCCTTTTATCCCTCGGTGGGACCAACAGTTTTGCCGGTCCGTTGGGGCTGGTGTCCGACACCGCGATCGGCGTGGCCGCCGATTCGCTCACTTTGAGCGGGGTCCTCTCGGGAACGGCTTCTCTTTTGAAAGTGGGAGCGGGCGCGCTGGTGCTTTCTGGCTCGGGTGGCACTGCGGGCGCGGTCAATGTAGCGGCGGGTGTCCTGAATCTGAGAAGCTCTGGTGCTCTGGGGAATGGAACAAACAACGTGTCGATCGCGGCGCAGGCGGCCTTGGAACTGGAGGGTGGGATCATCCTGACGCGCCCGCTGGTGGTGAGCGGATCCGGGGTGTCCGCAAGCGGTGCGGTGCGCGCGGTGACGGGAGCCAATACTCTGGGTGGAACGCTCACGCTGTCCGGTGACGCCAGCCTTGGCGTCGCCGCAGGGGCGCGACTGGCGGTGAGTGGAGGCATCTCCGGAGCGGGCTCGAACCTCAGCAAGGTGGGGGGCGGGGTGTTGACCCTCTCCGGGGTTGGTGTGTACGGGGCCACGCAGGTGTTTGATGGAGCCCTGTATTTTAAGGAACCCTTGGCGGTCGGATCGGGAGCCATCACCCTCCAGAACAACGCACTGCTCGGAGTCTTTTACGGCGGCGTCGGGGAGTTTGATTCGGTCGGCGCTGCGGCCCTGCTCGCGGGGGCGTCCGGCAGCTACACGTTCGGGGTGGACACGAGCAATGCACACGGGGCGGCTGTGTATGCCGCAGATCTCACCACCCAACACCTGCTCAAGGCGGGCACCGGCACGCTGGCACTTTCGGGCGTTCAAAACTACCAGGGGGTCCGCATCCAGACCGGAACCCTGCAATTTGGGACACTCGGGTCCGGGGGAAGTCCGGGTGCGGCGGCCCTGCTGATTGAGGCGGGTGCGCGTGCCGTCTTTAACTTGCAAAACGGTTCCCAGACCGGGGTGATTTCGGGAGAGGGTTCGGTGGCTGTGGAGGGCGGGTCGTTCTTGTTGGCCGGGAACAACACGTACGGCGGCGGGACCACGCTGACAGCCGGCACCCTTCTTCTAGGGCATGTCGGGGCACTCGGTGGCAATGGCACTGCCGCGGCGTTGCTTGTCGCGGGCACGAGCACGATCCGGTTCGGAAGCGGCGTTGCTCCGGACGTTTCTGCGGGCACGCTGGCGTTCAGCCCGGGTGCGGCGCTGACCCTCGACACCGGCACCAACACGGTGACGCTTGGCAAGGGGCTGGGAAACGCAGGCGACACCAGATTCACAAAGGCAGGCCCGGGGACGCTGGTGCTGGACGCCGCCTCGACCCACAGCGGCGGCACGGCGCTGGAAGGCGGCAGTCTTGTGCTGGGGCATGCGCTGGCGCTTGGGACTGTGGGAAGCATCTCTTTTAATGCCAGTTCCACTTTGCGCTATGCGGCTGGAATGACGACAGACCTGTCCGGCCGGCTGGCAGCGGTGGGCGCAGGTGTCAACGCGACGATCGATTTGCATGGAAACTCCGTGGCTTTCGGGTCGGAGCTGTCCGGCGCGGGCACCTTCACCAAGAGCGGCTCCGGGACATTGTCCCTCACCAAGCCCTCCACCTTGAGCGGAGGAGTGGTGTTGGCCGGTGGAAGGTTGGTTTTGGGCGACGATGCGGCCTTGGGAACGGGGACGCTCACCATCCGCGGAGGCACGCTCGACACCTCGGTGGTCAACAGCGTTTGGACCAGGCAGAACGCCCAGCTCTGGGAGGCAGACCTGAATTTTGCGGGTAGCCAGAACCTGAACACCGGCACCGGCGCGATCGTGCTCAGCGGAGGAAGCCGCACCGCGATGGTGGGCGCAAAGATACTGACACTTGCAGGTTCCATCGGGGACGGCGGTGCCGGATACGGCCTGATGAAGGCCGGCACCGGCGTCCTTGTGCTCTCAGGAAGCAACACGTTTGGCGGGCCGTTGAGTGTTGCGGCCGGGGTGTTGTCGCTGGCCCATGCCGGTGCCCTTGGCAGCGGCACCGTCGGGGTGTCTGTTTCGCCCGGTGCGACGCTGCAGATTCAGGGTGGAGTCGGCCTCGCCGCCAAACCGCTTTTGCTTGCGGGGACCGGGGCGGCGGGCCAGTTGGGCGCGTTGGTGAATCTCAGCGACTTGAACACGCTTGGTGGGGCCGTGAGCCTGAGTTCCGATGCGACGCTTGCCGTGGCCTCCGGTTCGCTGGTGCTTTCCGACGTGAGCGGAATCAGCGGCAGTTATTCCCTTACGGTCAACGGAGCGGGCAGCGGCGCTGTGGCGGGCGGCATCCACATTGGAACCGGTGCCCTCGCCAAGCTTGGCGCCGGAACGCTGCTGCTCGCGGCGCCGGGAAGTTTTACCGGGGCAACGCAGATTGGGGCGGGGGTGTTGGCGGTCGGCGCCAATCAGGCGCTGGGGACGGGCACCTCCGTCGTCACCGTGGCAAGCGGTGCGGTGCTGGATTTCCGAAACGTGGCTTATACAGCCTCCAAAAACGTCTCCGTCACGGGTGGGTTTGTCACCTCTTCCCTCGGCAATTCTTCTTTCGCAGGTAACATCGCGGTGGGAGTCGGTGGCGTGAATTTTAGGATTGAGGACAATCAACTGCTCTTGGGAGGGGTGGTGAGCAGTGGCGGCGCTTTTGTGTTGAACAAAGCCGGTTCCGGCCGACTCGTTCTGGCGGGTTCGAACACGTATTCCGGGCAGACCAACGTCACCGCAGGCACCCTCAACGTGCGGCACAACACTGCCCTCGGTTTGGTATCGGGCATCACACTGGTTTCCCCCGGGGCCAGTCTCGAAATCGAGGGCGGCACCGGCGGGGTGGCGATCGGGGCGGAGCCTGTAGCCATTTCCGGCGCAGGGGTTGGAGGCGGCGGGGCCTTGCGCAGCGTGTCCGGGGCAAACACCTTTGGAGGCAAGCTCACCCTGCAAGGCCCCTCGACCATGGCCGTGGAGTCCGGGTCTCTGCTGTTGAGCAACACCAGCGACAACATCACGGGGAACGGTTTTAACCTGACTGTCGCCGGGGCGGGTCTTCTGCAGGTGAACAGCGTGATCGCCACGGGCGCTGGCGCGCTCCTCAAAAATGACGTCGGCACCCTGATCCTGGGCGGCAACAACAGTTACACCAACGGAACCACCGTCAACGCGGGTACTCTTCAAGTCGGGGCGGGCGGGACTACGGGGGCGGTGGGCAGTGGGCCGGTGGTGCTTCAGACCGCCGGCAGGCTCCGGATCAACCGCTCAAATCAGTATACGCTTTCTTCGGCGCTCTCGGGAGGAGGGGTGCTCGAGCAGGCGGGCTCTGCGGGAAACACGTTCGTAAACGGTCCCAACAGTGGCTTCACCGGGCCGGTTTGGCTCTCGGGCGGTTCGCTCACGTTGGGGGCGGCCGACGCCCTCGGTTCGGGAGGCGCCATCGTATTTGCAGGCGGCACGCTCGCCTATGCCGCGGGAGTGACTGCCGACCTGAGCCCCCGCTTTAGCGCGCTGCCCGCCGGGGTGAGCGCGGGTGTGCATACCGGGGCAAACCCGGTGCAATTCGGAAGTGTGATTTCAGGAAGCGGGGGACTGACAAAATCGGGGGGAGGGACGTTGTTTCTCTCTGCGGCGAACACGTTCTCGGGCACTTTGAGTGTGGTCTCCGGTCAGTTGCAGGTCGGGACTGCGGGAACGAGCGGTTCGATCGTCTCGAACGTTCTGACGGAGGGGACGCTCGTCTTCAACCGTGCCGACACGATTTCCTATGGGGGTGTGCTCTCGGGCACGGGAACGCTGGTTCAGGCGGGGTCCGGCCGCCTGATCCTGTCCGCACCGAGTCCCTTTAGCGGACCAACACTCGTCACGGCGGGCACGCTGGAATTTGCGCCATCGGCCTCCTTGGCGAGCGGCAGTTTCCTCGTCGGGGCGGGCGCCACTCTCGACGCTCGGGCCTTTGCGGCGGGCTGGAATCTGGTGGCCGGCCAGACCCTCTCCGGTGGAGGTGCGGTTGCGGGCGCCCTTTCGATCGGCTCGGGCGCTGTGTTGGCAGCGACGGCTTCTTCGGGTTTTGCGACGCTTTCGACAGGATCGCTCTCCTTGTCGGGGCAGATCCGTCTGCGGCTGGGAACCGGCGTCTCGGACACGGTGGCGGTGGGCGGAGACCTGACCATCCAACCCTCGGCAACGCTTGGGATCTCGGACGGGTTTACGAGCGGGTTGTCCCAGCTCGTGGTGGGCAGCTATGACCTGCTGACCTTCAGCGGCTCAAGAATCGGGGAGTTTGCTCAGGACACGTGGAGTTCAGGGTCGCTCAGGTTTGGTCTGGAGTACGGGATTGCCGGGAAGGTGCGCCTCAACGTGACGCCGATGAGCGGGGCGTCCCATTGGAACTGGGTGGCGGGAGACGGCCTCTGGAGTGCCGCCTCGAACTGGAGCAATCTGACGACCCCGGGGTTGCTGGTTTCCAGCCGTGGTTTCGATACCGTCGTTCTTCCGCAGACGGCCGCGGCGGTTTCCATCACGTTGCCGAATGCGAAGGTGCAGTTGCTTTCGCTGAGCATGAGCGGTTTGCCCGGCGTCGGTTACACGTTAAATCCGGCAGGAATGGCATCTGCGGTATGGGTATATAATCCGTTGGAACCGGCGGCCCTTTCGGTGTTGTCCGGCTCCCATTCCGTGGCCGCGCCAGTGGTGGCCGAAAGCGATCTGAATGTGAACGTGGCGCAGGCCTCGGTGCTGAGACTCACCGCCGGACTCGGGGACGCAGGCACGTTGAGTGCGGCGGGAGTTTCGAAATCGGGTCCGGGTTTGCTGGTGCTCGGTGGAACTTCCTCCTTCAGGGGCGGGTTTATCCTTTTGGAAGGCACCCTGCAGGCAACCTCCTCCTCGGCTCTGGGTACCGGCCCGGTGAGTGTTTCCGGGGGCGTTCTCGATGTCCGGCAGACCGCCGTGAGTGTGGGGGCTCTCAGCCTCACTGGCGGCTCGTTGCTCCTTACCGCTGGAAGTCCGCTCACGGTTTCGGGCTCCAGTGTGGTCGAAGGTAGGCTCGAGGTGCAGGGACCTCCGGACGATTTGGTGGGCCGGTATCCCGTGCTCTCTTCGGGAACGCTGATTTCGGGTGCGCTCTCCCATTCCGTCGTGGGCGGATCCAACAGCTACTATCTCGTGAACTCCGGGTCGTCGCTGGCTCTCCAGCGCAAGGCGTCGGTTGGCACGGTGACTGCCCTTGCGGCATCGGGTTCGCTGCTCGTGGGTGGTTCGACTGCGGTTGCGGTGAGTGTTCAGAACTCTGCTCCGGCGCAGTCAGACGCGCTCAACGTCTCGATCTCGGGCGGACCGTGGTTGCTTGGAACCGGTTCGGTCAGTGGAGTGGAGCCGGGCCAGACCAGTGCGCCGCAGACCGGATTCCGATTCGTGCCATCGAGCAGTGGCCTGTCCCAATCCGGTACCGTTTTTGTGTTCGGCCCCAACCTCACCCACACCGGTTCGGTGGCAGGCGTCTTTACGGTGGACGTTTTTGAACACGCCAGTGCTGTGTTCAGTACGGGCACTCTCTCGATTCCTGCCGTGCGCGAGGCCTACACCATGGCAGTGTCCAGTGTCGGCAGTCTCTCTGTCTCGAACGAGCCGGGCCTACGGGTGCCGCTGAGGATCGAAGCGTCGTCCGCGGGCTCGCTTTCGCTCTCGCCAGTCTCCGCGTTGGCGCCGGGAAGCAGCGGCCAGTTGTTTGCCTCCCTTGTCCCCGGGCGTCCGGCGGGGCCGATCGACGATGTCCTCGGGTTGAGTTTCG
>JBILKV010000376.1:0-7896 GCA_044376515.1 Chthoniobacteraceae bacterium | reverse complement strand
TCGATTCTCGTCGCAAACGGCGGTGGCAGCGCCTCCTCAAGGCTCACGCTCGGGTCGCTTACGCTCACCAACCCAGGTGCCACCCTGCTTGTGGGTTCGCTGGCCGCTGGAGGAACCGTCACCACCACCTCCGCCCTGTCTAGTGGCAGCATCTACACCGGCCGCGTGGTGTGGCTTGGTACCAATGGAGCCTATGAATTCGCCACCGGGACCGGCTCCGGGACCCTCACCCTCGGCGGCACCACCACCTACACGACGCTCCAGGGAACTGCTCTGGGAGGCTCGCTGAATTACACGATCACCACCGGCACCACCACGGTGGCGGGGGCGAGTTCTGTCAACACGCTCAAAGTGGCTGCCAATACCTCTGGTGGAACACTCCTCACCTTGGGTGGGAGTTTGACGCTCAATTCCGGCGGTCTCTTAGTGACCGGCTCCCAGGCCTTCACTATCGCTTCCTCCGCGGGCGCGGTGCTCACGGGAAGCTCCTCCGGCATCGGAGCCGCGGAGGTGATCGTGCAACAATATGGAACGGGTGCCCTGACCATCAGTGGGACCATTGGAGGCGCCGCCGTAGCGCTCACCAAGGCGGGACCGGGGTTGCTGGTGCTGGGCGGGAGCAACACGTATGGAGGGCAGACCTACCTCAATGCCGGCTCCCTCAGCATCTCTTCCAATACCAACCTGAGCAGTGCCACCCTCAACCTCAACGGGGGCACCCTGTACGCCTCGGCCGGCACGACGACCACGCGCCTGGTTTCCATCGGTGCAGCGGGCGGCTTTATAGGCGTGGCCAACGGAGTGACCCTCACCAACTCTGGCAGCGTGAGCGGCAACGCAGGGCCGCTGGTGAAGTTGGGGGCGGGAACGCTTCTGCTTTCCGGCACCAACACCGCTTTGGGCGGACTCTACCTCAACGGCGGCTCGGTGCAGGTCGACGGCGATGCCAGACTGGGCGGCACCGGAAACGTGCTCACCTTCAACGGTGGCACCCTTCGCCAGTCCACCGCCTTCTCTACCTCTCGCAACATCGTGCTCAACGGGGCCGGTGCCATCAGCACCCCCGGTGCGACCACCTTGAGCGGTTTGATTTCGGGTGCGGGGAGTCTCTCGATTTCCGGTACCGGTACCGTGACCCTTGCGGCGGCCAACACCTTCACCGGGACCACTGCGATCGCCACAGGCGCTACACTGGCTATCGGTAATCCCAATGCCCTCGCTTTCAGCACACTGGATCTGAGTGGTGGCGGGAGCTTCTCCTCGCCCTCCCTCCCGAGCCTCACCCTCGGAGGACTGCAGGGGTCCGGCAACTTTCCTCTGTCGGGCGGTACGGCCATGGCTCTCACTGTCGGCGCCAACAACGCCGCGACCACCTACACCGGAGTGTTGTCGGGTTCTGTTGCGATTACCAAAGTGGGCTCGGGAATGCTCACCCTCAGTGGCTCCAACTCCTTCTCTGGTGGTATTACGGTCAGCGCCGGTTCCCTCGGGGTCGGCAACGCAATCGATGGCGGCCTTGGAACCGGGACGATCACTTTTGCCGGCGGCGGCCTCCAGTACGCCCCTGGAATCACCACCGATCTGTCCAACAGGTTTGCGGTTGCCGGCAGTTCCAGCATTGTCATCGACACCGGCACCAACAACGTCACTTTCTCCCGCGACCTCCCCGGCGGTCTCTACAAGGCGGGACTGGGTTCGCTCACGCTCACTGGCACCAACCTTAGCTCCTCCCCTACCACCATCGCTTCCGGCACCCTGCAGGTGGGCGGTGGCTCGCTGCTCGGTTCGCTCTCCTCCAGCGTTCTCAACAACGCGCTGTTGGCATTCAACCGCAGCGATTCCCTCACCTACTCGGGCTCAATCAGTGGTACCGGTGCCGTGCAAAATCTTGGAACGGGCACGCTCACGCTCGCAGGAACCAGCAGTTACTCCGGAATCACAACGCTCTCCGCGGGAAACACCGTGCTCACCGGAAGCCTCACGGGCGCCGGCAGCCTCCTGCTCAACACGGGTGCCAACCTGAGCGGTACAGGCTTTGCCGCCGGTACGCTTTCGCTTGCGGGTGGTTCGCTTTTTGCAGGCGTCGATGGTGCCGTTGGAACCTTGACTCTCGGGGGCCTCTCCATCGCCTCTGGGAACACCGGCAGCGTCAACTTCAAGATTGGCACCCCGGCCAACAGTGACCGCTTCACGCTCACCGGCGGATTAACGCTGCTCGGGTCTGGTACCATCAACCTCACGCTCGCCCAAGGCGTGACCACCCCATCGGTCGGCTCCTACACGCTCCTGAGTTTCACCGGCACCCTCGGTTCTGGCACACTCTCCCTCGGTGCCGATTCGTTCGGCGGACTCGACGCGGACCTCGTTTGGACGGCAGGCGAACTGCGCCTCACCTTGGCTCCGGATGCGGGGAACAACCGCTTCTGGACAGGAGGCACCGCTGACTCCCTGGTCACCTCCAGCAACTGGGTAAACACCTCGGGTAATTCCAGTTCGTTCGTCAACGGAGCCAGTGCCATGTACTTTGGCGGAACCTATGGCGCCTCCGTCGCTGTGACCAACGGTTCCGTCACTCTCGATGGCGTCTTCTCTCCCGTCGGCATCAACTTCACCAGCTCCACTCTGGATTACGTTCTTGGCGGTTCTGGTTCCTTCATCGGTTCCACGGGGATCATTAAGACGGGCACCGCCCGCGTCACCCTGCTCATCGGGGGTTCTTATGAGGGCGTGGTTCAGGTGGACGCGGGCACCCTGGACATCCGGAACGCCACCGCCCTTGGCAGCACCGCCGCGGGCACCGACATCCGGGCTGGAGCCACCTTGGAAATTCAGGGTGGTCTGGCGCTCGGCGCGGAAGCCCTTTCGCTGACGGGAACTCTCTCTGCTGCCGCCGCTTCGTTGGTGAGTGTCAGCGGAGCCAACAGCCTCGCCGGTGCGTTGAGTCTGGCCAGCACCCCGGTGATTCAGGTCGATTCCAGCAGTCTCACCCTTTCCGGCATACTCTCCGGCTCGGGCGGTTTTGCGAAGACGGGCGCGGGCACCCTGGTGCTCGCGGGCTCCAACATCTACACCGGCTCCACCACCGTCCAAAACGGGGTGTTGTCCCTCCAAACCAGCGCTGCCCTCGGGGGAGCTTCGGCCTCTTCCCTGACGGTCGCCTCCGGCGCCGCGGTCGAACTACTCGGGGGCACTGCGGCGTTGGGTTTTGGCGCTTCCACACCCTTCACGCTCACCGGCAGCGGACCTTCGGCAGGGGTGTTGCGCTCCGTCTCCGGCTGGAACACCGTCGCTGGATCGGTTACCTTCGCCGGTACCTCCACCCTCGCGGTCGAGGCCGACTCGCTCACCTTGAGCGGCAGCATTTCCGCCGGCTCCAACGGCCTGACCAAACTCGGTTCCGGTGTGCTGACCCTCGCCGGCCTCTTTACCTCCACTGGCACCTTCGCAGTCAATGCGGGCAGTCTCTATGTGAACCGCGGAACGGCATGGACCCCTTCCTCCCTCACCATGGCCAACAACACGCTGCTTGGTGTGAACTTCGGCGGTGCCGGCGAATTCTCTGACACGTCGTTGACTGGGGTCCTCACCAACACCGTCTGGGGCGGAACGGGCAATGTGTTCAGTCTGAACACCGCCAACTATGCCGGAACGGGGACTTTGTACTCGGGCAGCTTGGTCGTTCCCGGGGGAACTTTCCTCAAGTTGGGAGCCGGCAGTCTCACCCTCTCGGGTTCCCAGAATTACCTTTCGGCCTCGGTTGGCGTCGGCACCCTGCAGTTCGGTGCCGGCGGTTCCACGGGTGCTCCCGATGTCTCGACCGCGTTTTCCGTTTCAGCGGGTGCGCGCCTGGCCTTCAATGTCGCCACGGCCTCCCTCGCCGGGACGATCTCCGGCGGTGGCGCGCTGGCGGTTCTGGGTGGCTCGCTGTCCCTCTCCGCAGTCAACAGTTACACCGGCGGCACCACCCTGGCGTCCGGTACCCTCGCGTTGAACAACGCCGACGCCCTCGGCTCCGGCAGCCTCCTTGTCAGCGGTTCGAGCACCCTGCGGTACGGCTCGGGTGTGGCTCTGGATCTCTCCGCAGGCACTCTCACGCTTGGCAGCGGCGTGGATTTCACCCTCGATACCGGAACCAACAGTCTCGCTTTCTCCAAGGGGTTCGTGGGTTCCGGCTCCGCTTCCTTCACCAAGACAGGCACCGGCACCCTCACCCTTTCCGGCACATCGAGCTACACCGGCGGCACCCGTCTCGCAAACGGCATTCTCGTTCTTGGCACGCTCAATGCCGTGGGCACCTCCGGCTCCCTTACCTTCCGCGGCGGCACGCTTCAGTTCGCCCCCGGTACGGCCACAGACCTCTCCAGCCGGTTCGCCCCCATCGGTGCCGGCACCGTCGCAACCGTCGACATCGGCGCCACCAACCTTTCCTTCGCCTCCGGTCTTTCCGGCGCGGGCTCCTTTGTGAAGCTGGGTTCCGGGACCTTGACCTTGAGCGCAGCCACCTCACTCAGCGGCGGCTTCACCCTGGGTTCCGGCAATCTGGTGCTGGGCAACGCCGGCTTTTTGGGCAGTGGCGGAACCTTCACTCTAGCAGCTGGTTCCCTAGACACCACCGTGGTCAACGCAGTGTTAAGCGGCAACCCGGCGCAGGTGTGGGACGCCAACTTCAATTTCATCGGCTCGCAAAACCTCAACATGGGCGGCGGCGCGATCACCCTTTCTGCTTCGCGCGTCGTTAACGCAGCCGCCAACACCCTGACCCTCGGCGGCAACATCGGCGACAGCGGTGGTGGGTTTGGACTCATCAAGACCGGACTCGGGACGCTGGTTCTCTCGGGCAGCAGCACTTTCGGAGGCACGGTCAGCGTCACCGCCGGTATCTTGAACGTGCAGAGCGCCTCAGCCCTCGGTGCCGGTTCCCTCGTCTCGGTTGCCGCCGGCGCCACCCTCCAGCTCCAAGGGGGGTTCACGGGTTTGGCCCCTGCGCTCACCATCGCCGGCACCGGCTCTTTGGGCCAGCCGGGTGTCGTGGTGAACGTGAGCGGCACCAACGTCCTCTCGGGTACCCTGACGCTCGCGGGTTCCGCGACCCTTTCCTCTACTGCGGGGACACTCCGCTTCAGCAGTCCTAACACCGTGGTGGGCTCCTCCAGCCTCACCCTCGCTGGCGCCGGAAACCTCGAGATCGCCGGGGGTCTGGCGCTCGGCTCCGGTGGTCTCGTTAAAACCGGTGCCGGCACAGCCTTGCTTGGGGGTTCGGGCTCCTACTCGGGTGCCACGGTCGTCAGCGCGGGCATCCTGGCAGTCTCGAGCAACGGCGCCCTTGGGTCCACGGCGGGTGCCACGACGGTGGCGAGCGGTGCCGTCCTCGACCTCCAAAACGTGGCCTACGCCACCGCAGAAGGCTTGACCCTGAACAACGGCAATTTGAACGCTTCCGTCGGCACATCCTCGTTTGCGGGCAACATCAGCTTCGGCTCGGGGGCCGGCAATTTTGCGGTGGCCGGCACGCAACTCACGCTGAGCGGCAGCCTTAGTGGCGCAAACAGCCTCAAGAAGACACTCGCCGGCCGCCTGTTGTTGGACGGTTCGAACACCTACAGTGGTGAAACGACCATCGAGGGAGGCACGCTCACGATAGCGTCGAACAACGCGCTCGGTGCTTCGGGACTGGCAGCCAACAGAACCGTGGTTTCCCCGGGTGCGACGCTCGAGCTGCAGGGCGGCATCACGGTTGGAAACGAATTGCTCACCCTGTCGGGTGCCGGCGCCGGCGGCAGCGGGGCCTTGAGAAACGCCTCCGAAACAAACGTCTTGGGCGGGATTCTCACCCTCGCAGGGAACACGACAATCGCTTCCGCCGCGGGAACCCTGACCCTGACTAACACCGGAAACATCTCCGGCTCAGGCTTCACCCTCACCACGGATGGGGCGGGTGTCCTGCAGATCAACAGCGTGCTTGCCACCGGCGGCGGTCAGTTGCTCGTCAACGGAGCCGGGACTCTCGTGCTCGCCGGCAACAACAGTTACACCGGTGGAACCACCATCAATGCGGGGTTTGTGCAGATTGGCACCGGCGGAGCGACCGGCACGGTGGGCGGCGCTGTATCGCTCGCAGCTGCAGCCACCTTACAGTTTAACCGTAACAACGCTTACACCTTTGCCAACCTCCTCAGCGGTGCAGGCACCCTTGAGCAGGGCGGGCTCGGCGGGAACACCATCCTCACGGGCGCCAATGCCTCCTTCTCGGGTCTTGTGCTTCTCAACGCCGGTACGCTCAGTCTGGCAAATGCCTCAGCTTTGGGGGCGTCGGGCTCCATCCGCTTTGGCGGCGGCACCCTCGCTTTTGCACAGGGCGTTTCCACCGACCTGAGCGCCCGATTCGCACCCATCGGTTCCGGCACCCTCGCCACGGTCGATACCGGTACCAATGCGGTGAGTTTCGCCACCGGCCTTTCAGGCGCCGGTTCCCTCGCCAAACTTGGAACCGGGACCCTCACCCTGGGTGGCACCTCTAATCTCGAGGGCGGGATAAACATCCTGGCGGGGGCACTGCAACTCGCTTCCGACACTGCATTGGGCTTCGGCAGTCTCACCGCCTCCGCCGTCCGTATCTCCAGTGACTCCACTTCGGCGCGTTCCATCGCAAACACCCTTTTGCTGTCGGGTAGCATCACGCTGGGCGATTCGCTCAACAACGGTGCGCTCGGTTTTTCAGGCCCCGCCTCCTTCGACGCCCCCCTGACTTTGGTGCTTGCAAGTACCACGACGTTGAGTGGCACGCTTTCCGGCTCCGCCAGCCTCACCACGACCGGCTCCTCCGAACTCACCCTCTCGGGAGTCAACACCTTCACCGGTCCCGTTACTGTGAACGGCGGCACCCTCACCCTCCAGGGGGCGGCAGCCATCCTCGACACCGTAGACGTCACACTCGCTGCCGGTGGAAACCTCAAGCTCCTCAATGGCGTCTCTCTCGCAAGCCTTTCCGGCGCTGGCTCCCTGCTGCTCTCCAACGGTTCGCTCACTTTTGCTTCGACTGCCGACTCCTCCCTTTCCGGCTCCGTCTCCGGTGCAGGCGGGTTGGTGAAGGCACTCGCAGGAACCCTCTCGCTTTCCGGCGCAAGCTCCTTCTCCGGAGGTGTCTCTCTCGGTGCAGGAGTTCTTCAGATCGGTTCGGATACCGCACTCGGAACCGGAACGCTCTTCATGACCGCGGGCACCCTCAGGAGCACCAACACCACCGCCCGGTCCCTCTCCAACGCCCTGTCCCTTTCCGGTTCCCTCACCATCGGCGATACCGTTAATTCCGGCTCCCTGTCCTTCGCGGGCAACACCGCTCTCGCCGCGGCAACCACACTGGCCACCCTCAATGATCTTTCGCTTGGAGGCGTTGTCTCCGGAGCGTTCGACCTCACCAAGACCGGTTCCGCCACGCTGACCCTCGCGGGCGCCAACACTTTCTCCGGAGCGACAACCGTCTCGAACGGAACCCTCCGTGTCACCGGCTCGCTCGCCTCCAACTCGGTCGCAATCAACGGCGGCAGTCTGGTTCTGGGGGCAGCCGGCGCCCTCTCCGCGGGTGCGACGGTGACCGTTTCAGGCGCCACACTCGACGCCTCCTCCTTCGCCAACACCGTGTCGGTGTTGAATCTCAACTCGGGCGTCGTAATGGGCACCGGCATCCTCTCCGCCGCAACCTACGCCCTCGCCGGCGGTACCGTCGCCGGCGCACTCGGTGCCGGTGCTGCGACGGTCACAGGTGCGGTTTCCCTCGCCGGGACTTCCGCGGCCACCACCCTCGCCATCAATGGCGCGGGCCTTCTCACGCTCGGCGCCTCGGATCGTATCGGGGCCTCCACCGCCGTCTCCGTCGACGGTGCGCAATTAGCGCTGGGT
>JBILKV010000198.1:0-7899 GCA_044376515.1 Chthoniobacteraceae bacterium | reverse complement strand
CTAACCGATTTGATCGGGATTTGGTTTGCGCGTCATCTTGCGTAATCTTCCTCCTCTCCCACGGGGGTAGAGTCTGGCGAGATAGCGCTGAGGCTCGTTTACTACCTAAACGAGAGTCGGATGCGAGGCAGGCAGGCTTTGGGCGGCCGCGACGCGGCTAACCGAGACTTTCTTATCCGTGGAAAGCAGAAAGAAGAGTCCCACCAGTTTCTGATTCTGACGTGCCCCTCCAACCGGAATTGGTGTCCGACAGAATGCGTTGGAGCAAACACATCCCCACTGATTGTTTTTTTCTCCACACTCCCTTCGAGGCGGTTTTTGATCCGCTTGAGCCAGTAGAAAAATCTTCCTAAAAACCTGTTGCCCGAACTTTACTGCGGGAGGGGGCACTTTTGTGTGTCCAACCAACCGCCGCAAAAAGCCCTACATTCAGGAGACCTCTGCACAAAAAGCGCTGCGCGCCCGTTTGTTTTTGCGCGCCCCGTTCAGGCGAGCTGAGTCATCGCTCAGGCGATCAACTCCTTGATCACCTCCCCGGAGACGTCCGTAAGGCGGAAGTTTCGTCCCGCGTAGCGATAGGTGAGCGTTTCGTGGTTGAAGCCCAGTAGGTGTAGGATCGTGGCGTGCAGGTCGTGGACGTGCATTTTCCCCTCTGCGATGCCAAGGCCGACCTCGTCGGTGGCGCCGTGTACGTAACCGGGCTTTGCGCCGCCGCCGGCCATCCAGACGGTGAAGCCGTCGTTGTGATGGTCGCGCCCCACCTTCGGGGTGAGTGGCATTTGGGCCGTCGGGGTGCGTCCGAATTCGCCGCCCCAAAGCACGAGGGTATCCTGCAGCATGCCCCGGCTCTTGAGGTCCTGCAGGAGCGCCGCGATGGGTTGGTCACACTCGGCGGCGAGGCGACGGTGGGCATCCTCGATTCCGCTGTGGCTGTCCCACGGTTGGCCGGCGCCGTGCCAGACTTGGACGTAGCGGACCCCGCGTTCGGCCAACCTGCGGGCCATGAGCATCTGGCGGCCCTGGAGGGTGTCCCCGTACATTTTGCGGACACTTTCTGGCTCCTTGGTGACGTCGAAGGCTTCGGTGGCCTCGCTTTGCATCCGGAAGGCGAGTTCGAGCGACTGGATCCGGGCGTCGAGCTGGGAGTCGCCGGGGCGTTCGGTGCGGTGGAGTTGGTTGAGTTGTTGGACGTAGGCGAGCTGTTTGCGCTGCTGCCCGGGAAGGATGGAATCGTTACGCAGGTTGGCGATAAGTTTTTCAGCGCGCGTTTCCTTGGTGTCGATGTGGGTGCCCTGGTAGACCCCGGGAAGAAAGGCGCAGCGCCAGTTGGCGCTCTGTGAAACCGGTAGGCCGCCTGGGCACATCACCACAAACCCCGGCAGACTCTGGTTTTCGGAGCCAAGCCCGTAGAGGGTCCAAGCGCCCACGCTGGGGCGGGGCAGGGTGAGGCTTCCGGTGTTCATCATCATCAGCGCCGATTCGTGGTTGGGAACGTCGCTGAACATGGAGCGGATCACGCAGAGATCGTCGGCGTGCCTGGCAACGTTGGGAAAAAGCTCGCTGATTTCGATCCCGCTTTGGCCGTGTTTGGCAAATTTGAAGTTTGAGCCGAGTGCGGCGCCACTCAGGCGCTTGTCCTTGCTCAGATCGTTCTTCACCGGAAGGGATTTGCCGTGAAACGCGTTAAGTTTTGGTTTCGGGTCAAACGTGTCCATTTGGGACGGACCGCCGTTCATGAAGAGATGGATTACTCGCTTGGCCTTTGGCGCAAACTGTGGGGCGCGGGCTTCCAGCGGGGACGCGACTGCTGCTGCGTTGGCTTCCGTCAAGCCGAGATCGTGGAGGACTCCCGCGAGGGCTAGTCCGCCCATGCCGAATCCGGCGCGGGCGAGGCCTTCGCGTCTGGTGAAGAAGGTCGGGTTGGGTTGCATGAGGGGTGAAACGGCTGGAGTTTTGGCGGGGCTTTCCGAGGGCGGCTTCAGTCGATGAAAAGAAACTCGTTGGTGATCAGAAGCGCCTGTGCGAGTTGCTCAAGTGGTTGGAGTTTGGCGGGGGGCGGGCCTTTGAACTCTGCCTGCGCGTCCCACCCCGCCTGCATCCGAGTGCTGGGTTTGTCGGCGGCCGTCTCGAGTTTGAGAACCGGCGCCCAGCGGAAGCCGTCGGAGTTGTCGTTGCTGCGGGAGTCGACGGCGAAGTCCAGAATCTCGCCCTCCCTGAGCACAAGCGTTTTCAACTCTGTCGGCACGCTGACATCGCCCGTGCGGTCGAGCACCCACTCGGCCCGCAACCCCGTCACAGAAGAGATCACGCGCGCCCGCACTCCGTCTCCGCTCCCTTTGGGGCTGAGCGAAAGCTCCCCGGTAAAGGCGAATTCCCCGTCGAAGGGAGCGATCCAGCGCCGGATGGCAGCCATCCTGATTCCCGTTCCCGGATGGCCTCCGCCCGCGCTCAGGCTCACAAAGCCGTGCTTCGGAGCGGGGAAGGTTCGCGCACCCTGATAACGTTTTGCCTGCGGATCAAAGTGTGGAAGCGCCTCAAAAGCGGAATGCCGGTCCACTTCTGGATCCGCGTTCCCAAACCCGTACTGCCACGAACCCCCGGGGGGCTCCGGATGAATCCCGCTGGTTTCCTGCAAAAAGGCCCGGGCAATGTCGGCTTCGCGCGGAGTGGGCGGTCGAAGGAAAAGTCGCTTGTAGAGCCACTGAATCGAATCTGGACCAGAGTGGCCTGCGGCCGCGGCTTCGGTCAGGAGCCTGCGCGCCTGTTGGAGGATGAAGCCGTCGTTTAACGCGAAGAGCGCCTGCTGCGGTACGAGCGTCTGGGTCCGCTCCGTGTTGACGATGTCGGGCGATGGGAAATCGAACGTGTTGAAAAGCGGGTCGATGTTGGTGCGGTCGACGAAGCCGTAGAGGGTACGTCGTCCGGTGAAGGGTTCGGCGGAGAGATTCACCGCGCGTCCGCCAACGGTCGGGTCGAGGGATCCGCTTGCGCTGAGCATGGCGTCGCGCATCGCCTCGAAATCCATGCGCCGCCTGTTGGCGCGCCAGAAGAGGGTGTTTTCCAGGTCCGCCGCCACGCCGTCGGAACGTTCGAAGCTCCTTTGCTGGTAGGTGTTTGAAAGCAGGATGTCCCGGACGAGTTTCTTGGTGGACCAACCCCTTTCCACAAGCGCGGATGCCATCCAGTTGAGCAGTTCGAGTTGCAACGGGGCTTCCGCTTGCAGTCCGAAGTCACCCGTAGTTTTCACCAGTGGACGCCCCTGCAGGTGCCGCCACACGTGGTTGGCCCAGACGCGGGGGGTAAGCGGATTCGCCTTGGCGGTGATTTTCACCGCCAGTTCCAAACGCCCGCTTTTGTCCGGCGCAAATGGGCGCATCGTCGGATCCAGCACCTGCAAAAAGCGCCGATCCACTGCGGCCCCCCTGCGGCTCGCTTCGCCTCGGATGTAAACCACGGGGCTGACCGGCTTCGGTCTGTCCTTGACGGCCATGGCCCGGGCAGGGGCCCCAGGGTGCGTTGCCTCCAACTCCACGAGCGCCTTGTCTAGCTTTTCGTATTCTTTCCGAGAGGCAAGCGAGGGGCGGGCTGCCGACTCGACGTCCTTCGCGTTCAGATCGAAGAGTGCCTCGCTCCCCGTGAACACCTGAACCACCGCATCGGTTTCCGCCGCAGGCGATTTGAGGGCTCTCGCCAGGAGGGTGGCGTACATCTTGAGGAGCTGCTCGTCACCTTCCGGTTTTTTGGAGCGGATTTCCTCGAGCACAACGGGGTGAACGTCGTGCTTGCCGGCGGGCACGCGACCAGTGGTCTGGACGGCCTCCAGCACGGTCGCCTTTTGCTCCGCCGGGGCGGTCACAAGGCGCGCAAGCGGCGCGAGCACCGGGTCCTCCAGCGCGGCTGCGGATTTCTTAAACGCCGTCCACCGCTGCTGAAGGGGATGCAGAGCTGTTTCAAGCAGCTTAGTGTCGCTGAGCACTTTCTTCATTTCTTTTTTCTGAAACTCCAGTTGGCACAGCGCTTCGAGGTAGGCCTCTGGCTTGTCCCGGACCGCCTCAATAGCTGTCTTCCTGAGGCCGTTGGTGAGGGAGCTGAAGTCATTGGCAGTCTTCGCTTTTGCCTTCTCGTATTCCTCCCGCTGGACTGGGTCGGGTTTGCCCTCGCCCAGCTCGATTTCGGGCAGGGTGACCAAATCCTCGGTACTGCTGAACACCCCGTGCAGCGCGTAAAAATCCGCAGTGGGAATCGGATCGTATTTGTGGTCATGGCAGCGCGCGCAGACGACCGTGAGCCCCATCAGCCCGCGGGTGACCGCGTCCATCCGGTCGTTGATGATTTCGTCGGGACGCCGCAGAAACCGAGGGCCGACCGTCAGAAAGCCAAGCGCAGCAAGACTCGGATCGTTGGGCTTGAGCCCGAGTTGGTCCGCAGCAATCTGCTCGCGCACAAATTGGTCATAAGGCTTGTCGGTGTTGAAGGCGTTGGCGACGTAGTCACGGTAGGTCCATGCGAAGGGGTAGCGCAGGTCCTGGGCAGGGAAAAAATCCTGCGAATCGGCGTAGCGTGCGAGGTCCAGCCAGTAACGGCCCCAGCGTTCTCCAAAGTGGGGGGAGGCCAGCAGTTCGTCGACCTTTTCGGTCAGAGCGGTCGCAGTGTTTGTCCCAAACTTTGTGGCGAAGGACTCCAGTTCCTGCGGCGTCGGCGGGAGACCGGTGATGTCAAAGTGGAGTCTCCTGAGGAGGGTGCGCGCCTCGGCGATTGGCGAGGGCTTGAGATTTTTGCGCGCCAACCCCGCGGCGATGAGCGCGTCAATTTTCGCAGAGCCGTTTTGCAGGGAGGCTGAATCCGGCACGGGAAGAGGTTGGAAGGCCCAATGGGTGCGTGCTTTCTCAAAGAAGAGTGCTTGGTCGCCGAGTCTCATGGCGCCGGTGTTCGCTTTGTCCGAAAGCGCAGGCCAGAGTGCTCCTTGGTCGATCCAGGTCCTGAGGGTGGCGAGCAGTTCCGGAGAAAGCATCGGCTTTTTCGGCGGCATCTCCATCTCCGGTTCCAGATGTGCGGCAAAGAGGATCAGCGGGCTTTCGCCGCTTTTTCCGGGGACGAGTGCGGGGCCGTAGCCGCTGCCGCCGGCGATGGCTGCTTCCCGGGAATCCAAACGCAGCCCGCCCTTTTGCTTTTCGGGTCCATGGCAGGAAACGCAGTGCTCCGTGAGTATCGGGTGCACATCCCCGAAGTATTGGACCGGTTTTTTCAACGGTGCGGGGAGTTCGCTTTCTTCCACGGCCGTGCGTTTGAGCGTACCTGCTGCGTGGGATCGCAGCGCGGGTGTCAGGGGTGTCAGGGCGAGTATGGTGCCCGTTGCTAAAATCCGGATGCCGCCGGAGATTGTTGCGGGTTTGCTCGGGGCAGAAGCCTTGCCGAGCGCGATGTTTGGAGGAAACACGCTGTTCGGAAGTGTGCGGGAATCCGCTTGTGCGGAGGGGTTCATCGAGTGGCGAGAAGAATGGAAGTGGTCATACCACCTGAGTCCCCGACCAGGCAACTCCTTAGGCAGACGAATCGGATCCCCGTCATTCTGCCGGTGCGATGCAGTCAGGTTTGCTCGCAATCCGAGGCTCCGTCAGGGCGCGCTCGCAGGCGGGCTACCCACCGTTGTGTTTTTTGTTGGGGACGGGCGCCAGGAAGGAGGGGGCGCCGCGCGTGCGCAGGGTGCGTTTGTAAAGTTTGTCGCCGCAGGCGGCAAAGAGGACGTTGCCCTCAGGACCGCCGAAGGCAAGATTGGCGACCTTGCCGTTGGGGGTCGGGAGGATGCAGGCGATGCGTCCGGAGGGGTCGCCCACCTGAACACCCAGACGGGTGGCAACAAAAAGACGGCCCTCGTGGTCCACTTCGAGGCCGTCGGCACCTGCGTCGTCGGCGTTGTCTGGGACGAGGATTTGAAAGAAGCGCTGTTTGTGGGCGAGGCTGCCGTCGGCTTGGATTTGGTAGCTGTAAACCCAGTGGCTGCGGGTGTCCGCCACGTAGAGCAGCGACTGGTCGGGGGAAAGGGTGATCCCGTTGGAAAATTTGAGGCCGGTGTCGACGACCTGTTTGGAGCCGTCCTTCTGCACGAACCAGATCTTGCTGGGGGACTTGCCGTCCCAACCGGGTTCGGTGACGTAAATCTTTCCATCGGAACGCACCACAAGGTCGTTGCCGCGGAATCCCTCGGCGATCACCTCCATCGAGCCGTCCGGTCGGTAAGCGACGATCTTGTTTTCCCCGCCGGCAGCCGCGTAGAGGCAGCCATCCGGACCAAACGCTTGTCCGTGCCCGTTGCCGCTTTCCTCGATGAAGGGTTCCGGGTTTCCTTTAGCGTCAAGCCGGTAGGTCTTGCTTGTGGGGACGTCGTTGAAAAACAGCTCGCCTTTAGCGTTGGTCGCTGGCCCTTCCAGAAACGTGTAGCCCTCGCTCACGAGCTTCCAGTCCTCCCCGGGGAGGAGGATTTTTTGAAGGGCGTCCGAGCCCGCGCCAGCCTTGACGGGTTGCGGCCAGTCCTTCCAAAGAAAACGCATGGCGTCTGGAAAAATCACTGCGATTTCCTGTTCGTTGTGGCCGCCGACACCCCACGAGTGGGTCACCTCATAGCCGGCAAAAGTGAGCGCGCGTTCGAGCATCTGGTTGGCCATCCACCAGTCGCCGAACGTGTTGTTGAGGTCCTGTGCGCCGTCCTGCACGAACAATCGCAGCGGTTTTGGCTCGGTCTTGCGGATGAGGGAGGAGAATTTGTCGCCGCCGCGGATGTCGGTGAAGCTGCCGATGCCGGAGAAGACGCGGCGGAAAAGGTCGGGCCGTTCGAAGGCGGCATTGAGCGCGGCCATCGCGCCGGAGCTGTGGCCGCCGATCGCGCGATCGTTTGGGTCGGCTGAAAGGCGGATGGGGCGGCCGTCGGAGGCGGTTTTCGTCTCGACGGCCGGGAGCAGTTCGGTGGCCAGAAAGAGGGCGTAATCGGGGGAAAGCGAGTTGTACTCGAAGGAACGGTTCACGCGGTCGCCGGTGTCTGGAGCAACCGCCTTCACCCGTCCCGACTGAACAAAGACACCGATGGTGACCGGCATCTCTCCCTTGGCGATGAGCGTGTCAAAAACCTCCGGCGCCTTGTTGGCAATGCCGTCCTGGTGGACGTAGAGGCAGGCGGGCTTCGCAGGGGTGTAGGCGGCAGGAATGTAGATCCAATACTGGCGGGTGGTGCCGGGGAACACCTTGCTGTTTTCGTGCGTGAATTGGAGTACTTCACTTTTTGCAGTCACGGGAGCGGGGGCGCTGGTTTGCGCGATGGCGGCCGCGGGCAGAAGCACTGCGGTGATCTGGGGGATCGATTTCATGGGGTGGTGCGGGTCGCATCGACGCGGAGCGGGTGAGTGCCGATCGGAGAGCGGTCTTTGCCGGTCTCAGGCGTCGTCCGGCGGGAATGTTTCTTTGACCCAGGCTAGGGCGTCCTCGCGCGTGAGGAGTGCCTCCTCGAGTTGGAGGCTTTGGACCTGGTCAAGGATCGCCTTGAAGCGCGGCCCAGCTTCAAGGCCCAACGCCAGAAGGTCGCGGCCCGTGACGAGCGGCGGCGGGATGAGCGGTTCCTTGGAAAACTCGTCGATCTTGCGGACGAGAAAATCGTAGTTGGAAAAGTCTTGGTTGCTCGCCGCACAGTCGACCCGGTGCAGTTGCAACTCGTCCTTCATGGTAGGGCGTGCCAGAAAGCGTTTGAGCCGTGAGACCCGCATCTGCTGGACGTCCTTAAAGGCCATGTGCTGCGCGACGCACTCGACGGTGGCGTCGATTTCTTTTTTTGAAAACCGGAGGCGGGTCAGGATCTCGGCGGCCATCTCCGCCCCGAGCTTGTCGTGCCCGTTAAAGCGGATCCTGCCTTCC
>JBILKV010000060.1:0-22525 GCA_044376515.1 Chthoniobacteraceae bacterium | reverse complement strand
TCCGAGGAAGCAGGCGGAATTCAAGGAGGCCATTTACGATCTGGCGATCAAACGGCCCCTGGCCATGTTCGACACCGACCGGGTCATCGATGTGTTTCCCGGCCTGAAGATTTATATCGAGCGCAACGACGGCACGCAGTTGCACAACCTTCTCGTCTACGAAGTGGGAAGGGATTCCGAGCCGCAGAAGGTGATTTTTGCCAGACGCGGCCAGATTCACGCCGACCTCGCCAACCACAGGCTGCTGCTCGAGATCTTTGACGCGCGGTTCGAACAGAGGGATGCACACGACCCCCAGAACTTCAGCCGGATCCGGCAGGGAATCACCCTGAGCAAAAGCACGCTGCCCATCTCGCTCGAGGAACTCTATGTTCGCTACAAAAAGAACCGGAGTTTGACCAGCCTGACCCTCCGGGAGATGTGGACCTCGCTGCGCACAGGGAAAGCGTTGGATGGGGTGACCCCGATCGCCCCCTCGACTGAGTTGGAATACCGGGTTGAGATCAACAGACGGTTTTCACTCTCTCTGGCGTGTCTCGCTTTCGCTTTGGTGGCCGTGCCGCTGGCGGTCGGTGCGCAGCGTCGGGAAACAGCGGTTGGCTTCTTGCTGAGTCTGGTGGTGGCCTTCAGTTACTTCCTGCTCATGATTATGGTCGGATGGGTGAAAAGCCGGCCTGAATGGCATCCCGAGTGGTTGATCTGGCTTCCCACGATGCTCTTTCTTGCACTGGGCACCTTCATGTTCCGGAGGTTGGCAACCCGTTAGGGCCAAGCGACCGGCAGGGATCGGGGATTCCGGCTCCGTTTGACCCGGAAAAAGACCGCCGCCCGGGACCGCGCAGACGCAGCGGATTGTGCACGGTTGCGGATGTTCTTTCGGTGAACACGATCCGCTCCCCGCGTGTCTCCGCGTGAGAACCGTTTCGTGTTGGGCTCCTCGGAGGCTGGGGTCAACCGTTTTGAGCGCGTTGGCGTAGCGCATGGTCGGTGAGCACCAGCACGGTCATGGCCTCCACCATCGGAACAGCGCGCGGGAGCACGCATGCGTCGTGTCGGCCGCGGGCCTTTAATTCCACCGCTTCGCCCGAGGGGGACACCGTCGCCTGCGCTTGGAAAATCGTGGCAGTGGGCTTGAACGCCACTCGAAAAACAATCGCTTCTCCGTTGGAGATACCGCCCTGGACCCCCCCGGATCGGTTTGTCCGGGTGCGAACCCTCCCTTCGTGCATAAAAAAGGCGTCGTTGTGCTGCGATCCACGCAAGGCGGTTCCCTCGAAACCGGAGCCGATTTCGAAGCCTTTGGTGGCCGGAAGACTCAGGACCCCTTTGGCAAGGTCCGCCTCCAGTCTGTCAAAGACGGGCTCCCCCAGGCCGGCTGGAACTCCCCGGACAACGCACTCCACCACCCCCCCGACGGAATCCCCCTCGGATCGGACCGTTTTGATGTGCTCGATCATCCGCGCGGCGGCGGACTGGTCCGGACAACGCACCATGTTGGACTCGGCCTCCGCAAACTGCACGGAGAGTGGGTCCACCTCTGCGTGAATGTGCTGGATCGAGCGCACGTAGGCAACCACCTCCAGGTCGGGGCACAGGTGGGCGAGGACCTTTTTGCCGATAGCGGCTGCAGCGACTCTGCCGATGGTTTCACGAGCGGAGGAGCGTCCGCCGCCCTGCCAGTTACGGATGCCATACTTGGCCTGATAGGTGTAGTCGGCGTGGGATGGTCGGAAGGCGTGCTCCATCTCGCGGTAGGCCTCGGGACGCGCATCCTTGTTCAAGATATTCACCGCGATCGGGGTGCCGAGCGTGCGGCCCTCAAACACGCCCGAGAGAATCTGGCAGGCGTCTGCCTCGTCCCGCGGGGTGACGATTTCGCTCTGCCCAGGCCGGCGCCGGTCCAGATCCCGCTGAATGTCCGCCTCGCAGAGCGGAAGGCGCGGAGGACAACCGTCAACCACGACGCCAACGCCTCCCCCGTGGGACTCGCCCCAGGTGCTAATGCGAAAAAGGTGACCGAACTGGCTGGACATGGTTTGGGTGAGGGATGCCTTGCGACGGAACTATTTTTTTGGCTGGTCTGGCTTGGCCGCTGGCGCCTTCTCCTTCTTCGGCGCTGGCGCCTCGGCGGGCTTGATCGTGACCGTGGGTGTCGGTTCGTTGGCGCCGGTGAAGGCGTTTGCGGCCTTTTGGACCAGATCGGGGGAGAGGGAGTTGCCCTCGGCAACGAGGATCCGGCCGCGTAGGGTGAGTTTTCCTCCCACCGGAATCACCGAATGAAAGAAGCCGCCAAACCGGCCGTAGTCGCGGTAGGCGGAGAAGGGAGTATCTTTTGGATTGTCGGGGTGGTTGAGGAAGGCCACCGAATACCGGCGCTCGGCTAGTGAAAAGTTTTCAATCACCCAAGGGTAATCCCGGTCCTTGTGGGGTTCTGCGTCCGCCTTCGGATACACGTAGGTGGTGAGCGAGCGGTCAATGTTTCCGGCGGGCCGAAACTGGAGGCCGGCGTGTTCCGGATCCCCGTTGAGGTTGGTTTCACCGGCCAGAGCGGTGATTTCGGAGCGCATCTCAACCAGCGCGTATGCCGGCGCTGGAGCGGCGTGCAGCGTGAAGGTGCGTTCCTCAGAGAGAATGGGCTCCTCCGTGGCACCCTGCCAGTGCAGCAGGACCGTGAAGGATGCGGAGTCCTGGCCGGCGTTTTGGGAGACGATCTTTTTATGGATGATGTTTCCGCCCTTCATGTGCCAGCGGTCGAAGGAAGTGCCGTCCGGGAGGGTGATTTTGGACCATCCCAGAAACCAGCCGCGGTGGTGGGTAAAATCCCCCCCGGCCCCCTTGGTGATCGGCTCCCTGCCCGAGGCATCCAACACATGGAGGTAGGGTTTGTAGGTTTCGTGCAGCCTCTCCGGGGTGGACTTGTCGAACGCGTATTGCCAGCGCACCAAAGGCTTTCCGTCCTTCAGTACGTCGAGGTGATCGCCGGCGGCGTCGGCAAAGGTGAAGTCGGCGAGGGCGATCGTTGGCGCAAGGCAGAGCAGTGGGGCCAGTCCGATGAGGGGAGAAAGAGGGGAGCGAACCATGGGTATTTAATCAGGAATTTTTCGCGGGTCAGTAGCGTCAGAGCATCCCGTTCGAGGCTGTCCGCGCCTAGCTCAAAAAGGTCGGCGCGCTATTTTTCCGCGCCCCGCACCTCCGCGGCGAACTGCGCGGCGGCCATCCGGATTGCATCTCCGATTGCCGCCCTTGGGTTGGCGAATCGAGGGCGGAACCATGGGAACGCTCCCGTGACATCGTGGGTGACAAGCACCTGCCCGTCGCAGTCGGTGCCGGAGCCGATGCCGATGGTCGGAACCGGAACCGCTTCCGTAATGCGCTTTGCGGATGAGGGATGGACAAGTTCGAGCACCATGCCAAACACCCCCGCTTCGGCCAGAGCCAGTGCATCGGCGACCAGCGCGTCGCTGGATTCCTGTGTTTTGCCTTTCACCCGGTACCCGCCCTCGAGCAGGACGCTCTGGGGAAGCATGCCGATGTGTCCCATCACTGGGATTCCTTCGGCAACCAGCGCCTCGATCCGGTCTTGGTGCGTGGCGCCGCCCTCGAGCTTTACTGCGTGGGCACCGGCTTGCAACAGGGCGCGTGCGCTGGAGACCGCCGCGTCCGGGGTCTCGTACGTGCCAATCGGCAGATCCGCAATCAGAGGGGTGTGCGAGAGTCCCCGTGCCGCTGCAGCGGTGTGGTGGAGCATGTCGGCCAGCGTCACGTGCGTGGTGTCAGGATAGCCCAGAACCACCATGCCGAGGGAGTCCCCCACCAGAACCCAGTCCACCCCAGCCTCCTCCAAGAGGCGTGCGGTGGGGTAGTCGTAGGCAGTCAGGACCGCCAGTTTGCGGCCCGCTCGCTTGGAGTCTGCGGTACGCTCCGGATCAAGCGCTGGATGAGGAGCCCCCACAGCGCTCATGGCAGGCCAGGCCATTGGTGGAGAAAACGCTCCACGGCGGAGGGGTCCGCCAGTGTCTCCAGAAGTTTCCCCGCCGTCAGTTGCTGGCCGGGGAGGAGCAGTTCGGACCGGATTTCCGCGAGGGGTTCCAAAACAAAACGGCGGAGGTGGAGCCGAGGGTGGGGGATCACGATGGCCGTGGTGGAAAGGGTGAGGTTTCCGACGTAGAGGATGTCCAAATCAATGGTGCGCGGCGCGTTGCGGGGGCGCTTCGAGGGCCGTCCCATGGCAGCCTCGATTTCCTGAAGGCCCTCGAGCAGCGAGGCGGGGAGTCCGTTGTATTCCACCTCGACCACCGCGTTGATGAAACGGTCGGCGTCAGGCTCGGTTCCGACCGGTTCGGTCTCATACAGGCTGGAGCACAGGCATGGCCCTGAGACGCCATCCAGCGCAAGCAAAGCGTCTCTCGCACGCACGAGCGTCTCGAGGCGGTCCCCGACGTTGGAACCCATGGCGATCCCCGTACGCATGCTAGTGCAGACCGAGCACGTCCTGCATGTCATAAACGCCCGCCGGGCGCCCGTGCGCCCACAGCGCGGCGCGCAGTGCACCCATCGCGAAGGTGTCACGGCTTGCGGCCTTATGTGTCAGTTCGACACGTTCGCCCGGGGCCGCGTAAATCACAGTGTGGTCCCCCACCACGTCCCCTCCGCGCACCGCGTGCATGCCGATTTCTGTGGCTGTGCGCTCCCCGACTATCCCAAACCTTCCGTGCCGCGTGTCCGAGTTGTAGGAAAGTTGCCGCACCTCGGCCAGAATCTCCGCCAATCGCTTGGCTGTCCCACTAGGCGCATCCTTTTTCATCCGGTGGTGCATTTCAACCACCTCCAAATCAAAGGCGGGCCCGAGGATCTCAGTCGCCTTGCGGGTGAGCCAGAACAGGGTGTTCACGCCGATGCTGTAGTTCGGGGCAAAGACGATCGGGATGGCCGAACCGGCGGCCCGAATCGCGGCGACCTCCTCGTCCGTGTGTCCCGTGGTGCCGATGACGAGGGTCTTCGCAGCGGCCACGCATGGGGCGAGCACGGAGTCGATGGTGCCGTGGTGGCTGAAATCAATCACCGCGTCGCATTGCGCCAGTCCGGCGCGAAAATCGTCCCCGATGTCGACTTCGGCGGCTACGGCCAGTCCCGGGAAAGCGGCGGCGCAACGGACGAGCGCCTCGCCCATGCGTCCGCGGGAACCGTTGATGAGGAGGGAAAGGGGATTGCTCATTTGCACGGGAGAAAGTGGTTTTGGGAAGCGGTTCGCTAGAGGACTCCGGTCTGCTGCATGGCCGCCTCGACCCGCGCGCGACTCGCATCCGCCAGAGCGACCAAGGGGAGGCGGACATCCGGTTGCAGCCTCCCGAGCAGCGAGAGCGCGTACTTCACCGGGGCAGGATTGCTTTCCACGAAGAGTTCTTTAAAGAGGGGATAGAGGTGGAAATGATGCTTGCGGGCGGTCGCGTAGTCGCCGGCCAGAGCCGCGTTCACCAGAGCCGCGACCGGAGCGGGAACCAGATTCGAGGCGACGCTCACGACGCCGCAGGCACCCACGCTCATGAAGGGGAGAGTCATCGAGTCGTCCCCGGAAAGGATCTCGAATTCCGGGGGCAAAGCGGCGCGCAGTTGGCTGACCCGCTCCACGGATCCACCGGATTCCTTGATCGCCACAATGTTGGAGTGGCGCTCCGCGAGGGTCGCAACTGTTTCCACGCCAATCTCAATCCCGCAGCGGCCTGGAATGCTGTAGAGCATGATCGGAATCTTGACCGAGGAAGCGATCGCACCGAAGTGAGCGAGCAGACCCGCTTGCGTGGGTTTGTTGTAGTAGGGGGCAACGACCAGGGCGGCGTCTGCCCCGAGGCGCTCTGCTTCCAAGGTGAGGTTGACGGCCTCCACGGTTGAATTGGAACCGGTGCCGGCAACAACCTTGCACCGCCCCCCCACGGCGTTGACCGCAAATTCGATCACGCGGTGATGTTCTTCGTTGTTCAGCGTGGGGGATTCCCCCGTGGTGCCGACGGGTACCACCCCCGTCACTCCGCCGGCGAGTTGGCTCTCAATGAGGCGAGCAAACGCCTTCTCATCGAACTTTCCCTGAAGAAACGGGGTGACCAGAGCCGTGTAAATGCCTTCAAACATAGAGCGAGCGAGCCTACGGGTGCGGCCCTCACAGAGCAAGCCTCCCGCCAAAATCGCTTGGGATGCAGTCGTCTTCCCGCGGGGCTTCCCGGTCGCCTGTGAGCGCGGTCGTCTCTCCAACAAAAAAGCCCCCGAGCTCGAGCGCCGGGGGCTTTGGAAATGGGCCGGGGATTTTCCCGGTGGCTCTACGCTCCGTCGCTGCCGATCGCCTCAACCGGGCACCCCTCCATGGCTTCCTTGCAGAGCGCTTCCTCTTCCGGTGACTCCGGTTGCTTGTACACGTAGGAATGTCCTCCGTCGTCGTCCCGTTTGAAGTTTGCGGGCGCCGTTTCCCGGCAAAGGTCGCAATCGATGCACTGGTCGTCGACGTAGAAGGCGCCGAGGATGTTTTGAGAATAGCGGTTGGATGCGTCAGCCATGTTAGTGGTGGGTGCTCGCCTGGGGGCCGAAGTACAGTAGGGTTGCCCCCGGGTGATGCAAACCTTTTTTGCTCCCGCGGTGCGCGCTCTGCCTGTTGTTCTGATTGTTGTTCCACCTGTTCCCCTCGGTGGAAGGCCGGGAGGGAAATCTTTGAAAGTTCGGCCCGTTGTTTGCGTCAGGATCCGCGGGAGGGGCTCCTTTACAAAAAGGGCGCCGGGTGTTCCATGCCTCAACCGACGCTCCTTTTCCCAACTGTCACGAGGGCGAGAATCCAGCCCAACCGGCAAAGGCAGGACAGAGGTGGGCAATTTGAACGCAGGCGCCGGTTGGCGTCAGTTTCTTGGTATCTGGGTGAAGAGTGCACTCCGGTTGCACGGAGGTCGCACTTGGTGCCAAGGATGAAACGGCGACCGTCCTCGGCGGTGTAAAACTGTCTTCCCATCAAACAAATGGGCCTCGCAAAACAGCACCACACATGGGGCACAGCGCGCGGCCCGTTCGTTTGATGGCATTCGGGCAGCGGATCCCGCAGCTACCCAGTGCGCAATGGATACTTGTCGTTAAACCTCACACGGTCCGTGCGCCCCCAGACTGTCACCGAAGGCACTCACCGCCCGGAAAACCGACGGCGGGGGGTCCCGTTGTCACGTTGAGGTCCCTGCCCACGCGCTCCGGGGGCGCCGGGACGGCCCCTTCCACCGGCTTCTCCTCGCGTACTCGCGCCGGCGCGAGAAGTCCGGCGGTTACCGTCACGCTCGCCGTCTCCACGGCGCGGAGAGCGCTCCTCCTGGGGCGGACGCGGTGGTTCTGGTGCGGCATAGTCAAACCCCTCGGCACGCTTGCGCACAATGCCCCTTCCAATAAACCGCTCCAAGGCGCGCAGAGATCCGTGATCGTCCTCGGAAATAAAACTGATGGCATCCCCGATCGCCTGAGCACGTCCCGTCCGTCCAATCCGGTGAATGTAGTCCTCCACCTGCGGGGGAAAGTCATAGTTTACGACATGGGAGATCCCATCCACATCAATGCCCCGCGAAGCGATGTCGGTAGCAATCAGGACTTGGAGCACGCCACTTCGGAAATCAGCAAGGGCGCGCAAGCGCTGATTCTGCGAGCGGTTGGCATGGAGGGTTCCGCTTTTGACGCCGATCGCCTCGAGCCTCCGCGCAAGCCTGTCCGCACCGTGTTTGGTGCGGGTAAACACCAAAACCATGTTCATCGCCGGATCCTTCAAAAGGTGACACAGCAGGGCCGTCTTCAGATGCTGGGGGACCTCGTACACCCACTGGGTGACGGTCTCCGCGGGGTTGGACCGGCGGCCGATCTGCACCGTCTTGGGTTGGTGCTGAAACTCGTGGGTCAGTGCCTCGATTTCCTTGGAAAGTGTCGCGGAAAACAAAAGGGTCTGGCGTTTTTGGGGCAACCCTTTGACCACCCTGCGAATCGCCGGCAGAAAACCCATGTCCAACATCCGGTCCGCCTCATCCAACACAAGGTGCTCCAGTGCTGAAAAATCCACGCAGCGCTGCCCCATAAGGTCCAGCAACCGGCCCGGCGTGGCGATCACCATCTCGGCTCCGCCCCGCAGCGCCTGAATCTGGGGACGCTCAGAAACTCCCCCAAAGACCTTGGTGATTTGAACGGGGACGTGCTTGGCGTAGGCGCACACGTTTTCTTCGATCTGCACGACCAGTTCGCGGGTCGGCGCCAGAATCAGGGTGCGGGTCGCTTGTCGGCGCACTGGAGCACGGGAATGCAAAAGGTGAAGCAGCGGCAGGGTGAACGCGGCTGTCTTGCCGGTACCCGTCTGGGCGATTCCGATCAAATCCTTCCCCTGAATGATTTCTGGAATTGCGGCAGCCTGAATCGGGGTAGGTTCCGTGTATCCGGTTTCCCGGATGGCTTGAAGAATAGAGGGGTGGAGACCGAGAGCTTTAAAGGGCATCAGACCCTCATGTCTAACAGACCACCGCGCAAAAAAACGCACTTTCGGGCCGTTTCGCTCGGATACCCTTGAGAAAACCGACCGGACCAACTCAAAACCGCACTCTCAAATCAGCTGAATGCGTGCTCCCACGCGTGCTCACTGACCGGCCACGAGCATGGTCGCTCCAACGTGATTCACCTTCACGCTGACCGCTGCGCCGGATTTCTCAGAACCCCGGGCGCTCGAGGACCCAGATGTTGCGGTACAGGACCCGCCGTCCGAAAGCCTCAAACCAGATGGGGCCCTCCGGCGACTCCGGGCCCTTAAATCCGTGCGGTGTGGGCCCGTTAACCTCCAACTTTTCGACGGTTTGCTGACCGTTTAACTGAACGGAGACCACGGCTTTCGAGATCTTTTTCCCCTCGGCATCGAAACGGGGTGCCTGAAATTCAATATCCAGAGTCTGCCACACGAGGGGTGGAAGACACGCATTGGGCACCATGCTTGGATACGTAAAGACGCTCCCGCACACACGCGGCGCACCGTTGCCCTTCTGCGCCGGGAACTGCAACGGCTTCTTCAACTCGTCCGGCAACCGCGGCCTTCCGGGACTCGTCGCGCCGGACAAATCGAAATCAAACCCAAAACTATCTCCGATCGCCACCTCGTAACGCGACAGCATGTAAATGCCGGCATCCGCCCTGCGCCACGGGATGTTTTGCGGTTCCCACCCCGTCAGAAACTCGACGTGCAACGCATAGTCCCGGAATTTGCGCTTGGTCACCGCCCCTGCCATCAAATGCCCGCCGAACATCACGGGGGCTGTCAGTCCCTCGATGTCGGGACGCTGTTCGAAAGCGTCCACTCCGGGTTGCGCCCCCCCGAACAGAACGAGCGCTCCCTCAGGAGGCGGCATTCCGAGCGTTTTACTTTTTCGCTCCACCCGATTCAAAAGAGCCTCCCTCCCCCCTCGCTTGAGCAGCAAAGAGCCCCCCGCAAGCACGGCACTGCACCCGTCATCGACGGGCGCACTGAACACCACACTCTCCCCCGACACTGAATTGCTTTCCAAGAGACCGTAAACTCCCCCTTCCCAACCGTCTCCCGGCAAGCCGCCCTCAAAAAGCAACGCGTGAAAAGCACCCTCCTTCCGAGCCACCACCTGCATCGCTAGCGGCTTGTCACCGTCCCTGCCCACGTATTCACCCTGCAATCCCAGCGCGGTCCCAATCAACTGAGGATCAAACAGTTTTCTCGCCGCCTCTTCCGCTGCCTGATCCAAACTTTCCGCATTTGCCCCGACGCTCAAACCGATACCCAACGCCACGGCCACGAGACACGTCACAAGTGCGAATACGCCGCCTACCTGAAATGCCCGACAGCGCTCGCGTGCATCTACCTTCCTTTGAGCAAGATCGCTCGGGAATCCAGACTGTTCATTAGGGGTGGTCATCTCCCCAGTGTGAACATTCCTCGCGAAACTTCGAGAGGAACGCAGGCGTTTTTGTGGTTGCTGTTTCAGCTCCAAACAGCCGCGGTAGTCGCTTGCGCGCGGTTTGAGGAGGGAAGCTGTAAGGAGATTCCTGCGATCAAATTTCAGGAAGGCTCGCGCTTCCCGGAGCGGACGCTTGCCGACTGAACCCGCGAACGCTACTGAAGGTAAGTATGTTCTACCCCAACCGTCTGCTTTCCCAGTTCGCTTGCACAGCCGCATTCGCACTGGCCGCCCCCGTTCCCGGACTTCATGCGGAAATCGCAGTGAAGTCCGGCGAAAAAATCGCCTTCCTTGGCGACTCGATCACCCAGGGAGGCTGGGGCAATCCGGCCGGCTATGTACGCCTCGTGATGGCCGGACTCGCCGCCAATGGCGTCAACGCAGAACCCGTGCCCGCGGGGATCAGCGGACACAAATCCAACCAGATGCTCGCCCGTCTGGAGAAGGATGTACTCAGCAAAAAACCGCAGTGGATGACGTTGAGTTGCGGCGTCAACGACGTCTGGCATGGAGCCAAAGGGGTGCCGCTGGATGATGCACAGGCCGCCGCCGGCCAGTACGAGCACAAGCCCGGCGAACCCGACAGAGGTACCTACACAAAAAATATCACAGCGATCATCGACCAGGCGAAGACGGCCGGAGTCAAACCTGTCATCCTCACCGCCACGGTCATCAAGGAGGATCTCAACAGCCCCGAAAACGGCAAGCTCGCCCCCTACAACGCCTTTCTCCGCAAGCTTGCGCAGGAGAAAAACCTGCCGCTGGCCGACCTAAACACGCAGTTTCAGGAAAAGCTCAAGTCCCTCAACCCGCCTGACAAAAAAAACGTCCTCACCACGGACGGGGTCCACATGAACATCGAGGGCAACAAGTTGATGGCCAGAGGAGTGCTTCAAGCCTTCGGCTTGAACGTCGCAGAACTCCAAAAGGCGGAGACCTCATGGGCACCCCTCACGCTTCAAGCAGAGGAAGCCGCCCAGGCAGCCGCGGCCGCGAAGGCTGCAAAGGCTGCCGCCGATGCTGCAGCGAAGGCGGGCGAGACCCCAAAAGGTCCCGCCAAATAGGGCGCCCGTAAAAAGCGCCCAGCAGACCCGGAGCTGCCCGTGAGTTGGGAGCGGCGGCTGAGCATCGTGCTGTCTAAGTCGAGGGCAACAGCTCCGGGTCCGGGCACTCACCGAGCGGGACTATCATGTGTTAGCGCGGTTGTTACCTGTTTCGGCTCCATCCCTTTACGTTACACCGGCGACGGTTTGGATGCCCCCACCCACGTAGGAATGCGACGTCAGGCTGCCGCGCGCAACCGACTCATAGCTCTCTCCGCAGGAGGCGGAGCGATTCTCTTCACTTCCGAACGCGTCTTTTCAAAGTGCGCACTCCACGCTGCGGGAAGATGAGGCAAAAGCCACGGAGCCACCCGTAGATAGTCTTGCCACCCGGACAACACCGCGTCCTGAAACCAAGGGTGTTCCGCGTATTGGCCCGGCAGCCACTCCAGTAACCAAGGGGCGGCGCGCAGGGTGTTGCAGGCTTTGCCCCAAATTCTCCTACTCGCTTGATCGAGCAACCCGGTGCTCGCCTCGGCGTCGACACCGAGTTCGAATGCCTCACGCAGGAGCTCCAAATCAACGGACAGCGACGCAGCGCACCGACCGGGTTGACCCGGGGTTTTCCCGAGGAGGGAGGACAGGCCACGGGCGACAAAGTCTCCCACGGCACCGGAAGAACGCGAGAGGTCATGCTGAAGCATTTTACGCACGAGGGATTGCAGCTTGGCGTTGCGCTCCAAAATCTCCACTCGAGGCAGAAACGGAGGACACAAGTCTGCCGAATTTACCACCAGAAAGCCTCTCCACGCTTCCTCCTCCTCGAACAGCCGATTCAATGGTCGAACCGCCTGCAACCACGCGTGGAACACTCGGGGCACGTGCTGAACATTCAGCGCCACACGACGATACACGGCGTATTCCTGCGGCATCGCTTGAAGGACGCGTTCCCAGGTGGCAATCCAAGCTTCAACCACCTCCGGATCCGTCGCAAGAATGCGCGGCAGTGAATCGTTAGCCGCCAGCGGACGCCCCGCTCCCCGCAGAGAGAGAAAGCGCAGGACAATCTCCCGCTGCAGCCGGAGGCTCCAAGGCTGCTTCCATGCCTCGGCCGGAAGGCAGTTTTCCGTACACCCAGCCGCAAGCGACATGTTTTCCAGAGGGATTCTGGCAGCCAGCAGCCTGGGCCAAAGTTCGGCCCACTGACGGCATAATTCCGGATCCTCCGCGAGGGCTTCCGGGGGCGCTTCCATTCCGGCAAGGTCTTCACCGAGAGCGAATTTTTCCAAAAGCGCCGCAACTGTTTCCTCCGCACCGCGCGGCACCTGCGGCTCCGGCGCGGACTCCACGCAATAAACGGATGCTGGCCCCGCCAGATCCGGAATGCCCCGCACGTGGGCGGGCTTTCCGGCCGCCGCCAAGCGCCCGAGAAACGCAAGGTAGGCTTCCCCGGCGGCGGCGCGGACTTCCGGGATTGCCGCAATTTGCGGAGGCAGTTGGGCGCATCTCCAGATTCCGTCGTTTGCGAGCTTCGGAAGGTGTTCGAGGACCGCTTCACGCCAGGCGTTTATCCACAGGGACTCAAACTCGAGATCCCCGCCAAGTTCCCGAAGCACGTACTTCGTGCGTGAATCATCAGCTTTCGGAGCGGAGAGCGTTTCAAAAGCGGGGCAGATTTTCCAGCGGGCGGCCAGACGCAGGTACCCAAGGACAAAATCGCGCAGCGCCGGCGTTCTGCCCACCCCCTGTATTCCCGCGAGCAGTTGAAAAAACAGTACGTTGGAACCTTTGGGGAAGAGGCCCGAAGCATCCCACTTCATTTGTTTTTCGAGACAGACCAGCCATCCCTTGGTCAAAACACGTTGAATGATAGGCAGCTTCAGTACTTCCAGAGGGATGTCCACATGATTTGCGTTACCGAGCTTGGCGACAATGTCCTTTACGTAGACCACCCACAACGCACGCCAGATTGAGCGCTTGGTTACTTCCTTTGGGGTAAGCTTAGGCGTCTCCCCACGCTTGCAGGCGCGCAGGTGGGCGCCAAACCATGCCGAGAAAAACGTTTTGTCGCGCAGGAGCGCGGACGGCACCTCCTGAACCGAGCGCGGGGCTTTCTTTACGTACAGCAGCCACGCCTGCTGCCAAGCGTCCCGCAGTCCCGGTTCCTCTCCATAGAAGGCGTGAAAGCGGGGTGGATCGCCGTGAAAAGCGTGAAAGCGGGGTGGAGGTTGGCTGCAAGCCAGATCGATTTGAAAGGCGTCAAGTGCGAGAGGGCGGATTTCAGGCAGGGCGAGAACCCGGCGAGGCACTCCACGCGTGGTGGCACTTGACCTCATGTGCCCGATCCAGGCCTCAAGGAACGCGTTACGAATCCCGGGATGTTTTCGCAAGGGCTTTGGAATAAAGAGACCGCGGAGGCTTGGACCGTTTTTCTTTAAAAGAACCTTCACCGCGGTAATCCACAGATCGCACCACACCGCGTACAGGAGGGCTCCGCCTCCAAGACAACGCTTCGGCGCGCGACCATCCCGGCTGACGGCGGCTTTTTTGCATTCCGCCCACGCAGCCACGAACTGCCTGTCTTCCCAAAGCTGGAAGGGCAGTGGTTTACCCTCGGATGGGGTCCGCTCCGCATTCCGAATCCAAGACTGACGCCACGCCTCAAAAAGCCCCGGTTCTTCTCGAAAAAGAGGGTGAAACGGCGCGGGTACGCCATCAGCAGCCAGATCATTCTTAAACGCGGCGAGCGCGAGTTGCCGATTCTCCGGCAAGGAGAGAAGCCGTCTGGGAACCCCGCGTGCGGTGACACTTTCTTTGAGATGCTTCGTCCATCCCATTTCCCACGCCGAGCGCAACCGCGCGTTCCGGAAGATCCATATTTTGCAGTACTTCACCGGAAACGGAGCGCGGCACAGGGTCGGTTCCAGAAAGGATACCACGCCGTCCGTCAGAAATTTCCCCCCCTCATCGATCTGGTAGAAAAACTGAATCCAAAAGGGGTCACGGTGGATGTACCGAAGCATCGAGACCTGAGTTTTTTCGCGGATGGCCGCCGAACGGCGCACCTTCACGGGCGCATGCTGTATCGCAAACGGCACCACCTCCAGCACGCGGCTCCACCCGTCTAAATCAAGGGACGAAAGCTGGCTGCCCGTTGGCCAGCACGGACTTTGCCTCGGTCGAAAGACAGCGTGAAGGGCGCTGAGCAGCAGATCGACAGCGGGATATTGGTGTACGGGGCGATTCGAGATACCGGCCACCTCTTGGATCCACGAACCTGAGGTGGTGTCGGAGGGCTCCGGAGTACAGCGCACAGCCACCACGGGGGAACCGCCGGAACACAGCACGTAGAAATCCGACGATCTCAGGTAATTGAAAGCGGTATCGACGTTCCGAATGCACCAACCAGCGCGCATGCCGAAGTAGGACAGCAGCTTTAATTTCGATTCCCACCGGTGATCGACCCCCTTCGCCACACGAGTCCAGCCGTTGGGATGAAATACGGACGAGGCGGTGTCCAGCTCGGCGTCCTTCAGAAGGTAGGCACCCGAAAGTCCAACCGGGGGCAGCACCTCTCCGCGGGTGACGGCCTCCGCCAGTTTTCTGACGGTTTTCAAACGCACGGCTGGTACGGGGGCACGAGAGTCCCGGCCGGAGGTGGCAAACACTCGCCTTAGCAGGCAGTACACCCACTCGGGTTTGCTGGCGTAGTTTTTCTGCATCACCCGCCACCAGCGGTGAAAGGTGGCGTACTTTCTTTCGTTAAAGTGCCGGATCGCCTCCCGCTCGGCCAGTTGCGGGTTCTGGGCCCGAATGTTTCTCAATTTCGCCAGCCCCGGGTCCGCAGCCTCCTGCAAGGCGGCGTCCAGATTGATGCGATCGATGTAGTAAGCCGCCCCGAATGCCTTCCCTGCGCCGAGCCGCGGATCGACCGGTTCCAGGGTCGGAAGCATGTGCGTGCGGATATACTCGCGCAGGCTTTCCGCACACCACCCCTGAGGACGGGTATTCCACGGAACCTTGTTTTCGTACAGCGCCACAAACAGCCTCAAAAACGGATGCTTCATCAGCCCGTAACGGTGGACTTTTTGAGGCCAGCGATAGGACTTCTCTTGCGAATCATTTCGAGCTTCGAGTCGGGCTTTTTGCATGGTGGGTCGGTGGGTTTTGGATCTGGGTGTTTCGTGCGTCTGTTTGGGTTGTTTGTTTTTGGTTGATGGTCTTTCGTGCCCCGGGGAACCGGCCGGTCGGACTCCCCACAGTCCGCCGGCCCTCGACTTTTCACCTCACGCCGCCTGCAAGGGGGCGGGCTGCAGATTGCTTCTCAGCTCCATCCAGCATCTCCCGAGGGTGTTTTGCCCCACCCAAACCTCCTGAGCCGCATCCCAATACGCCCCCCAGAAAAGCGCCGAGGCCCCGCGACGCTTGCTCACATCCTCGACCAGAAGGCGTTCCCCGGTGGCCAGAAGCATGCGCTTGATTCCAGAATGCTGTTCAACCTTGAGGCGAAGGCACAAACGCATACGGTCCACGTCCTCCGGTCCCATGAACTCAACGGTGTCTTGGATCAGCTGCCGGTGTTTTTTGGCAGCCATCTTCGCGGCCATAGGAGACGCGCAATCCCGTATCGCCTGCTGCACGGCCGGGTGGCCTTCAAAACGCATGCACTGAAACAGGGCTTCCGAAGTGCGGTAGCGCTTGCCCTGATACACGACAGGCTCGGCCGCCATGTTCCCAAGCCAGCCGTAGGGAAGGTTCACCTTGGTGAAGGCAATCGTCGCGCTTTTGCCAACCAACGGATGCGTTTTCTGTGCGATGTATGTGTTGTTTGTCATAGGTGTCTTTGGTTCTGGTTCTTTGGTTCTTTGGTTTTTGCTTGTGTGTACGGACCGTCCCCGGTCCCCGTACGGACCCCCAAACACGGTGTGAAGACCAACCGCGCGTGCGTTGGTTTCATCCCAACCCCCTCGGCCTCTTTTATTTCCTAAAGCTTTTGGAAATAAATACACCTCCCCCCCTCTTTGCCTCGTTTCCCTCAAACTCCCCCCAACCTTTTTTAAACTTAATCATCCCCCCTCACTCACATGCCTCGCTCCGGATTGAATGAGTCGACCGCGGGGGGGGCCATTTGAGGGAGGGGGTGGTTGCCACCCGAACCACACCTCAGATGCAAATCAATCCCAACAACACAGCCATCCCACAGCCTAAGGAAACCGAGGTTCTGAAGGGACTTTTACAGCGTGAGGGCGGCGAACCTTGAGGGGAGGTAATTGCAGCTTTTGCGAGAGGGATTTGCTTTCTCGGGTGGATGCAGTCCCATTAGGCTTACGCTGTAGGAGCGGTTTTTTGGCCTGCGGGAGGGGCCATCCCAACAAACATTTTCCAACCAACAAAGCCGTCATGTCTCAAACAGTCACCTTAACCGCCCAAAACGTAGCGGACTGTCTCATTCCCCTAAGTGCCGAGTTTTGACAGGAAGCGAATGGCCTTCTGTTGTTGGTTGTTGCCACCACCCCGTGGCCGTAATTCGACATCCAATGGGGTCAGACCCGAAAATAAACAATTGAATTGATAAGATTTTGCTTTCGCGCGCGTTTCCGCATCCCGTGCGCGCGGTAGCGTCGCGGGGCGCGCTAAACTGCCGCGGGGCCGGAATCCTTCTATCAGAACCACGCGAACTAAAATATATTATGAATCCAAACGTCTTTCTGGCTTACATGTGGCGCGGAGTGGACCGCATTCATTTTTGTTCCGGCTCCCCCCCAACGCAGGCCGAGTATGCGGCCTTCCTTGCAACCATCAAATCCGGGGAAATCGTCCTCACCGACATCCCTGAAGACGATTTCAGCGGAATCGTAAAGCCCTGTGAAAGTATTTTTGAGTATTCATCCAAGCAGATGATCCGGTTTTGGATGCATGGCTCCAAAGCCTTCACCGACAGCGCGGACTACTGTGTGCGGTCCTTCTATTTGATCAACGACACGCTCTGCGATCGCATCAGGAACACGGCGGGGAAGTATATCTATGTGCTGTATGACTACGATGAAGAGACCCTGGAGTATGCTCTACTGCGTATTCTCAAATCAGACACCGAGTTGCCCAACGCCTCCTCCGTGGGCGGCTCCGACGGAACAAGAGTCATGCGATATCAGGGCGTGGAGGAGTTTTTGGAGGAAATCCGGCACACCCCCTATGAGTTGCTTCTAAGCGAACCCACAGTTCAGGGACAACTCTCCCTTCATACCCTTGCGTTGCATGGAAAACTCCACGAGGCCCCCGCAGCGGAACTGCTGGAAGCATCGGAATCCCTGGATTCCCAGAACTATTGGGGGGACACGCCCCTGCATTTGGCCGCGCGCTCGGGGCGCTTGCATCGCCTCCCAAGGGGCTGCTTGACCCCGGCACGCCTGCTGAAGTTGGGGGAGGATGAAAGATATTCCTGGGGCGTCAAAGAAGCGCGGGAGAATCCCAAGGCCACCGTTTTGGGGCAAGCCCTCGGCGCGGGTGAAAGGGGATGGCTTCTGGAGCACATTGGCTCCATTCCCGTCTCTGCCTGGAAGCAAGCGGAGGCCGATATCGAACAAACAGTGACCGTCTGCGGGGTTCTTTCGATTTGTCTCGAGCCCAGAGAACTACAGGAGCATCTACTGGCGGATGAAGCGCTCCAATCTGTATGGCGACAGGGCTTGGAATACGAAGCCCTCGATGAAGCGTGCCTCCCCGCGCCGCTGCGCCGCGATCCCGACGTGCGCGAACGTTTTTTTAAGGGCTGGAAGACCTATTTCGACACCGTTCTCGCCCCGTTTTCGGACCCGTCTGCGGAATCGTTTCGATACGTCCCGATTCCCCGCGAGCTGCCCGTTATGCTTCAGCAGGAGTCGCAACTGCTTGCCCTGTTTAAAAAAGCCTGGAAGCTCGTGCTTTTAGCGCGCAGCCCTGATGACTACACCCTTCCAGAGCTGATTCTTTCCGATCGCGAAATCTGGGACGCTCCTGAGATTCGGGCAGGCGTCACCGAACAATGGATACGGTATATCCGTTTGTTAGAGGAAGATTGGCCGTTTAACGCACAGGGTATCCCTGAAACGTTGCCTGAGCTGCCTCCTTTGCTCCAAAGCGACGAAGCCCTCTTGGAAACCTGGCGCGTGTTCTGGCGAAATGCCGTCGGGGAGACAGAGCGACAGTTTTTTGTGCCGGAACAGCACATTTTTCCTGAGTCTCTTTCGAAGGATCCACAATTTTGCGCAATCCTTTCGCGCGTCCTGCCCAAAGATTCAGCGCCACGGTAAAGCGGCTCCACTGCGGCTCGGACGAGGGTTCGCCGGGAACGCAGCACGCTGTGTCGTTTTGGCGCCGGGCGGGGTTGCGCGATGTTTCCCAGGATCAGGATACGCCCGCGCGGTTGCTCTCTGGCTCGGGCTCGCCTAGGAAAGGGAGCCTGCACAGACATCGGATGAAACGGCCCCAGTGAGGAACGGCAATCCCGCGCAAGCTGGAGTCGGTTTAATAATAGGCGCCAGGTCTCGAGTTACACAGGGTTGTGTCCTCGGGAACACAGTAGCGGCGGTAAACGCCGAGCCGGAAGCGTCAGCAAGAGCGGGAATCCGCGAGTGCGAGCGATGCTTGCGGAAATGGTATGGCGAATGATCCGGTGGCAACCCGGGTACACGGCACTCCTGAAATGGGCCCCCGTGTTGAACAGTCCCACGCCCAACCCAGCGGCGAAGAAGAAAGCCGTTGTGGCAATAGCGCGGCAATTGGCCGTGTATTTGTGGACAGGGTTTACGGGCCAAGTGGAGGCGGAGAAGTTCGGGTTGGCGTACCTGCCAGAAGCGGCGTGAGCCTCAAAAGAAGCCACCGAAAACGAACCATCCCATGAGAACCGCAATTCAAGACTAGCCCAGCCCGCTTAAATTTTCCGTATAAACTTTCCCCTCCGAATGTCGCGCGTCCGGAAAATTCCTTGGGCGATCTCGAAACGTCCGATTGATAGATGAGACCGCATTTCCTTTCCTCGACCCGGATCAGTCGTTTGGCGCTTTGGAGGCGAAAGCCAAAAGCAGCCGCAGCGTTTGGGGTCGTCATGTTGGGCTTTACGCTGGTCAGCCTGTTGATAAGCCAAGGCAAGCCTTCTGGAGCGGTGGCGGTGGCCGCAAGCGCGACACAACTTGGTTTTGACTTGATCACTCCGGTCTTGCTAGCCCTGTATCTGGCCGCAATGCGCACCGTCTTTGCGTATGAACGCGACCATGCCGTGCTGGAAACGGTTGAGGTATGCGCCGCGTTGCCAGCCCTGCGCACATCCGTGATCCGCTTTGCGATGGCAGCCTGCGTAGTTGCGGGTGCTGGCATCTGGTTGCCGTTTGTAGCGACCGACCTGGCCAACACCATGGGCTGGAACAAATCATTTGTCGGCAGTCTGTTTGTGGCCCTGGCGACCTCGTTGCCGGAGCTGGCCGTCACCTTGTCCGCCTTGCGCATGGGTGCGCTGGATATGGCTATTGGCAACCTGCTGGGCAGCAACCTATTCAATGTGGCCATCATTGCGGTGGACGACCTGTTTTACCGCCCCGGCGTGCTGCTGGCCAGTGTGTCACCGGTGCATGCGGTCACAGCGGGATCGGCGATCACCATGACTGGTTTGGCCATGGTCGGCCTGTTCTTTAAGCCGCGCGGGCGCGTCATGCGGGCCGTCAGTTGGATTAGCTTAGGGATGATGGCCATGTGCTTACTGAATACATACGTGCTTTTTCTCAATGGCGAATAAGCCTTTACCCGCCCCTGCCCAGCCTTCGGGCCAATGGCACCTGCAAGACGTTCACGCACTCACGCAGGAGCATGGCGTAGACCCGGCTCACGGTCTGCATGTGCACCAGGTCAATGACCGCGCGCTCCAGTTTGGCCCCAACGCGCTGCCCACAGCAGACCAGCGCAGCCTGGGCTCGTTGGTCTTGGAGCAGTTCAGCGACTTCATGATTCTGGTGCTGCTGGCGGCTGCAGTGATATCCGGCGTGGTGGGCGATCTGGTCGACACACTGGTGATACTGGTCATTGTTTTGATCAATGCGGCTATCGGGTTGGTGCAGTCTTGGCGCGCAGACCAGGCGCTGGCAGCACTACAACGCCTGTCGGCAGCCCAAGCCACGGTGCTGCGTGGCGGCCAAGTACAGCAGGTGCCCGCGCACGTGTTGGTGCCTGGCGACATCGTTTTATTGGAGGCTGGTAACCAGGTGCCCGCCGATTTGCGGCTGATCAAGACGGCGCAGCTCAAGGTAGATGAGTCTGCGCTAACTGGTGAATCGGTCACCGTGGATAAACACACCGACGTGCTCCAAGGCGCAGAGCATGCCCTGGGCGACCGACTCAATATGGCATTCAAGGGCACCACCGCCACCCATGGCCGTGGACACGGTCTGGTGGTGGCCACTGGCATGGCCACAGAGCTTGGCAAAGTGGCTGGGCTGCTGGACCAGAACAACAACCGCAGCACCCCTTTGCAATTGCGACTGGCCGCCTTTGGCAAACGCGTGGCAATCGCCGTGCTGGCCATTTGTGCCGTCATCTTTGGCGTGGGTGTGTTACGTGGTGAAGCCCCTCTGCTGATGGTGATAACTGCCATTAGTCTAGCCGTGGCGGCCATTCCGGAGGCGCTACCGGCCGTCGTCACAGTGTTGCTGGCGTTGGGTGCGCGCAAGATGGTGGCTGTCAACGCGCTCATTCGCCGCCTGCCTTCTGTGGAGACGTTGGGCTCGGTCACCTATATCTGTTCCGATAAAACTGGAACATTGACGAAAAACCGGATGCAGGTGCAGTGCCTGATTGCGGGAGATATTGCGGGTGCTACGGGCTGGATGCCGGGGGCTGTGCCAGCGGACGCCGCCCACACCGCGCTGTTGCAAGCCGCCGCCCTGTGCAACGACGCCACCGCTACGCCGGACAACACCTGGCTGGGGGACCCTACAGAGACGGCCCTCACCGAGGTGGCCGCTCTGGCAGGGCTGCTCAAAGCCGAACTCGATGCCCGCTGGCCAAGGGTGTTGGAACTGCCGTTTGACTCGGTTCGCAAACGCATGACCACTTTCCACCGAGACGCCCACAGCTTGGTGGCCTATACCAAAGGTGCCCCCGAGTCGGTGATCCCTGTCTGCGCCGCCCAATGGTATGCTGCAAAAAAAGAGAAATCGGCACAATTCGATTCAGAGGCGTGGCTGGCGCGCGCTAACACTCTTGCGGCACAGGGCCTGAGGGTGCTGGCAATTGCGCAGCGCACCCATGCCAAGCTGCCGGAAAGCGCTTCCAACAGTGCGGCAATTGAACACGGTTTGTGTCTGATTGGCCTCATTGGCCTGATCGACCCACCGCGGGAGGAGGCCGCTGCGGCGGTGCGTGAATGTTTGGCAGCTGGCATTACGCCGGTGATGATTACCGGCGACCACCCGGCCACCGCACGGGCGATTGCGTTGCGGCTTGGCATTGTGACCGCGGACGATGCCCTCGTACTCACTGGCGCAGACCTGACGAGCCTGGATGACGAGTCATTGAAGGCCCAAGTGACCCAGGTGCGTGTGTATGCGCGGGTGGACCCGGCGCAAAAAATCCGCATCGTCGAGGCACTGCAAGCCCAGGGTGAGTTTGTCGCTATGACCGGCGACGGCGTCAACGATGCCCCGGCGCTCAAGCGAGCCGACATAGGCATTGCCATGGGCAAGGGTGGCACCGACGCGGCGCGCGAGGCCGCCAGTCTGGTGCTGCTGGACGACAACTTCGCGACCATCGTCAAGGCGGTGAGGGAGGGGCGGCGCCTATACGACAACATCCGCAAGTTTGTCCGCTACGCCATGACTGGCAACTCGGGCGAAGTCTGGACTATCTTTTTGGCCCCTATGTTGATGCTGCCGATACCGCTGCTACCCATCCACATTCTGTGGGTCAACTTGGTCACCGACGGTCTGCCGGGTCTGGCACTGGCGGCAGAACCGGCCGAGCGCGGCATTATGCAACGCGCCCCCCGCGCACCCACGGAGAGCATCTTTGCCCATGGCATGTGGCAACACGTTCTGGGTGTCGGACTACTGCTAGGCGGCTTGTGCCTGGGCATTCAAGCCTGGGCCATTTCCACCGGTCTTGCACACTGGCAAACCATGGTTTTTACGGTATTGACGTTGGGTCAAATGGCCCACGTGATGGCGATTCGCTCGGAGACCGAGCCGCTATGGCGGCTTGGGCTGGGCACCAACAAGCCGCTGCTGGGTGCCGTGGTGCTGACGTCTGGGCTGCAAATGGCCATCATTTACGTCCCGTTCCTCAACCCCATTTTCAAGACCGAGCCGCTGAGCCTTGCCGAACTGGCGTTGTGCCTTGCCGCGGCGTCTGTAGTGTGGGTTGCGGTGGAGCTTGAAAAGGCGTGGCGTCGCAGGCAGTACGGCTCCACCACTAACAATCAAGTGGATACCCCATGAAGTGATAGGAGTTTCCTTTTGGCCCCGTTTCCGCAGCTCGCGCGCGCGGTATCGT
>JBILKV010000196.1:0-8017 GCA_044376515.1 Chthoniobacteraceae bacterium | reverse complement strand
CCGTGGATCGTCTTTCCACCCAGATTGAGGGCAACGACCAGATCCTCACCTATGACGACTTTGCGCGCAAAGCGGCCGACATGGTCCTCGCACCAACCGCGCAAAACGCCTTCGATATTTCCAAGGAATCCGAAGCGGTGCGGGACCGGTACGGACGCACCGAATTTGGCCAGAGTTGCCTGATGGCTCGTCGCTTGGTGGAGGCTGGGGTGCGTTTTGTTTCCGTCAATTACGGGGGATGGGATCACCACAAAAAAATCTTCGACGGCCTCGACAAGAAACTTCCCGAGTTCGACACGGGGCTTTCGGCTTTTCTCGAGGACATGGATGCACACGGGCTTTTGACGGACACCCTCGTCCTGGTCATGGGCGAATTTGGACGCACACCCAAAATCAACAAGGACGCCGGGCGTGACCATTGGGGGCGTGCAGGGTCGTTGCTCTTCGCCGGCGCGGGGGTCCGCCGCGGGCACGTGGTGGGCGCGACGGATAAAAACGGCGCGTTCGTGACGGAACGACCAGTGCGTCCTGCAGACGTGGGGTGGACCCTTTTTGAAGCCTTGGGAATCGACCCCGCAAAGGAACTGCTTACCCCCGAGGGACGGCCCGTGAGCATCCTTTCGGAGGGGGGGCCGATTCGCGAACTGTACACATGAGGCTTTTTTCCAAGGTTGAACGAAGGATTCTGCGCCGGGGCACAGCGCTCGCCTGGGTGGCCGGGGCTGTTTTTGCGGCCGGTCTATGCCGGGGGGACGCCCAGACCGTTGTTTCCAAGGAACCTCGCATCACGGCCGTGTCCCCGCTCTCGCTACCCAGTGGTGGGAAAACGACGCTCCGCATCCTCGGCGTCAATCTGGGCACGGCGCGGCAGTTGGTCTTTCCGGGTACGGATCTGCCTCCAGTCAGCATCCCGGCCCGCCAGGCGGCCGAACTCCCGAAAGGGCTTGAAATGAAGGAAGCGGGCGAAACCCAGTTTGATGTGACCGTGGACGTGCCCCAAGGATTGCCCGGAGGGCGTTTGCCGCTGGCCGTTCAGTGCGCTTCGGCGCGGAGTGTTTCGGTGGCTCTTCCGGTGCGGGAGGCGACGGCACAGGTCGCCGAGCAGGAGCCCAACAACGGGTTCCAAGAGGCCAATCCGCTTGGGGAAGGACTGCCTGTTTTGGGAGGCATCCAGTCGGACAAAGACACCGACGTGTTTGTTTTTCATCCGGCCCCGGGGCAGCGCTTTGAAGTGGCCCTCACGGCGGGTGCCCGCGCCTCGCTGTTGGATGCCGCCCTCGCTGTGTATGACCCGGATTTTCGGCTCGTGGTTTCCGCGGATGATACTTCCGGATCGGATGCGGCCATCCGGTTTGTAGTCAAACGCGAGGGAGCGCATTACGTCTCCGTGACCGATGCCGCGGACAAGGGCGGATGGGGCTGCGTGTACGAGTTGATGCTCCGCAAAATCCCGTGAAAACGTGCCTTTTCATTTGTGTGGGGATGGTGGCGCTGATGGTCCCGGGCCGTGCCGGGGACGCCCCGGTGAGTTTTCGCCGCGACATTCAACCGATCCTCCGGGCGAGCTGCGTGGCCTGCCATAAACCGTCGAAAGAAAAGGGCGAACTGGATGTCACGACCCACGCGGCGCTCTTGAAGGGAGGCAAACACCAGGATGCCGTGATCCCGGGAAGCCCGGAGCGGAGCCGGTTGATCCGTGATGTGTCGGGCTCCTTGCCGGTGATGCCGGAGGAGGGGGAGCCGCTTTTGCCCGCGGAGATTGCCGTGCTCGCGCGCTGGATTGCGGCGGGTGCGCCGGACGACTCACCCGCCGCGGGGAGTGCGGCCGCGCAGGCCGCCCCTGTGTACACGCGCCTGCCTGCGGTGTCCGCGCTTGCGTGGGCGCCGGGCGGCGCACTCCTCGCTGTTGCTGCGCACAACGAGGTGCTGCTCTTCGCAGAGGGAGCGTCTTCGGCCCGGACGCGTTTGCGGGGAGATGCGGCGCGCGTCGAATCCCTCGCGTTTTCCGCTGACGGCCGCCGGCTGGCCTCCGCGGGCGGAACGCCTTCCGAGTTTGGGGAGATTTGCATTTGGAATCCCGTCGACGGACGCTTGCTGCGGGCCATCCGCACTTCGACAGATGTGGTTCACGGAGTGTCGTTTTCCGACGATGGAAGCCTTGTGGCAGTCGGGTGCGCCGACAAACTGGTGCGGGTCTTTTCGGTGGAAAGCGGCGAGGAACGCATGCGCTGTGACAACCACATTGATTGGGTGCTTGCGACCGCCTTCACGCATGACGGGCAACGGGTGGTGTCTGCGTCGCGCGACCGCGCCCTCAAACTGATCGACCTTGCCACGGGACGCTTGATTGATGACGTGAGCATTCCGCGCGAACCGCTCCTGAGCCTGGCACGCCATCCCGACAAAGATCTGGTGGCGTTCGGCGGGGCGGAGGGGCAGATCCGTCTCAACCGGATGGAACCCCGCGGGGGGCGCCTTGCCGAGGGGGATAACAAGGAGCTGAGCTTTGTCCGCGAATTGGGACGTCTGAACGGATCAGTGTCTGCTTTGGCCTTCAACCGGGAGGGAAACCTGCTTGCGGCGGTGTCGCTGCGCGGAGATGCCCGTGTATTGGATGCCGCGGATGGCAAAAAGGTTTCCACGCTCAAAACAACCGCAGCCCCTCTCTTTGCGGTGGCCTTCCATCCCACACTTGCGGAGGTGGCCGCAGCTGGTTTCGACGGGAAGGTCCGCGTGTTCAACCCAAAGGACGGAAGCCCGATTCGCGAGTTTGATTGTGTCCCCCTGAGTCCTTGATCGTGGGGTACAAAGGTGCGGATTTTCTGCGGAGTTGGGGGATGGGCGCTGCGGTGGGCAACCTTGAAAGCGGCTGCAAAGTTCCTGTTCCACCCGACGCCAAAAACGAGGGGATTGAGAACGATTCAGGTGTTGCGTCCATGAACGAGGCAACGCGCGCGACAACGGCGCCGAGGTAACCCCTCACCGACACCCCTGCCTATGGAAGAAAAAGGGGTCGGTGAAAAACTGTCTGTCCCCGGTCCCTCTGCTCCTTCGGGGCGGAAACCCTCTGGTGATCCTTGAGAGGTGGTGTGAGCTCCCCATGTGATCCGGTTGCCGTCTGTTTGCTCCCACGCCCGGTGCCGGAAACGGGCGGAACGCGGAGGGCTCCGCTCATGGGCCGTATTCTAGCAGGAGCTGCGGCCGTCGCTTCACGTCCTTTGACTCTGTGCCGAAGAACGTGTGGCCGACGCGCGACGTGTAGTGGCCGAGGTACTCCGAGCGAACGAGCAGGTCGATGGCTGCAGCAGGGGATGCCGCGGCGGCGTTGACCGCCGTCGTGACGTCCCATTCGATCCACGGCATCGGCATGATGCTGCGGCGTGGGGCTGCGAAGGACACGAACTTGCCGCGGGTCGCGTGCTCGCCCTCCCACAGCTTTCCGTTGCCGGTGTCGAGCCACGTTGTTCCCTGTCCCCACGATTCGGCCGGCAGAAGACTGACCGAAATGCGATCCTCCATGGCTCCGGAGAGTGCGAGCGGCACGTGATTGACGCAGAGTCGTAGCACGGCCCGCCGCACTGGTTGGGGCGGTAGCTTCTCGAAGCGGACGATCGCGAGTTTCTCGTTCTTTTTGGGCTTCGAACCCCAGTTGCCCTCGCAGGTGCGCGTCTCGAAGCGTTCGCGGCCTTCGAACGGCTGCGACTCCTGAGCGGCATCGATGGTGGCGGCCGTGCAACCGGCGTAGTCGGGGAAACAGTCGCCGTCGGCGGGGCCGTTGCGAAGGACGACCAGTGTCGCGGGCGGGGCCGCAACTGGCACGCTTGGCGACACCGCCGAGCCATCGCCTGTCGGGGAGAAGGAGCGGATGGAGAGGTAATGCGCACCCCGTGGGAGCCCCGTCAGTGTGGCTTCCTGTGTTGCGCCGCCGTGGGTGGCATAGTCGCCCCGTTGCACTGGTAGCGTCGCCCATTGCTGCTCGCCGATTTCCGGCTGGTCGCTCCAGCGGATTTCCCACCGTGCAGGTCTGCCCGTGGGCACGCTCCAGCGGACCTTCAGCCCGCCACCGTCCACCGCCACCGGGTGCAGGTCTTCGACCCGCGCGGGTGCGTCGGGGGCCAGTCCACTGAAGACGAAAGGCATGCCGGCGTCGCAGTTGACGACGTCCGGTCGACCGTCGCCATCCATGTCAGCGACGTCGAAGTACCGGAAACGCCCTGTGAACTCGAACTTCCCGCCTGCCGCCGTATTGACGGCGGCTGGCTTCGCGAACCTGGGCGTCAGCGGATCGGGCGAGACGTTCTTCAGGAAGAGCAGTTCGCTCTTCGGGGTGAATCCCTCGATGACGAGGTCGCGTAGGCCATCGCCGTCGAGGTCGAGGGCCTTGACGCCGCAGTGCATGGCGAATTGGTCGTACCAATGCGCATTCACGGCCAGTGGCGTGCCCGCCTCGTCGGCGATGGGAATGGTCTGCTCGAATACTGGATCGTCGTTTGTCCCGGTGTTGCGCAGAAGCGTGAAGGTTTTGGCACTGGGCCAGTTGCAGAACGCGCGGGTCGTGCCCAGCAGGATGTCCCAACGGCCGTCGCCGTCCCAGTCGACGGGCTCTGGAAAGACGGAGATCCGCTCGTTTTGGGTGCGGTCGCCGACCACCGTCCATTCCTTGCCGTCGGCCGAGACCTCGACCTTGTAATGGTAAAAGATCTCGTTCTCCTCAAATCCCACCCGCAGCAGCCGGCCCTGCCAGAGGAAGCTGTCGAGCTGATTGTACCAGTCGGTCTGGCGGTTGGAGAGGAGGAACCGGATTCGCTCGAGAGCCTCCGGCGTTTTCAGCTTGATGACCGCGCCGCCCCGGTAGAAGCCGAACGTCGTCGCCCGCAGCTCGGTGTCGGTGTCGGCGTTGTTGGGTTGGAACATGTTCATCGGGCGGACGACCATCGGCTTCTTGTTGATGTCGTCCCGCGTACCGGTGACTGATTCGATTGCCTCGGGTGCCGCGATGTTCCTGCCACTGGCGAAGAGTTCCAGGCGGACGAGGTGGAGGTGCCCGTCGTTGAAGTTGCCCATGCCGTTGGCATCGTTGGAGATTCGCACGTACTGCACCGGCTGCGGCTTTCCGATCGGGATGTCCTGCCAGCCCTTCATGCGGTTGGTCTGGCCGGGCAGCGGGATCGCCCGCATCCGCTCGAACGTGAAACCATCTTTGGCAAGGTGGTCGAAGAGGAAGAGCTTCGATCCAACCGAGGCGAGCAACCGCTTCTGCTCGCCGGGGACGACGGCGAGGGCCGAGCGGTAACGGTCGTATTGATGGGCCTCCTCCGTCACCGGGATCAGGTCCGGGTTGCCGCGGTAATTGAAGAAGCCCTCCATGCGGAAGGAGCAGGGCCCATCCTGGGCGCTCGTGTTGCGGAGCAGCGCGGCGCGACGCAGGGAGAACTTGCAGTGGGAGTCGGTCTCGCCGAAGAGGATCAGGTCGCGCGAACCCTTCCCAAACCAGTCGGTGATCGTCGGCTGGTACGACCGCTCGAAGCGGGGGAAGGCGCGGCCGCGCAGCACCGTGGGCGGGCTGAAGCGCATCGGTTCCCGTTCGGTTGGGGCCAGATTTTTGTACCAACGAACCGTTCCCTGATCTCCGCCATCGAGTACGAGGAGGTCGCGGACGCCGACGCCCCGCATGTCGTGGAAAACTGCGGCAACGCCTGCCGGGATTGCGCGGCCGTCCACGTCCCTCACCGACTCGGCCTTCGCGAGCCGATCCGACGCGTCGCCTTCGCGGCGAAACCAAACGAGGTCGGGGCGGGTTGGCCAGTCGACGCGGAAGGCGTTGCGGTGGATCGGCGTCTCGCAGGAGACGAGGTCCGGGCGGCCATCGCCGTCGAGATCGACGACTGTCGGATTGGGGGCGACGATCGCCGCCTCGCGGGCATCGCTGAGCACGACTCCGGCGTCGAAGTGGGGCTCCGTGCGTGTGCCGACGTTTTTGTAGAAGACGCTCTCGCGTTCGGGCGCCGTGGCCAAGCGGGCGGGCGACGCAGGTGGTTGGGTCGCCGCAAACGCAGGCGACGGAGGGATGCCTGCGGGAATCCTAGCCGTCATCCAGGGCGTCCATTTCTCGCCCGTGTCGGAAGGATGGACCGACGCGAGTCCCGGCGCCTCCCCTTTGAATCGGCAGACGATCAGGTCTTCCAGACCGTCGCCATCCCAGTCGGCTGCGGTCATGGTCAGCACCTGCCGCGGGAACACCCCCTTGTTCCAGAACATGCTCTCCGGGCCTGAGGGAAAGCGGGTGTTCTCCTGGCACATCTGCGGAGTGCCCGGAAAGAACCAAGGCTTGTTGGGCCACATGGTCCACCAGTACGGGGCGAGGGGCGTGCCGATGTCGGGCAGGTAGCGCAGACGTCCTTCGTAGAGCACCATGTCTGGCCGGCCATCGTGGTTCAAATCGCAGAACGTCCGCGCCATGACGTGCTCGATCGTTGTCGGCGCGGTCTCGGTGCAGTTGTAGGGCAGCCAGATTCCGCGGGCGTATCGCGGCTCCGCCGGCGTCCCTTCGTTGAGGTAGATCGTCACGCTGCCGATCGATCCGGTGTCGTGGAAGAGCAGGTCGGGCAGGCCGTCGCGGTTCCAGTCCATGACCGTGAGGCCCGCATCGCTGTGAAAATGGTTGCCACGGATAGGGATCCCGGTCGGCGAAAGCCGCAGTGGCGACTGGGGGGGGGCGGCGGAAAGAAAGCAGGCTGACGTACACAGCAGCAGGACGGCGAGATTCCGCCGGAGACACTTCGTTTTTCCCATGGCAATCCGAATGCAGTGACTCCCGGCGGGTGGAATGGAAAGCGGAAATTCGCCTCCCTTTTGTCAGCGATTCGCCTTCCACCCCATTTTTCCTCTGCATTATCCCTGCAACCCGCGCACGCGTTCGAATTCACGGGTGTTTCCGGGCCACGCAACTTTTTTTCTGTAAATTCAACTGGGGTGGAGAGGTCGGTCAGGTGGCTAGGAATTGAGATTCGGGGTTCATGTTGAGGTAGACTTTTCCGCTCTCCCAAGCATCGCTAATTTCACAAAGGCGCGCTGTGATCAGGCGCAACAGGGAAGCAATATTTGGAAAGACTCGGATGACCCGGGTCCGTCTTTTGAGCTCCTGATTGACGCGCTCGATCATGTTGCTGGTCCGCATTTTTACCCGATGCTCTGGGGGCAGATCAAAAACAGTGAAGCTCTCGGGTACGTTGCTTTCTAGCCACGCAGCAAGCTCCGGGGCGCTTTTGGAATATGTTTCCACCATCTGCCGCAGGAGGGTTTGAGCGGTGAGTTTATTGGGGGCGTGAAGAATGGCGCGTATTTCCTCAAGAACTTTGGGCCGAAGAGCCTGTTTGGGTACGTGGTCCATGGCGTTCTGGATGAGGTGGAACTGGCAGCGCTGGTGGGGGACGCTTCCAAAACGGGCTTTGATGGCAGCGCGCAGACCTTGGTGATTGTCGCTGACGATTAGGCGCACGCTATGGAGGCCGCGTTGCTGGAGCGATTCCAAGAAGCCCCGCCAGTGAACCTCGGCTTCACTGAGAGCACAACTGGTGCCGAGGATGGAACGGCGGCCGTCCTCTGAGATGCCAATGGCTACGAGAACCGCGCAGTCCCTCAGACTTCCATCGACACGTACTTTTTCAAACCGGGCATCCAGGACGAGATAGGGCTGGGCTCCGAGAGGGCGGTTGCGCCACGAGTCGAACTGGGGTTCCAGCTCGGCGGTGGCGCGACTGACTTGGGAACTGGAGACGCGCAAACCACAGAGGGTGGAGAGAACCTCGTCGACCTTTCGTGTGGAGACGCCCTGGACATACATTTCCGCCATGGTCAGGAGGAGAGCCTTGTCTGTGCGCGAATAACGCGCCAGTGCCGAGGGATAAAACTCTATGTCGCCGCGGACTTGAGGAATGTCGAGGCAGAGGGCCCCCAGGGGTGTGTGAAGGGATCTAGACTTAAAGCCATTGGCATAGCCCTTTCGGGCGGAGGTGCG
>JBILKV010000197.1:0-8017 GCA_044376515.1 Chthoniobacteraceae bacterium | reverse complement strand
CGTGCGGCGGTGGATGAACGCGCCGCCTGTTCCGATGTTTTCGGTTTGGCCAAGGCGCTCATGGGATACGTCTTTCGGACCTGCCGCTACGTGGCCGGCGCGACGGACGTCACTACGAGCACCGAACACTTCTTCCACTCACGCGGGGGCGTCTGCCAAGATTTCAGCCACCTGATGCTCGCCCTCTGCCGCTCGGTTCAAATCCCTGCGCGCTACGTGAGCGGCTACGTCTACGACGCGAAGCGCAAGGACCTGCGCGGCGCCCACGCTTCACACGCCTGGGTCGAGGTCTGGGTGCCCGGGCACGGTTGGCACGGACTGGATCCCACCAACGACTGTCTTACCCGCGACCACTATGTGGTGGTCGCAATTGGACGCGAATACGAGGACATCGCTCCGGTACGCGGCAGTTTTTGGGGCGCCGGCGACCGCGAAATGTTCGTGAGCGTGCACATCGAGGAGCGTATTTGACGCCAGCGCTGTACGAGAAGCCTCTTCCTCCTCTCGCGACTCTCCGGGGGCAACCAAGGACCGCTTCTCATCCGGAGCGTCGTCCGCCAACGCGCAGTACCTACGAAAAGAGATCCAACAGGGGTTTCCCTTCCTCTAGCAGGTTGTAGGGGCGGCCGAGCGGATCAGTGGCTTCCAGATTGTGGACGTCCATGGCGTGATAGACGGTTTTAGTAATGTCCTCGGGTCCGTACGGTTTTTCGGCGGGATAGGCGGCGTGTTTGTCGGTTGCGCCGCAGACCTGTCCGCCGCGGATGCCGCCCCCGGCCATCAGCACGCTCATGCAGGCAGTCCAGTGGTCGCGTCCGGCCCCGGCTTTGCCTCCAGAGCGAGGATCCCCGATTTGCGGTTTCCGGCCCATTTCGCTCGAGACCAGCACCAGGGTTTCCTCCAGAAGCCCCCGCTGGTGCAGATCTTCGAGCAGCGCTGAAAACCCACGGTCGAACTCCGGCAGCAGATACTCGCGCAGGCAGTCAAAATTTGAAGCGTGTGTATCCCAGCCGCCGGCGCTTTTGCAGCGCTTTGCGATGGCCTCATTTTCTTTCCAAAACACCGTGATAAATGGAACCCCCGCCTCCACCAAACGGCGCGCCATCAGGAGGCTGGTCCCGTTGATTGTCTTCCCGTAGCGGGCGCGGACATGCTCCGGTTCAGATTTGATGTCGAAAGCGCCCGCTGTGCCGGAGGCCGAAAGCAGTTGGAATGCGCGCGCCTGCTGCACGGTGTAGTTGCGAACGAACTCGTCATGGTCGAGTTCTCTGCGCATCGAAGAAAGAGCGGAGAGCATCGCCTTGCGGTCCTCGATTCTGCCGGGAGTAGAGTCCGCCCCGAGCGTGAGAGTGGGGGCGCTGAAGTTGAGCGGTTCCTCGTTGCTGCCGTTGAGGAAGAACGGATCGTATTCGAGACCGATCCGGCCGGCAAACTGGCCCGGTCTGGTGTAGGGTGCCTTGCTGGGCTTGTGGGGCAGGGTGATCACGTTTGGCAGTTTCCCCCCCTCCGTGCGTTGCGCCCCAATCACGCAACCCATGTGAGGCCAGTCCGTCGCCTGAGGCCTTCGGTCGTTACCCTGAAGTTTGAAAGAAGGGTCCGGCGCGTGGCCTGTCAGGTTGTAGTAGTAGCCCGCGTGATGGTCTCCGGTGGCTCTGCCGAAGTCGGTCACGCCGTGCACCAGCGAAAAATGGTGCGCCTGTTTGGCCAGCAGCGGCAGATGCTCGCACAGGCGGATGTCGGGTGCCGTTGTGGCGATCGGGGAAAACTCGCCCCGGTATTCCACCGGCGCGTCGGGTTTCATGTCCCACATGTCGATGTGGGAGGCGCCGCCGCAGAGGAAAAACAGGATCGTGGATTTGGCGGTTTTCCTGCGCTGGGAAACCGGGCCGGCCCCGGAGGCGGTGGCTCCACCCAAGGGCAGACCAAAGCACGCGGCGGTGGAAGCCGTAATGAAGGAGCGCCTGCTCAGCGCGGAAGCGAACAACGGGCGTGGAGAGTGGTGTTTCACGGCCTCAGGGGGGTGGGAGTGAGGGGGACCTACGGCTCGGGCAGATTAATCCCGACCCCCCGTTTTGAAAGCGCGAAATATGAGCGCGTCGCGGACCTCCTCAACCCGTAACGGCCCCCCGGGCTTTGCGGAACACAATTGGGCTGCATCCATAGGTGCGGCGGAAGAGGCGGTTAAAAAACGACACCTGCGTAAAGCCCGCTGCAAAGGCGATGTCCACCACGGGTCGCGCGCTCTCAAGCAGCCCCCGGCAGGCGGCTTCCAGGCGCAGCCCGTTTAAAAATTCGCTGAAACTTCTCCCCGAATGCTGCCTGAACTGCCTCGCAAAACTCGAACGGCTTAGTCCCGTCAGCTCCAGCAACTCCTCCAAACGTACCGTCTCCCGGTGGTTGGCCACCAGGTGGCGCACCGCTGCAGCGATCACCCGTTGGTGTCCGTCGCCGCGGGGCAGCGAAAAGGGCCGCGCGGAAAGCGGTTGGCACTCGTCCTCCTCTGCTTCCGCGATACGGTGCAGCAGTCCAAGCAGCAGGGCCAGTCGTCCCGCGCCCCTGCTCCTTTCGAGTCCGCGGAGCATGTCTCCCGACTCGAGCGCGGCCTTGCCGGTGATGCGCAGTCCGCGTTTGGCCCGCTCAAAGAGGGGAGGGAGCGTGAGGGTCTCCGGAAACGTCCACAGCGGGTGACTTTCCGGAAAATGCCACTGCGCGGAGAGCCCGCTCGAAGGACCGTGGCAGTGCCAGTAGTGGGGGAGCTTTTCTCCGAGCAGCACCAGGTCCCCCGGTTCAAACGTGCCGATGTGGTCACCAACGAAGCGGGTGCCCGCTCCCCGCGTGAAGAGTGTCAGCTCCATTTCCACGTGAAAATGCCAGCGCTCTCCCTCACCGGTGATCGGCAGTGTGCGTTTTGGCGCGAGGACGCACTCGACCTGGCTGAGCGAGCGCGTCCAGCGCAGCACCCGGAAAGAGTTTCCCTCCGACAGACGGATGGTTTCTCTAGCGGCGCGCATGCGCACTTTCATAGCCTCGAATCGCTCTTGTTCCAACAAAAGTTGGGATGATAGTAGTAGCTTGTGGTACCCGAGGCGTAGCGTCCTACCCTGGGCGCCGGCTAGGGTGGAGCAATGAGTTCACCCATCCAGTACCGTTTTTCATTTGGACCTTGGAACATCAGCGAGGGCGCGGATCCCTTCGGCGGCGACGTGCGCGCCACCTTCCCCCACGAGGAAAAGTTCGCGCTTTACCGGCCTCTGGGTTTCGAGGGCGTCCAGTTTCACGATGACGACGTCGTGCCGGGCCTCGACGGCCTAAGCGCCGCCCAAATCCAGCAGAAGGCCTCCGAGGTACGGCAGATGCTCGACAACCAGGGACTCACTCCCGAGTTTGTCGCGCCTCGGCTTTGGTTTGCCGAACAGACCACTGACGGCGCCTACACGTCCAACAGCACCGCTGACCGGGGGTACGCATGGGACCGCACCCGCAAATGCGTCGACATTGCCCGTGCGATCGGTTGCAAGGCCATCGTGCTTTGGTTGGCCCGCGAGGGAACCTACATCCGCGAGGCGAAGGACGCGCGTCTTGCCTACGAACGGATCCTGACGACGATCAACGCCGTGCTGGACTATGACAAGGAGGTCGAGATCTGGATCGAGCCCAAGCCCAACGAGCCCACCGATCAGGCGTACGTCCCTACCATCGGACACGCGCTCGCCTTGGCCTACGCGTCCAAGGACCACACCCGGGTCAAGGGTCTCATTGAAAGCGCGCATGCCCTGCTGGCGGGGTTGGATCCCAGCGACGAGATGGCCTTCGCTCTTGCCCACCACAAGCTTGGCAGCGTGCATCTCAACGATCAAAACGGGCTCAAGTACGATCAGGATAAAAACTTTGGCGGCGCCAACCTCCGTGCCGCATTCAACCAGGTCCGCGTGTTGGAAGAGGCTGGGTATGGAAGCCACGGCGAGTTTATCGGTCTGGACGTCAAAGCGATCCGCACCCAGCGCGGATGTCCGGTCACCGACCACCTGCGCAACAGCCGGGAGTTGTTCCTGCATCTGGTCGAGAAGGTCCGCACGCTGGACAACGCACTGGTCGCCAGTTGCCGTGACTCGCGCGACTACGAGGCGCTCGAACTTTATATCCTCAAGCATCTGCTCGGCGTCCGCTGATTCCCTCACCTTTTGCTGTTATGATGCCTGAAGTCCGGATTGGAATCATTGGAGGCGGCCTGATGGGCCGTGAAATTGCTGCTGGCTTTGCGCGCTGGTGCGCACTGACCGACGTCACCGTCCGCCCTGTACTGACCGCCGTCGCCGACTTGAACCCGGCAGCGCTCGAATGGTTTGCGGGGATCCCGGGCTGCACGCTCCGGACCACCGACTATCACGCGCTGATCCGCGATCCCAACGTCGATATCGTCTATGCTGCCGTGCCGCATAACCTGCACGAGCAGGTGTACTGCGACACGCTTGCCGCGGGGAAGGATCTGCTGGCGGAAAAGCCCTTCGGAATGGATCTGGCGGCGGCACGGAATATCCTCGGGGCGGTCCGGCAGAGCGGCCGGTTTGTGCGGTGCAGCTCTGAGATGCCCTTTTTTCCGGGGGCACAGCGCGCGTTCGAGGTTGCGCGCTCGGGAGCGTTGGGGCGGGTTTTGGAGGTGGTTTCAGGGTTTCACCACAGCAGCGATCTGGACCCCCAGAAGCCGGCCAACTGGAAGCGGTTGAGTGCCGTGTGCGGCGAGGGGGGGGTCCTCAACGACTTGGGGATGCACGCCTGCCACGTCCCGTTGCGCCTGGGCTGGCGGCCGCAGCGGATATTTGCTCAGTTGCAGAAGGGCTACCCACAGCGTCCTGATGGCCGCGGGGGCCAAGCCGTCTGCGACACGTGGGACAACGCCTTGGTGCACTGCTGGACTCAGGTTGACGGACACTCGGTGCCGCTACGTTTGGAGATGAAGCGGCTCGCGCCCGGAGCGACCAACACGTGGTTTTTGGAGATTCTGGGCACGGACGGCGGGGTGCGTTTCTCAACCGCGGAGCCCAAGACCCTCTGGATGTTTGAACGGCAGAAGGAGCAGTGGTGGAAGCGGACGGAACTGGGCTTCGGCACTCCGTTTAAGGTGGTGACTGGCGGCATTTTTGAGCCGGGCTTTCCGGACGTGATCCAGCAGATGTGGGCCTCCTTTCTAATGGAGCGGGAGGGACAGCTTGGCGGGCGTTTCGGCTGTGCGACCCCCGAGGAGGCGGTGGCGAGTCACGAGATTTTTGCGGCGGCGCTGCAGAGCCAGAGCGCTGGCGCGGTGGTGTCGGTGGGAGGCTAATCTGAAACCGTTGTGCGGGTCCGGCGTGCCGCGGTGCCCTTCGCGGAAAGAGTTCGCAGTTGGGCACACCAACAAAAAGTTCTTCAGATAGCCGACTGAAAATTGAGGGCCGTTCTGAGAGTGAAGCATCATGGAATTTCTCCGAGGGCGCCAGACCCAGAGGGGGGCAGGGGACGGATATGAATGGCACTTCGCGAGGAACGCCCTTCGAGGATCTCCTCTGCCGCTTTCCTGTCGCTGGCACCCCCATGCGCCCCACCAAAAATGGATGCGTCACGAAAACCGGCGGGCTCCAACAAAACCAGCTTACGCACCGGCCATAACGCTTGCCCAGCGGGCGATGAACCGGCGCGAGTCCTGCAACTAGACTTCTTCAGGCAGCTGGAGAATCAATACTTCGGGAAGATGGAAGGCGACGGAAAGCGCTCTTCGATGTTGTCGTTGACGTATTCCTCGCGCGGAATCTGCGTTTTGGGCCAACTCTCGGGCCGGACACGGACGATGCGTCCCGGGCGGAGGCCTTCGATGATCAGGTCGGTCTCAAAGTGAATCTGGATGCCGCTGCTACCGAGAGGGGGCGGGCCGGCCGCCTCGCTCAAACCGGCGATCGTTCCATTGGCGGCGATGTGGCCCGGGCCGTAGTGGCCGCCGGCATGCTTCAGGGTGGTTTCAGCCCCATTCATCTGGGCAGGCACGTTGGGCTGAAAATCGGCATAGAGGGAGGAATCCATCCCGCCAAAGAGGGTCGCGGTAACCGTGGCGCGCCCCGCCTTTCCATAGGCCACCGCATCCACCCAGGCTGGCATCCAGCGACTGCGGATGAATGCCTTATGCGTCTCGGTTTGAAAACGGGCGGCATGTGCGATCGCGGTGTCATCCAGCCAGATGTCCGAGATGTGAAAGCGGGTGAAGGCGCCGCTCAAACCATCCCCATGAGCCGGTTTCCAAGTGATTCCCAACAGCACCGACTGGCCGCCGAGACTTTTCCTGCCGGTGGCCGGCAAGGCATCCCCGGCGACGAGGTCCGTGACAGCGAGTCGCTCGCTGCCACGCCAGATGCGGGTCGCCGAGTCAAAGGTCATCTGCTCCGGGGCGCCCTGAGACGCACCGCCCTGTCTCGGTTCGCGGATGCCGGTGAGGGTGCCCGTGCCGTCCTTGATTTCCACCTCCTGCAGTTTCCACACGAGTCCCTCGCGTAGGCAGTGGCTGGGCTCGTCTTCCAGCAGCAATACGTGGTTTTCGGCGGGGAAGATACCCGTGCCGCGGTAATGCCCGGCGTCCTTGGCTTTACTCTCCGGCGGCAGCACCGGCACGGAAGAGACGTTCGGATCTGGAGGCAGGTAAGCGCGAGCGTGCATGAGCGTGCCGAGCGGGACGTCCCGCAGGTCGGCGGGCGCGCCCAGATGGCGCACGATGCCATACGGGAGCATGGCGAAAGGATGAGGGTCGTTGCGGTAAAACTTGCCCGTGCCCGCTACGCGGAGGCTGCCGCGCCGGTTGGCGTGGTCCACAAAGATGAGTTCGCCGCGGTAAGCGTGCGCTTTTTCAAGGGGGGGGAACTTCCCCGCTTCTGGGCGGAAGGGCTGCTCATCTGCGATTGCGGCGGTCCAATCAGAGAGCAGGAGCGAAAAACAAAAGAGAAAGAGAAGGTGTTTCATGGCGCGGTGCCGTTAAGCATCAGTATTTCGGAAAAATGGCAGGAGTCGGAAAGCGGTCGTCAAGGCCGGAGCGGTGATCGATGAGGTATTCCTCCCGCGGGGCCGACACGTGGGGCCAACTGGCGGGGCGAACACGGACGATCCTGCCCGGGCGGATACCCTCGATGATCAGGTCGGTTTCGAATCGGATCTGGATGCCACTGCTGCCAAAAGGCGGTTCAGCGTCGGTCTTGGAGACCTCGAGGATTCTGCCCTTCGAGGCGATGTGAGACGAACTGACGATGCTGGACCAAGGTTTCAGAGTATTCTCCGCCGCAGCCATGACGCCCTCGGCCCCCTTTTTGAAATCTGCGTATAAAGACGCGTCCATGCCGCCAAACAAGGTGGCAGTCACCGTCGCCCGACCAAACGTGCCGTACTCGACGGCTTCCACTCTGGCGGGCATCAGGCGCGTGCGGATGTGGGCTTTGTGCAAGCCCGTCTGGATTTTCGCGCAGCGCTCCATCGCGGCTTCGTCCAGCCATAGGTCGGTGAGGTGAAATTGATTCTCCACCCGGTTTTCCCAGGTACCAGCCGGTAGCCAGCAAAGCCCCAGCAGCACCGGTTGGCCGCCGAGCAATTTGGGGCCCTCCCGGGGCCAGGTGCCCTCTGCGATCAAATCCGCGATTCCCAGGCACTCGCGGCCGCGCCAGATCCGGGTGCCCTCATCGAGGGTCATGGTTTGCTCGGCCGCGTTGCCATCGTCGCCCGCTTTGAGTTCCAGCGTGGCGATCAGCCGTGCCTCGTTCTTGTGGAGGCTGACCTCCTTTAGTTTCCAGACCTTTGCCTCGCGAAGACAGCGGCTCGGTTCGTCCTCGAGCAGAATAACATGGTTCTCGGCGGGCTGGTCCACCGCGGGTTTGTCCACGAGGGGCACCGCCGCGTTCCTTGGGTCGGGGGGGAGGACGGCTCGGACATGCAGGAGCGTGCCGAGTGGGATGTTCCGCAAGTCCGCGGGCGCGCCGTGGTAGCGCACGAGGCCGTAGGGCAGCATCGCGAA
>JBILKV010000227.1:0-6972 GCA_044376515.1 Chthoniobacteraceae bacterium | reverse complement strand
ACCACGCACCACGGGCGCGGGGTCGTCCTTGCGCTTTTCAAACAGGCCAGCCTCCGTGTCCAAGCGCAGGCCCGCCTTGCGGCCTCCGGGATCCGGCCCATGGCAGCTAAAACAGTTTTCCGCCAAAATCGGACGGATATCCCGGTTGAAGCTGATCTCTGAAGGAGTCGCGCCAAGTCCTTCGGGGGTCAGGAGTCCTGTAGAAGCGGCGGCGGTCAACAACCAGAAAAGACAAAGAGGAGGTGCGTGTCGCATAGGGGAAAAAAGATGCACTTCTAGTTTGATTAAAGATGTTGGCCGGGTCGGCAGTTTGGAGCTCCTGGCCGCTGGGGAATCCGAGCTTTGCGCAGCAGACTTGTCCCCGGTGACTGATAAAGGACACCCTTGAGGGACGCCTTTCTTTGCCGCGCCCGAATCTGGCGGGGCATTCATGGCGCGAGACGTTGCACCGTCCAGAGCGCTCCGCGCCCTTGACCGCCCTCGCCTCCGGAGCGCGTAAACCGGAAGCGATCATGCAACCGGCTCCGGCGCCCCTGCCAAAACTCAACCGTCTCCGGATCCAGCCTGTAGCCGCCCCAGTGTGGAGGACAAGGGACTTGTCGGCCCGCATACCGCTGTTGACTCTCCTCAAAGAGCGACTCCAAGTGGGCACGCCCCTCAAGCGGCGTACTTTGGGGCGAAGCCCACGCCCCCAACTGACTGGCCAGGGGGCGCACAGCGAAGTAGGCCTCACTCTCCTGCCTCTCCACCCTGGCCACAGCACCGGTGACATTGACCTGCCGCTCGAGCGCCCCCCACCAAAAAGTCAACGCGGCGCGAGGATTAGCTTCAAGATGGGCGGCCTTGGCACCGTCGTAGTTCGTGAAGAACGAAAACCCGCGGGCGTCACAGGCTTTCAGCAGCACTGTGCGGGTCCATGGCCGGCCGGAGGCGTCCACCGTCGCGAGAGTCATCGCGTTAGGCTCAATCAGGCCGGCATCATGGGCCTCCTTGAGCCAGGCCTGGAACTGGCGGATCGGATCGGCGTCCAGTTCTGATAAATCAAGCCCCCGCGACGAGTAATCCTGACGAAGCGCAGCGAGATCTTTGGGTGGGAGAGCCATGCCTAATGTCTAGCACGGCGTTGGGCAGAATTGGAATTCGGATAAGTTTTCTAGCCTTCGCGGGTGCTTTTCCTAAAACCTTTACCCCACCCTCTCCTAATGAAAATCCCCTCTTGCCTCCTCCTCTCTGTCGCCCTCGCCTCGCCCCTCGCCGCCCAAGAATCAAAACCGCTGGGTTACCAGGACACTCCGCTGATCCCTGGGACACAGTGGCATGTCCACGACGGGCTACGCCCGCAACCGAAGGTGATCACCCCAGGGAAAAATCCGGGGGACGCCCCGAGCGACGCCATCGTGCTTTTTGACGGCAAGAGCTTACACCATTTCAAAAAGAACCCCGAGCCCAAGCCGAATTGGGCGGTGGAAGAGGGCTGTGCCGTGTCTGTGAAGGGTGCCGGCTACCTTGAATCCGAGGGAGTGTTCGGCCCCGACATTCAGCTCCATCTGGAGTGGGCAGCCCCCACGCCGGCCTCCGGAAGCGGTCAGGGCCGTGGCAACAGCGGGGTTTTCTTGTTCGGGATTTACGAGATCCAGGTTTTGGATTGTTACGAAAACCAAACATATCCGGACGGCCAAGCCGCCGCCCTCTACGGACAAATGCCTCCATTGGTCAACGCCTCGCGTAAGCCGGGAGAGTTCCAGACCTACGACATCATTTTCAACGGCCCGCGTTTTGAGGGTGCGGAACTCAAGCAACCCGCCTACGCCACGGTGCTTCACAACGGCGTTGTCGTACAAAACCACGTCCAACTCATCGGTGCCACGGGCCACAAGACTGTCGGCAAGTACACGACGCACCCCGAGAAGGGACCGATCAAGTTTCAGGACCACGGCAATCCTGTCCGATTCAGAAACATCTGGCTTCGCGAACTCAAGCCCGTGGATTCCCGGTAGGTCTTCATTGCCCGTCGCGACGTTCCTTTTGCCCAACGTGTCAAGCGAACGCCGCTGGCCAGAGACAGAACGGATCTGACCCGGAGGGCGCGACGAATGTTTACAAAACAAACGGACCTGGCGGTTCCTTTACCGGCGTCTCCTCGTGCACCTTTTTTCGGGTTTTTGAAGGACCCATCCAGGCCCTAGAAACAGGACCCGCGGGCATCTGTGTCATCTGCCTACCCCTCGCAGTGGCATCAGTTGAAACGGTTCGGGTGCCGAACCGACCGGGCTGGAATCGAACGGTGAAAACAAAACCGGCGCCCCCGGATCTGGAGGCGCCGGACGACTGTCATTACCTTTTCTTCGGAACCGTCTGCTGGGCAGAGGGTCCGCCAGCGAGGGACTATTAAGCCGCTGCGCGGATGTTCCGGAAGGAAGCGAGGTGACGCTGTTTGTGTTTGCGCATCTGCTGGGCAACCTTGGATGCGACCGCGTCTATCGACGCGTAAATATCATGTGTCGTGACACTTGCCTCAATGGTTATGTGGTTGGCACAGTGCAGGATGATCTCCGCAAAGTGCCGGTTGCCATGCTTTTGCAGATCGAGGACCACATGCGCCTCGATGATTCTGGGGTAGTCCAGCGGGAGCTGGTCTATCTTCTGCACTACGTGCCGCCTGATTGCTTCCGACACCGGGAAGTGGCGACCATCCACTCGAACAGGAACATTAACATTAGCAGTCTGCATGGCGTTTTCCTTTCGGTGGGCACGAATCCTTTTTCTGGCAAAGGCCCGTGTCCGTTGTTTTGGTTTTGGGGTTCTACTTGTCCTTCAACTACATACGGAAGCCCTCCCCGAGATACACCCGGCGGGCCACCGGATCGTTGACCAGAAATTCCTTCGAGCCCTGCGTCTCAACGCGCCCCTCGAAAATCAGATACGCCCTATCCACAATGGCGAGTGTTTCCCGCACGTTGTGGTCGGTGATCAAGATCGCGAGGCCAGCCTCCCTGAGCTTGGCCACAATCTGCTGAACGTCCGCAACGGCAATGGGATCCACACCGCTAAAGGGTTCATCCAGCATCAGCAACAATGGATTGGTAACCAAGGAGCGAGCGATCGTTAATCGCCGCTTCTCGCCTCCAGACAGTGTCAGTGCGAGCTGCTTTGCCACGTGTTCTATACCAAACTGATTCAGCAGCTCTTCGCAACGATTTTTTCTTTGTATTTTGCTCAGCGGCTGCGTCTCAAGGATCGCCAACAAATTGTCTTCCACCGACAACTTCCGGAAAATCGACTCCTCCTGTGGCAGGTAGCCCATGCCCATTCTCGCCCGGCGGTGCATTGAAAAATCAGTGACGTCCTCCCCCTGAAACATCACGAGGCCCCCGTCCGGACGCACAAGCCCCGCGATCATGTAGAAACTGGTAGTCTTGCCAGCGCCATTGGGGCCAAGCAAACCCACGATCTCGCCGCGCCCCAGCTCGATGTCGACGCCGTTGACCACCGCGCGGCGGCCATAAATCTTGAGCAGGCCGTGCGTGCGGAGGATCGGCTCCAGCTTGCTCCCGGGCGCTGCCTCCTCAGCGGCCATGGTCCGAATTGGTGTTGCGCAACACGGATTTCGAGTGCCCCAGCACCTCGAGGGTGCCCTTCCGGTTGAGCAGAATGACCGTGCCTTCCTCCATCGCCACAATCGTGTTCTGCTTCTGCTCTACCTGCGGCCAGCCCGTCAGGGAAATGTTGCCCGTGGGCGCGTCGTAAACGGCCTTTTGGGCCCGCCCAACGCTTCGTTCGATTTCCCCCCGGTCGTTGGCTTTTTCCTGGAAGATGACCACATCTCCCTCGGCTACCACTTTTTCAAGGGCCCCGTCTGCGGGCGTTTCCCCGGACTCCCCGCTGGTCTTGCCCTCCTTGGAATCCTTTCCCTCGATCACGTTTGCAATTCCGGTTTTGTCGCGGAAAAAAACAGTCAACTTTTCACAGGCGAGCGAAAACCGAGGATCCACCACCTTAACATCCCCCCAAAAGGTGGCCTCCTTGCCCTGCGAATCCAAGAGTAGCCTCTTCTGGGCGGTAATGGTGGTGACGGCGTTGTTTCCTGCGGCGGCAGCCTGTCCCACGCCGCTGGGACGTCGGCCCTGTACCGCCAGTTTGGAGGGAGATTGCGCAGGCGGAGCCTGTTGCGGGCCGCCGGGTTCGGACTTGGGTTCCGCCATAGCAAGCGGCCCCGCAGTGCAGCAAACGACCGCACCAATCTTTAAGCCCCTCATACGGGCTTTCAGGAACTTCAGTTGGAAAGCAGGACACATTGGAAAGTCGGGAAAGTCGGGAAAATCAGCGGGAGGTTCAGCGGGGAGCGGACGGCGCCTTGCCACCGTCCTTTCGCGAGGGGGCTGGAGCTTGCTTCGCAGGAGTTGCGGGTTGGGAGCTGTAAATCGTCATCTGAACGGGCCCGCCGAGGCCCCCCTCCTTGGTGACCGTATTAAACTCCAAGGAAGCCCCCTTCAGTTCAAACTCAGCCCTGCGCAAAGTCACTGGTGTTTTGGCGACCAAAACCCGGGTAAACCGGTCAAGCATCGCTTTGGGCAACTCGATGGAGAGCTCGGGACTTCCATCCTCACCGTAGGTCTCCAGAAAACTTTCACGGATTTCGACGTTCCTGTCGTCCACTCTGGAGATGGCGCCGATCACAAACAGGGAGCGCAGGCGCCCCTCCGGATCGTGGTCCGGGAGATGCAATCCAAAGCTGTCGTACCCCGCCACCAGAGGGATGGCCAAGGGCGCGGGGCCCTGTTTTTCAGGCTCTCCCCCGTTAGCCTGCGGCGCCACCGTTTTTGAAGCGTCCGCACCGGCCCGGGCCGCGCCCCCTTCTCCGGAATTCGGCCGGGGATTGAGCCGGGAGCCCCATTCGGCGGGCTGCGGTTTGCGCGCGGCGCCCTCCATGCCCTGCCCGGGTGCGCTGGAGACGGAGGCTGGACGCTCGGGATCGGCTGCGCCGGCCATGAGGCCGCACACCCCCAAGAGCGCCGCCGCACCCGAGCGGGATCCCATCCGGCTTTTATTCGCGAACAAGCGCATGGACGCGGATGAGTTTGTTGAGGAGCGCAGGCAGTTGGTCAAGCGGGACCTGGTTTGGCCCGTCACTCAACGCCTTCGCGGGATCTTCGTGGGTTTCGATAAAGACCCCGTCGCAGCCCGCGGCCACAGCGGCCCGGGCCAACACGGGGGCCAGCGCGCCGTCCCCGGAGGTTTTGTCCCCCCCCCCGCCCGGCCGCTGGACTGAATGTGTGGCGTCAAAAACGACGCGGTGCCCAAGCTCGCGAATCCAGTAGAGGGAGCGCATGTCGGCCACCAGATTGTTGTAGCCGAAGGTCACGCCGCGTTCGGTGAAGAAAAATTGGTCGCAGCCGAAGGCCTCCAGCTTTTTGGCAATGTTGGCCACGTCCTGCGGTGCCAGAAACTGCCCCTTTTTGACGTTCACAACCCGCGCCGTTCTGGCGGCGGCCTCGATCAGGTCCGTCTGGCGGCAGAGAAAGGCCGGGATTTGCAGGATGTCGATCCATTCGGCCGCCTTCTCGGCCTCCGCCGGGGAGTGCACGTCGGTGGTGACGGGTACGCCGAGGGCGCGTCCAATCTCCCCCAGAAGCCGGCATCCCTCCTCAACCCCGCTGCCCCGGAAGCTGGAGACCGAGGTCCGGTTGGCCTTGTCGTACGAGGCCTTGAACACGAAGGCGACCCCCAACCCGTCGCAGATCGTCTTTAAAGCGCGCGCCATCCTCCAAACAAACTCCTCCGACTCAATGACGCAGGGTCCCAAAATAAACAGGGGGTCCCTCCCCCCAAGCTGAACAGCCTGCCCTGAAGAGCCGATGGTAAGCGGGAGGGGTTCCGTCCCTGGAAAAATGGAATGAGACATGGTGTAAAAAACTGCAACATACGGACGTTAGGAGCAACCCAACCTTTCCCCGCGTCCCGCATTTCCATCCTCCGCGGGCACCAACCCGCCCGAGGCACCATCGTCACAGGCGGCGCGACTCTCCGGGGTGCCGTCACCGACCGACTCCAGCGCCACCGGGGCCACGATGACCGTCACTGCGGGCGCATCGCCCAGGTAGCGCGCAGCAACCTCCCGCACCTCCTCCATCGTGACGGAACCGATCCGCTCGCGCTCGATCAGGTAGTGCTCCGCACCCAAACCGCAGAGCTCATCCGCGGTACAGCCGGCAGCGAACGCGCCGAGGCTCTGGTTGCGGATCTCCATCCCGCCCAGTGCCTTTGCCTTTGCACGAGCCAGCTCTGCCTCCGTAATTCCATGCCGCGCAAGCTGGCAGATTTCATCCCGCAACTCAGCCAGAACCGCGGTCTGTTTGATTGGATCGGTCCCCACGTAAAACACGAAACTGCCGCTGGCCAGACCACTGAACTGGCTCGAGCCGACCGAATAAGCCAATCCAAGCTGCTCCCGAATGCGGACGAACATGCGGGACCCCAAATCGCTGCAGGCTTCGTCCAAAAGCGAAAGCGCCGCGCCATCGGGATGAAACATGTCCACGCCGCGAAAACCGATCATCAGCACGCTCTGCTGTTTGTCGATTACCTCCGCCACCTGCACCGCCCCGGAGAGGGCGGCCGGAACCGGCGGTTCCCTGAGGGCTTCCCCCCCCGCGTTCAACGTCGCAAAAAAACGTTCCACGAGGGCTGCGGCCTCGGCTTCTTCAATATCCCCGAAAACGGACAACACCCCGTTGCGCGCGACACAAAAACGGTCCCTGAACGCGAGCAGGTCCTCCCGGCCCAAACCCGCCACGGACAACGCCGTGCCAAGGGGCGGCAACCCGTCGGGATGCCCCCCGAGCAAATTTGTCCGCAGTGCCTGCCCGGCCACCGCGAAGGGATCCTCCCGCTCAGCCCGGATGCCGGCCAACTGCACCTCCCGTTCCCTCTCCACAGCCTCCACGGGGAACACCGCGTTGTGGAGGACATCCG
>JBILKV010000195.1:0-8124 GCA_044376515.1 Chthoniobacteraceae bacterium | reverse complement strand
GCAACGCCATGGGAAAACCGTCCCCAAAAAAGAATACGCCCTGAAAGGGCACCCTCACCTGCCCGGTCCATCCGAAAGCGTGGCTTCCTCATGGGGCGCCCTTTCAGGGCTCCATGTTTGATGACGGATCAAACCCACGGCGTTGCCATGGGCTGCGAGTGGCCTCCCCCTTCGGGGCAGAAACACTCCGGTTATCATTGAGAGTTGGTATCAGACAAGAGCAGCGTGCTCGCCACAAGGGAACAGAGGCAACGATCCAGAAGGTTGTCATCGGTGGTGGCACTCCGGGGGCGCCTCCCGCAAACGCTCCCTCGAGCTCCTTCTGCCTCCACGGGCAGCCGACTGGAGTGGCGGGTGGTGCGGTCCGGGCGTCCGTTGGGGAAGGACCAAAAAACATTGTTTTGCCCAGAGAGGCCTGTCACATGGGCGGGGTGCAGTTCACGGGCGACACACCGAAGCGGGCGTTGGACGAGAAACATCCGGGCGGCTTCCGGCATCGCTTCCGTCGCGTGCTGCTGCCGTTTGCCCTGCTGCAGTTTGGATCGCTTCTGGTTTGCTGCTGGGGCACGGCGCCGGCGGAGGTCCCTACTGGCCTTCCGGAGGCAAAACGGCTTCTCGAACTCGCCCGGAGATCCTCTGCGGACTGGGACGATTTCGGCGCGGCGGATACGGCGGAGACTTTGCTTCGCGAACCAGGGCTCCCGGCTTCCATGGCGATGGAGGCCTGGCGCCTCGTGGCCAGAGGCTTCGCCCGCTACGGGACGCCCGCGGGCTGGGCAAAGGTGCAGACCGCGTCGGAGGCGATGCTCGCGATGCCCGGCTTACCAGCCCCTTGGCGAATCGATGCCCTGCGCCATGGGGCGGCAGCCGCGACGGAGTTGCGGGCTCACATCCAAGCCGAGCTGTTCCTGAGAGCTCTCGTTGAGGAACCTGCGATTCCGCTTCTCGAACGCTGCGGGACGCAACTCGCCCTCGCCCGCTCCCTCTGGGCACAACGCGCACCCGCAGATTGCCGCCGGTGGTTGGACCAGGTGGAGGTCAATCTGGCGGCGCTGGGGGGAGGTGGGAATTGGGGGCGCGACCAGCAGGTGCAAGATTTGAGGGCCGCGGGCCGGTTGCTGCGGGCAAAGTGTCTGCAGCATGAAGGAAGGAACGGAGAGGCTCACCTTCTGCTTTCGGAACTCCCGAACATGCAGGGACAGACCTCAGCCTCCGGCCCGGCGCGTGAGGCCTTCTGCCTTCTTCAACGTTTCGAGCAGGCGGGCGGCCCCCGTCGCATGCATCGCGTCTTGTTTGTGGGGTCGAGCCACACGATCCGGGGCAACCTGCCGCTGCTGGTCGAGCAAATTGCGGCGTCGGCTCCGCCCGAACGGATGCGGATTGCCGCCGGCGAACAGGCTCGCATGGGCACCGGGATGCGGGGGCATTGGAACGACGGCGCAGCCCATGACGCGGCTCGTGGAGTCATTGCTGCGGGGGGATGGGACACCGTCGTCGTCGAGACATTTTATCGGACAAGCCGGGAGGATTTGCTGGCCTTTGGAAGTGGGTACGCGGATGAAATTCGACGCACTGGGGCTCGTCTGTTGATTTACGAGACACCCGTGGCCAAGGCGATTGAGTACCCGGCCGCCTATGAGGCGCATCACCAAACCAACCTCTGGCTTGGCACGCGCTTGAAGGCGGACGTTGCGCCGTGTGTCAAAGCGTGGATGGGAGTGCTCGGGGAGCGACCCGAGCCCGGTGCTTTCGAACAACTCTACGCCGACTGGATTCATGCGAGTGCTCGAGGCGCATTTTTGTCTGCTTGCTGTCTCTACGCGGCATTGACCGGCCAGTCCCCAGTGGGGTTGTGGGCACCGCCCGGACTCCTCTCTCCAGAGGAGGTCCTTCAATACCAGCGCGCTGCGTGGTTGGCTTTTTCCGAAACCCGCCGGGCGTTGGAACGTTCGAACGAAAACACCCCCCGCTGAGGGTTCGGAGGGGCTGGGAGGCGGGGCACGTTCTGTCCTCGACCCATCCCCGCCCGCCCGTCTTCGGAGCGTACGGGGCACGAAGGGATGTCGCCACCAGCCGCCGAATGGAGGCTCACGAAAGCCGTGTCCACGTAATTCTGCTCCACCCAGAGCGATTCCCGATGGTCGCGGTTGCTTCCCGCCTGCAGGACAGGCCGCCAGAGGAAATGGAGGAAGCTCAACGCTGAGGACGGTGCCTGAGTGGTCGGGGTCTGCCCGGGCGAAAACGCGATGCGTCATTCGTCGTGGATCCAGAATCCTGTTGGGTTCACGGGGCTCTCTACGAGTGCCGTGGGACCGCGGGAGGAAGGACCAAGGGTCTGGAGGGTTTCACCCGGCGGTCGAGAGCCTCATCCAACTCCAGAGCATCATCGATTGCCACTCCACCCTTTGTATTTCAAGCAGGTGCGGAGGGCACTCGCCCCTTCCAACCGACTTTTCGCATTCCGATACGAACCCAGCAGGGGAAAAGTCTGGGAGCCGCGCGACCCCTTCCACCGGTCCAGCCCGCAGCACCCAATAGCGGGCGTTGGCAAAATCGCCCTCCCTTCGGTGCATCATTCCGTGCCAGTAGGCGCCCTCTCTGGAGTTCGCCTCCTGAAAAACAGCGTGAGCCTCATCGAGTAAATCCGCAGCGTAAAGCAGGCCGCCCCTCATCAGGTCCCATTCGGTTTTCGCACCAAGGTGTTTGGGCAGGCCCAACTGAAGCGGGGTGAGAGAAAGCAAGGCCGTGACGTGCGCGAGCGTCAAATCCGGAGGATTCCGAACCACGAGGCTCGTCAGGGCACCGAACCCGGCGAGAAGCCCGTCCAGTTCGACCGGCCATTGGGACGACGACCGCATGAAGGCCACGCTTATCGAGCCGCCGGAGTATCTCTCTCGGGATCAAAGGCCGCTGCCGGAGTGTTTGAAGCGGTCAGTCCGCCCACCTCCTTGGCCACCTTCCGTTTGAGAGACTCGCGAGTCCTGTTCGGCAGGCGTTCCCATCCCGTCAGGATTGTGGCCTCCGTTTCCTCCGCACCCTGAACGTCCGACCCCGGCGCACCGTCCGGAGGCACCTCCCCAGGGCGGGCCTCGGACCATTTGACGGGCTTCACCTCCTCGGAAGCCTCCAGGTTGAATCCAAGCGCATCCGCCCGGCGGGGGTCCGACAGAATCCCCCACTCTGGGGAGACCGTCGTCAACCGATCCTCTTGGATAATCGACTTGAAAGAGACGGCGGATCCGGCTGCTTCATTGAGTTGCTCCCTGAACTTCACGAGGCTTCGCTCCCTCGCAACGCGAATGACAGGGATCCCCCCTTTGGATCTGGCGGACATCCAGTTGTAGGCAGGACCACCACAAAAAATGGATTTTCCCAGCGGAGCGATGTTCGTGATACTCACCGAGCGCTGGAAACAGTCCGCATTTGCACCCGGCTGGAAGACAACCGTGTTCAGTAAGGGATCGGAGAGTTCAGAGATGAAGCAGAACGCGTAGTTTTCGGGCCCTGTTTCGTAGTCGCGATCCGCCCAGACACCGATCCCGACCTTGGAATCCCATTTGGCCTTCGGGGGAAGAGGTGCCCAACCCACCAGATCTGTGCCGTAACGCCAACTGACCCACGACGCAGCCCACTCCAAATCCGGAACCCAACACCATCCCGCGTCCTGAATCCGGACCCAGCGTCCGTAGTGGTAGACGATGCCTCCGAAATCCTCCTCGCTCACCCAAGTCCAGCCGAATCTGGAGTAGGCCCACGAGCCCACAGTGTACGGCATCCACTGCTCCCCGACCCCGGCCGGCCTCCAGCAGCGGCCGAACAGGCCGATCTCCAGCCATTCCCCGTAGGGTTTGAGTGCCTCCGCAAAGAAGCGCGCAGCCATGTCTGCGGCAGGTACCGGAACCAGCGGCGCGATGGGCGAGGGCATAGCCGCCTCCTGGTCCACCAAATTAGCGGCCGTCGTCTTGTCTTTAGGGGTTTTCGCGGGCTTGCCTCCCTTCGGGGGCGAAGCAGCCCATGCGTGAGCGCTCAAGGAGGCCAAAACAAACGCCGTCAATAAATATCTCATGGTCGGGTGGGACAAGGGATTCCGGATCTCGTGATCCAAGGCAGGGCGGACACTGCCGGATCCAGCGGTGGGAAGCAAGTTTCGGGCGAGGAGGCCTCTGACGACCTCCGGAGCCGTTTTTTTTAAACCGTTTGCTACCGGTCCCCTTGGCAAGGTCCAAACAACCAAACATCGGCAACCGATGCGACCGTCCAGAGTCGCCCTCTTTGTTTGCATCGGATCCTCCACAACCCGTGGATCACGCGTGAACACGATGGGGAGCGTCCAACCGGCCGCGTCTTCTCTCCGACGCCGGCCGGACGCGGGGATCCGGCAAACCTGCCCCCCTGCGGCCCCCTACCCGGCGGCGAGGCGAGCCCGATTGGGGCACGGGGTCGCGCTACGGAGTTTCTGGCTGGGCCTGCCGCGCGGGTTCCGGAGGCTCCCCGCTTGCCTCCGTCAGGTGGCTCGGGAGGCTTCGCGAGGGTTTGACCCCCAGGTCTCGTAACATTTCCGCCTGTCGGATGACGTTGCCTCTGCCGGTGTGGAGTCTGGCCAAGGCGTTTTCGTAGTCCTCTCCGGCTTGTCTGAGCCGGTTGCCCACGCCCTCGAAATCCTTCACGAAACCCACCAGCTTGTCGTAAAGTTCGGCGCCCCGGTGGGCAATCTCCTGCGCATTTCGAGTTTGGGCCTCTTGTCGCCAGAGATGGGCCACTGTGCGCACGACGAAAAGAAGAGTGGAGGGGCTCACCAGCAGGACGTTCCGGCTCCATGCGTCCATGAACAGGTCCCGGTCGTGGGAAACCGCCAGCAGGAAAGCTGGCTCAAGGGGCATGAACAGGATGACGAAATCAAGCGAATGAATCCCGTAGAGATGGTGGTAGTTTTTGGAGGCAAGTCCCTTGATGTGGGTCTGGACCGAATCGATGTGTTTTTTGATGAGGGCGTCGCGGGCCGTGGTGTCGTCGGCGGCGATACTCGCCTGATAGGCGTCCAACGATACTTTAGAATCCACCACCAGCCGCCGTTCCTCCGGCAGATGAATTACCACGTCGGGCTGTTGACGCTTGCCCTCCACGTGGTGACTGACCTGCACGTGGTACTCGAATCCCTCGCGCAGGCCGGCGGCCTCCAGAACGCGCTCCAACACCAGTTCTCCGTAGTTTCCTTGCGTCTTGTTGGAGCCATTGAGTGCGGAGGCAAGGTTCTTGGCTTCCTCGCTCAGCGTTTGGTTGAGTTCCCTCAGTTGTTTCACCTCGGCGGAAAGGGCGGAGCGGTCCTTTCCCTCCTGCACGTAAACCTCTTCCACCTTTTTTCTGAAATCTCCCAGCTGTTCCTTGAGGGGATTGAGCAGGTTGCCGAGGTCCCTTTGATTGCGTTCCGCTATGGCATCACTCTGCTTTGAGAACTGGACCGCCTTGGATTGAAGGATGTCGTCTGCGAGCGCCTTAAACTGGTTGGCCAAAAGCTCTCTTGCTTCCGTGAGCAGGTTCAGTTTTTCGAGTGCGGTTTGCCGGTCTTTGTCCAACGTGACCTTCAATTCTGCGTTCTGGGTTTGAAGGGTTGCGCTTCCAGCGCGCAAGGCTGCGAGTTCCGCCTCCAGAGCGCCGAGTCGCTGGGCGTCGCGCTCGGCTGCAGCCCTCGCGTTTGATTCCATGCGGAGGCGCTCGGTGGTCTCAAGCAGGCTGCCACGGCAATCGGCAAGCGCAGCATCAACCTCCACCAAGTGTACTTCGCGAGCTTTGAGGCGTTCCTCGAGAATCTGTCGTTCAGAGGCCTCGCGGGTTCGCTTGAGCCAGAGGGTGATGGCGGGCAAGGTGCCCGCAAAAAATCCGAGAGAGCAGGCCGCTATGGTTTCCAAACTGGGCATGGTGGTTGATTCAAACGGTTTGCATCGGGAACGCCACTCGGGAAACCAGCGATGGGCCCGCGAGGTCAGGTTGTCGCGGGGTTCTCAGGGGTTGTGTGAGTTGGAATCTTCGTGGATTGCTCTCAATGGCAAATTGAACTGGGGTCTGGGCGGAGCGTTCCTGTCGGAAACAGGCGAATGCGGGCCGCCGGTTTTAGCGCTCGATGAAAGACGCTGCCTCCGCCAGAATATGGGGAATGGTTCCCCACCCACTCAAACGGTTTCTGTCTGCGACACTGTTGTTGGCACTGGCGTCCGCATTGGAAGAGCGCGTTCACGCCCAGTTGTTGGTGCGGGATATTGTGCAGGTTGAAATTGAGAAGTGCGAGCGCAACATCAAGGCGGTTCGGGTCGAGATCTGCAATCGGTACGAAAAGAAGCTTTCGGAGTTGCGTGCCGCCTTCCAAAAGGCGGCGGATTTGGAGGGGGCTCTCGCGGTCCGCGCGGAGGAGCAACGGATTGTTTCGGAAGCGGATCGACCGTTGGAACCGCGGCATGTGGTAGAGGAACCTCGCGGTCTGAGGGAGGTCCAGACGGAATTGATCGGGAAACAATCGGAGATGATTGCTCAGATTGTGGTTGAGACGGTGCCCAAACTGGTGGAGATGAAGAAAACGCTGACCGTTGCGGGAAAACTGGATGAGGCCGTCGAGGTGCGCTCGGCGATCCAACGACTGCAGGATACGCTCTCGCCGCCCCAGCGGCTTTCGGCGAACGCTCAGGTGAGTGTTGAGGAGGTCTACCAAGCCTACCAATCCTCCAAGGAGCGGGCGGACAAGATTTATCGCGGCGTCAAAGTGCTCCTGCGCGGGCGCGTCGCGGGCGTCCGGCCCGACCCCCGTGAGCCGGGGTCGCTTTCATTGGTCCTCTACGGGGGGGCGGAGGGGGCACTCGTGGACTGTGCTTTCCCGGTGGGGGAGTACAGGGTGCGGGAGGAGCGTCAGGGGCAGGCCGTTGTGTACGTGATTTCCCACGGAAACAATGACTCCGGAGCTTTGCGCGTCCAGAGAGGGGCGGTGGCTGAATTCGCCGGCAGGTGCGACGGTTCCGACGGCGGTTTGCGATTCTCAGGGTGTAGTCTGCCGCGCCGCTAAAGCTGGGAGGGATGGACAGGAGAGCGCAGTCAGTCGCGATGCAATGCCCCAAGGTCTGGGGTGAAAGTGTGTTCACAGCTTCCAACAGTTGCGGTGGGAGCTTTTTTTGGAATACAGTCATGGAAATGAAACGAAATTCAGGAATCGTCCTGTTTGCCAATGCCCTCGGCACGGCCCTGCTGGTCATCCTGGGTGGCTGTGCCCAACAGGACGACTCGTACGTTCCGGGGAGGCGCGCGGGATTCCGCCCGCAGACAACCCCCTTGATGCAGGATGACTTCGGCGCTTTGGATCCTTTAGCGGTGCCCTCCGGTTCCCCTCCTGCGGATTCGTCGGTAGGGCCCGGCTTTGTGGGAAACTCGTCTCCGCCGCCGCCCTCTGCGCTGCCCGACCCTGTGCCCGATTCTGTGCTCCAACCGCCGGCTAGCTCGGCAGCACCGGTTGAAACGCGTTCAAGTCCTCCCCCTGCGCCCCCTCAGCCCCCACCCCCCGCGCCCCCGCCGACTCCCTCCGCGCCTGCCAAATCATCAGCTCCGGAGTACGCGAAGCGGGTTCCTGGGAAGCCCAACTGGATTAAGAGTCCCTACGATGGCACGATTCTGGATGCAACCGACCAGAACGGAGTCCGCTTCCCCCCCGGCACTGAGGTTAAAGATCCCAAGGGCCGGGTGATGCTGGTGCCTTGATGTCCGGCAGGAATCCGTTATGCACACTTGGTCACGCTGTGGTGTCTGGCCGCCGCACTCTGGTACCCTCTGAGGCCGTGCGCCAAACTCAGGCGGTTGGTTTTCCCCGCTGACCGGTGCCTTGTTTCGATGAAAAGTGTCGCAATTCTCGGTCCGGGTCTCCTCGGCGGGTCAATCGCCCTGGCTTTGCGGACAGATCCCAGCGTGCGGGTGAGCCTTTGGGCACGTCGAATCGCCGCTGTCGAAGAAGCCCGGGAAATGGGGGTTGCGGACGTCGTCACGGGAGAAGTCGCCGAAGCGGTGGAGGGCGCTGACACCGTGGTTCTTTGTGTACCGGTGGGGGCGATGGAAGAGGTGCTCCGGGCCGCGCTTCCCAACATTGCGCCCGAT
>JBILKV010000005.1:0-56196 GCA_044376515.1 Chthoniobacteraceae bacterium | reverse complement strand
ATCCGGCGCATCTCCAGGCTTCGGTGCCCGAGAATCATGGATTCCCAGCGCGACTGGAAGGGGGCGACCATTGTTGTTCCGAGCTCGAGCGGTGACGGTAACCCGGTAGCGTCCGCTGCGCTGGGCGGGGAGGGTGTAGACCGACCGGTTGGGGTAGAGAAGTCTGGATGGCAGGATCATGGCGTGGCCCTCAAGCCAGCCGCCCCAGTGGGTAAAGGTGTCTTTGGTTCGGAGGAAAAGCGCTTCACCGTCTTCGTTTTCGTTGAGGACGTTTCCGCGTTCGATGGCCATGCTGAGCGCCTTATCCGCAGCGTTTTGATACGCGGCGAAATGGGCCGCGGAAAGAGTGAGACCTTCGCCGACTTTGTCGAACCCGGAGGTCACTGCGTCGTCGGGGAAAAACGAGCGTAAATCAGTTCGGATGTGGAGCAGGTCGTTGACGGTGGTCTCGTATTCCGTTCGGGTCAGGCGGCGGGTGGGGCCACGGCCGTCGTTGGCCTGGCGCTCTTGGGAGGCCTTGCGCAGGGGGGAGCCAAGCTCTGAAAGAAATGTTGCGCGCTGGGCGGGTTCGGGCTGGTGCTTGTTTTTCGGGGGCATCTCGCCGTGGGCGACACGTTCGAAGACCGATTCCCACACGAGGGCGTTCTTTTTCTCGGAGGGGAAAAAGGGAAGCGCCTCGAGGTCGAGTTGCCCCCTGTGCGTGGCACCGTCGTGGCAATGGAGGCAATGTTCCTCGATAAAGTCGCGCGGTTCCGAACGGCCGCGACTGGGCAGCCCAAGGAAGGTGAGCGTGGCGAGGAGAACAAGGGGGGCGCGTTGAGTCATGTCCGGGAGGTGCGATTATTTCAGCGATCTTTTTTGAGGGGATACCTGCAGGGCGCCCCTTGCCTCTATGAGGCAGAGTGTCGGGAACCCTCGAATTCTCAGGGCGAGGAGGCCGCCGCTCACACGTCATCCATGGGTTTGGTACTGCTGCCGAACCGATCGGTTTCGGTTCCGAGTTGGTGTAGCATGCGGACGTACAAGTTGCTCAGCGGCGCGTTGTCACTCCGGTTGTTTGCGACGTGCCCCTGGTGCTTAAAGCCTCCCCCCGCCAGAAGGATTGGGAGGTTTTCGCAGGTATGGGCCGAGGCGTTTCCAAGGTTGCTGGCGCTGAGGATCACCGTATGGTCGAACAGGGTGGCGGAGGGCTCTTTGACCTCCTGCATGCTCTTTAGGAAACGGCTGAAAAGCCGCAGTTCTGTCTCTTCGATGAGGGCGAGTTGCTCGATCTTTGATTCGTCCTTGCCGTGATGAGACGCGTCGTGATGTGCAAGCGTGAGACCGTCGAGCTTGGCGCGACCGGCGTCCCCCAAGGTGAGCAGAATCACGCGTGTGGAATCCGTTTGCAGAGCCAGGCGGGTAAGGTCGAACCAAAGCGTTTCCCGTTCGGTGATGAGGTTCGGGTCGGGGTCGGCCTTTGGGGCGGCATAGGGAACCTGCGGCTTCGGCTTGTTCAACCAGTTCTCACTGCGGAACAGACTCCGCTCGGTCTCCCGGATCGAGCTAAACATTAGATCCAGACGTTCGCGATCTTCGACTCCAAGCCTGCGACCGAGCGCCTTGGCCCCCTCATTGACCTGATCGAGGATGCTGCGCCCAGTCCGAAGGCGATGCATTTCACCCGCGACTTCGTCCTCGGTGCCGGCGGTGAAAAGTTTTTTAAAGACGGCCACGTGACTGCGTTCGGTTGGCACGGGAACTCCTTTTTCCGTCCAGGAGAAACTCCACTGCACCGGGTGGCCGATCACCAGATTGCGATGCCGAGTGTCAGAGCCGATACGATCGGCGGCGAACTGGTCGAGGGAGACTGTGTTGTGGTGCTCTTTGGCGGGATCCTTGATTCGGTTCCACGGTACACCGGTGAAGAGTCCGGGCTCGCTGTGATGATCGTTGTATTTCAGGTGCGACAAGCCGGAAAACACCGTGAACTTGCCACGGTGCTCTTCGAGGTGCCGCAGGTATCGCGTGCTTTCGTAGCCGAGTCCCGGCGTGTCGGGAAAGAAGAACGGCGCGTGAAGTCCGAGGTTCCGCGCGATGAGCAGCAGGCGTCTTGGGGGTGTGGGTGTGGTCGCTCGAGCTTCACGTGGCAGCATGGCCTCAAGCGCCGGTAGCGCGAGGCACACTGCTCCGGCGCGGAGGAAATGTCGGCGGTTGACCTCGGTGCGCAGGCTGAGGGAAGGCGGGTTCATTTGTGGAGGAAGGGACGGGATTGGACTACGGCGTGGACAAGGCTTCGGAGGCCGAAGTGCCTCGAGCGTATCTCTGAGACGATCGCAGCGACGTCGTCGCGATCTGCAAACTGGGTGGGCGCACCGGTCGCGTAGGTGAGCAGCTTGGCAGCGAGGGCGGAGACGATCCGTTCGCCATCCTCGAGGAGCAGCGTTTTGTATTCGGTAACGTCCGCAAAGGCGCGGCCGTCGGGCATCGTGTAGCCGCTTTGTACCGACGAACCGCGATGCAGTTGACGGCCACCGAAACGCGCTAACTTGATGATCTCGCCGGTGTGGGAGGGCAGCCGGTAAAATTCTCGCCAAGCGCCCATTACGTCGAAAGTTTCCAATGCAAAGCCCGGTGGGTCGATGACGGAGTGACAGCTCATGCATGCTGTCGAGTTGCGGTGCTTCGCAAGTTGCTCGCGAATGGTCGTAGCGCCGCGAATATCCGGCTCGATCTTGGCGACGTCCTCCGGCGGCGGACGGGGCGTGACGCCGAGGATGCGCTCATTAACCCACTTGCCGCGCAGGATTGGCGAGGTTTTCGCGCCATCCGCTGTGACCTTCAAGATACTTGCCTGTGTTAAGAATCCACCGCGTCGGCTGTCTGGCGGAAGCGAAACCTTGCGCATCTCATACCCGTTGATCTCCGCAAGATCGTAGAGGGCGCTCAGGAGTTCGTTTGCGTAGGTCCAGTCGCTCTGGATTGATTCGAGGACGCTGCGGTCTTCCGCGAGTAGATCGTGAAAAAAACGGCGGGTCTCCAGTTCTGCCGCAACCACCATGGACGGCTTGATCTCCGGGTACAGCACGCCGTCAGGGGAGGTTGCGTTGATCTTTTTCAAGTCGAGCCACTGATCCACGAAGGAGCGCTCGAATCGCTCCACTCTCGGATCGTTGAGCATCCGTTCGACATGGGCCCGGCGGCCTTCGCGAGTTGCGAGTTCGCCCTTGGCCGCAGCGCAAAGCAGCGTGTGGTCGGGGGCGGTGTTCCAGAGGAAATACGAGAGACGGCTGGCGAGCGCGTATCCGTCAAGGGCGCCGGGGGTTTCCTCAAGCAGCAAAAAGTCTGCAGAGCAGAGGATGGTCTTGTAGCTGTCGAGCATCGCGCGATGGAACGTGATGCCGCGCTCGAGAGCTGCGTGCGCCATTGTCACGTAGTGGGCGATGGCTTCCTCTGGTACTGGCCGTCGGAGCGCCTTCGGCAAGAAACGTCTTAGAAGCCGGGCCGCATCCTGTTTCGGCATCGCGGAGACCGGAACCAATGGATCCGGCTTTCCGCCCGCCGGCGGCACGCCCGTGAGCTTTGCAAGAGGTTCAACGGGGAGCGCATCGAAAAGCTCGCGGTAGCCGGCACTGGAGCCGTCCTCGATTGTGCCGTCATCCTTGAGAGGCCCCTCCAGCTTAAACCGGCTGAGCAACAACACGCGCCCTGTCCAACGCTCGCCCTTTTTTGCGAGATCCAGCACCTTGTTGCGGTCCTCGAGCGCGGGACCGAAGAGATGGACGTGCTGGAGAGCGTCAAGCTCGAGTTCCGTCGTGACGGTGCGCGCCTCGTTCTCCGGGATGTCAAACCACAGGCTCGTCTCCGGCGCGTAAGGTCGCATCGTGCGCCAGTCCAAAATGCCGAGGGCGACGGGCAGCGGCTTGCCCCCAGTATGCCTCGCCTGTGCAGTGAAGGTGATGCGGAACCGGCCGCTGCGCGGAGAGTTGGGCGCAAGAATCGTGGTGTAGGGATAGTTAAGTTGTGAAGCGATGACCATGGCTTCACCCTCCCGCCAGCTTCCCCAGTTCGTAAAATCCCGGGCGCGCCCGTTGAAAATTTTTGCACCGTCTGAGTCGTACGCGATCTCTCCGCCACGAGTCATCGCCATGGTTAGTGCTTTTTCCGCCGCCTCCTGATACGCCGCAAAGTGAGCCGCGGATAGCGTGAGTCCGGCACCCACTTTTTCGAAGCCTGCTGTGACCGCGTCGTCGGGAAAAAACGAACTAAGGTCGGTGTGAATGTGCAGCAGGTCCCTAACTGTTGTCTCGTACTCCGAACGAGTCAGTCGTCGCACCGGGGCGCGCCCGGCGGTCTGCTGGTGCGCGCGCGACGCTGCACGCAGTTGCCCGCCCAGGTTAGCTAAAAACTTGGAACGCTCGATGGCAGAGGGTTGCGCGCTTTTTTTGGGCGGCATCTCGCCATTTGCGACCCGGTCGTAGATCAGCTCCCACGTAAGTGCGCCACTTCTTTCTGAAAGGTTGAGCTCGAGCTTCTCCAGATCCAGCCCAGCTTTGTGCGTCGTGCTGTCGTGGCAGTCGCAGCAATGGGCCGTTGCAAACTCTTGCACGCCGGCAAAAGCCGATTCCACCCCCGCCATGCACGCCGCAACTCCGACGCAGGCCAGTGCCAGAAGATTGAGTTTTCGAATGCTCATTTCAGGGTGCCGGCCTCTCTCGTGGGCGGCAGCAGAAGCACCCGGACATCGTCGAGGTAGTGACCGGGGAATGTTGCCACGCCTTCCGAGATTACGGGCTGGTGCTGCACCACAGCACACTCGAAGACGAGAAAGTCTGCGTTTGGCGGCAACTGCATCGTGACGCTCAAGCGCTGCCATTGACCGGTTGGTTGCGCGGGTACCTCACGCTTCGCGAGGCTCGTGCTTGCGTCGTTCCAATTTCCCCAAAGCGCGGGCGCCTCCGTCACGCTGCCCTCGAATGCCGCTGCCTTGATGTTCCAATGATAGCGGAAGGACGGCGTGGTTTGGGCTTGGGCAAACCAGGCACTGATCTCAATTTGGGCCCCTGGTTTCGCTCCGGCGGCCCGCACTGGTTTCAAATCGACCACGTAGATGGCCTCACCCACATAGCTTCGGTGCGCGTGCGCGGGTGTTTCATTGTCAGCTCGCAAAAACCTCCACATCCTCTCTCCGCCGTGCGGTTGCACTCCGTCCCGAGGCCCCACGATTTCGGCAAAGTCCCCACTCCACTCGCCAAAACTCCGGGGCACACCGAGAGGTTTTGGATGCGCAATGTCCTCAAATCCAGCTTCCAATAGCGGAAGCGGCCTCCGTGGGGCGGCTCCAATGTAGCCGGACACCACCGAAGTGCACAGCATCCCGAAGATCAGTCCCGCTGCAGCTGCCGTGATGGGCCGCCACGAGAGCCAGGTTCCCCGAAAGGACCGCACGTTTTCAGCCTCGCCGCCGGAATTCGACAGGACGGTCGAAACGCGTCGCAGAAAAGCCTCCCCGTCTTCTGCTGGCAAAACAGTCTGAGCGGCCACAGCTTCCACAAAAGCAGCGGCGGAGGGTTCCGCTTCGAGACAAAGCAGTGCATCGAGTTGGAGTTGCTGGCGAAGCAGCTTGCGTAACTCGGGGTCAGAATGAAGCCGCTGCGCGATCAGTACGTCGTCTTGAGGCTCAGCCTCACCTTCAATCAGGCGAGTGAGGGCTGATTCCAATGCGTTGTTGGTGTGTGCGTCGTTCATGGCGGTTAGGCAAGGGGTCGAACGAGGCGACGGCGGATGCACTCGTGAAGGTCGGCGCGAAGACGAAAGAGCGCTTGTCGGATGTCGTTTGCCGTGCGGCCCTCTTGGCTCGCTATCACAGACGGACCGAGTCTTTCAAAGTAGCGTTGCTGAACCAGATCTCTGGCCCGATTCGGCAGCTCTGCAAGGCAGCGTTTCAATGCCTCGCTTCTTTCATCGACATCCGCGAGCGGCGGGCTGTCGTCCGCCGCGAGGATTTCCGCAACATACTCCGCCAAGACCCGCTGCCGGCGGTCCTCACGCCGCAATTCCTTGCTCACCAGATACCGGGCGATCGTCCGGACCCACGCGCCAAAATTGGTGCCGCGCTCAAAAGTCTGCAGCTTTTCGAAGGCCAGAATGAATGCCTCCTGTGCGACGTCGTCCGCCGCCTCTGGGCGCATTCCCAGACTACGCACAAAGACTCGCAGGCCAACTTGCTCACGGCGGACCTGTTCGATGAACCAGTCATGATCTGGAGGGCGGGTGCTCACATCTGACTACACCCAAAATTTGCCCGGTGTTACCGAGTTTTTTTTGGCAATGTCGAAAACTACAAAACGACCCCTCCGAATCCAGTGCGTGCCGGAGCTTTCGAATGCCCTGCGTTGGCGGGGCGATTTAAAGGAGAGCCTGGAGTCGGGGCCGTGGTGAGATCGGAACCGCCGGCGGAGGGCGGCGGGCGTCCCCTCGTATGCTCTCAAGCTGAAACAGCAGCGCGAGGGGACGCCGGCCCACAAGCTGCCAACCGGCGGAAATCGGGTGTGATCCAGCTACGCCGTTGTTGAACCCCCGCAGACCCGCGCCCGGATCGATGCATGGTCCTCAGGGGTGAGGAGGCTTTTCTCACCGAAGCGATCCCTGGCGGTTGCCGAATTCGTGCCGGTCACCGTGGGCGGACATTTTCCTTTTGCCAGTCTTTCCAAAGGATGCAACCTCGGGGGGCGCGGCGCACCGAACGGTTTTTGGATGTGTGCGGTCGCCAAAGCATTCCCCTACGATGAACATTCTGGTCCGAAAATCCGGTGCGCGCGGCCAAGCGGATCACGGTTGGCTGAAGTCCCGTTTCAGTTTTTCCTTCTCCGAGTACTACGATCCGGAACACATGGGGTTTCGATGCCTGCGCGTGATTAATGAGGATTGGATTGCGCCTGGGGGAGGTTTTCCAACCCACCCGCATCGGGATATGGAAATCTTCACGGTGCTACTCGAAGGGACCCTCGAGCACCGGGACAGCTTGGGAAACGGCCGCCAGATTAAACCTGGGGAAATCCAGCTGATGACCGCCGGTTCGGGAATCACCCACAGCGAGTTCAATCCCTCCGCGACCGAGGCCGCCCACCTGCTTCAGATCTGGATTCTGCCCCGGGCAAGAAATCTCACTCCGGGCTACACCGATTGGAAACCAGCGTCCGGCCTGATGGACGGTCCTCAAACACTCATTATTTCGGGCGATGGGAGGGAGGGGTCCGCGACCATCCAGCAGGACGTGCGTATCTACCGGCTCAGCCTCCCCTCCGGCCAGGGTGTCACCCACCCTCTCGAAAGCGGAAGGGCCGTCTGGTTGCAATGCCTGCGCGGCTCGGGAACCTGCATGGAGGTGTCCTTCGAACAGGGGGACGGGGTACATTCGGAGGATCCGGGATGCCTCGCGATCAAGGCCACTTCGGCCGGCCCACTGGACGCGCTGCTTTTCGATCTCCCCTGATCCGCCGGCGGTGGAACTCGGAAAGGGAGGTTCCCGCGGGTATGCGATGAATGTAAGATATTCCCGCTCAGCAGCTTGAAAGGCGGTTCGTCTTCTGCGCGACTCCCTGGGCGGTCTTTCCGCGTCGGTGCAGGCCGGGATCCGAACTCTATGGAAAAATTCCCCGAATCTTCTTTGCCTCCGCCACCTTTTGAATCCCGATTCCCAGTGCCGCCGTGCGGTGCGAGACCCTCCGGTCCTTTGAGAACTTCAGCACCTTGGCAAAGGTCGGCTCCAAGATTCGGTACAAGCGGTCGTACACCTCCGATTCCGACCAGAAAAAACTCTGCAACCCCTGCACCCATTCAAAATAACTGACCGTTACCCCGCCCGCGTTGCACAGGATGTCCGGCAGGACAAACACGTCGCCGCGCAGGGCGAGGATGGCATCCGCTTCCGGGGTGGTGGGGCCGTTGGCACCCTCGGCGAGAACGCGGCACTGGATTTTGGATGCGATTTCCGCGGTGATCACTCGCTCGGTGGCTGCGGGGATGAGGATTTCGCAGGGTTGCACCAGCAGTTCCTCGTTGGTGAGCAACTGTCCTCCGGTGAAGCCTTCCAGCGTCCTGTGCTTTTCGAGGTGGGTCGTGATGTCGCCCAGAGCCAGCCCTTTAGGATTGTACACCCCACCAGAAATATCTCCAACGCCCACAATTTTTGAGCCAAAACGCGCCATCGCGTGCGCCGCGTAACTGCCCACGTTGCCGAACCCCTGTACGATCACCCGGGACTCCTCAGGCAACCGCAATAAATCCGCCGCTCGGTTTGCCAGAAACGCCACGCCACGGCCGGTGGCCTCCCTCCGCCCAAGGCTGCCCCCGACCTGCACTGGTTTGCCCGTGACCACCGACGGGACCGCGTGCCCTTCACGCGCGGAATAGGTGTCCATTATCCAGGCCATCGTCTGTTCGTTGGTGCCCATGTCTGGTGCCGGCACGTCCGACTTTGGGCCGATGAAGGGCAGCAACTCGTCCGTAAACCGGCGGGTCAGCGCCTCCAATTCACGTTGGCTCATGGTGCGCGGATCACAGGCCACGCCTCCTTTGGCACCTCCATAAGGAAGGTCCATGAGCGCGCACTTCCAACTCATCCACATCGCCAGTGCGGCTACCTCGCCCAAATCCACCTGGGGCGCGTAACGCAAACCGCCCTTGCCGGGCCCCAAAGTCAGATGGTGCTGCACCCGGTAGCCGGGGAAGATCCGCACCTCCCCTGAGTCCATGCGGACCGGAACTGAGACAATGATCATTCGCTTGGGCCATTTGACCCGCTCGCGGATATCCTGCGAAAGCTCGAGCACATCCGCGGCCTCGTCAAACTGCCGGGCGGCCATTGAAAAAACAGGGTTTTCAAGAAGGAATTGCATGGGGTGGTTCGGTGGAGGTCTCTGCGAAAGTGGGGGCAGAAGCCGCGGGGTAACCCGGCGGGCCGACCGAGGAATGGTGTGCGGAGGGGTGGGAGGGGTGGGAGGGGTGGGAGGGGTGTGTGTGCGGCAGACTCACTCCGTGCCGGATGAATGGACCTGAAAATGATAGGGCGGAAAAATCCGGTGTCTGAAAAAAAAAGGAGAATTTGGCACTAAATTAGTTTGCAAAGGTTGTCCGAACCTCCATTCTTCCCAGCCCGCTCGCACGGGGCTCGCAGGAGGTGCCGGCAATTAGGCCTGTCCCGATCGCACTGCAACCTATCTATGGCCATTCACAGATCAAAACGCTATCGCGCCGCCGCCGAAAAGGTGGTCGCGCTCAAAACCTATCCATTGGCGGAGGCTCTCAGCACCCTGAAGTCCCTGCCGCCACCGAAGTTTGACCAGACCGTTACCCTTTCCTTCCGTTTGGGGGTGGATCCGCGCCAATCCGATCAGATGGTGCGCGGCACCTGTCCTCTACCCCATGGATCAGGGAAATCCGTCAGGGTGCTCGTGTTTGCGGAGGGTTCTTCCGCTGATGCGGCGCGTGAGGCGGGAGCCGAGTACGTCGGCTACAAGGACCTGATCGATAAGTGCGTTGGTGGTTTTCAAGACTTCGATGTGGCCATCGCGACGCCGGCGTGTATGACTGAGGTGCGCAAACTGGGGAAGGTGCTTGGGCCGCGTGGCCTGATGCCCAACCCCAAGACGGGGACGGTGACCGACGATACCGGCAAGGCGGTGCGCGAAGTCAAGGCGGGACGGGTGGAGTTCAAGTTGGACAAAAACGGGAATATTTCCGTTCCAGTCGGCAAACTCTCTTTCTCGGAGTCCGCTCTGATGGACAACGGTTCGGCCGTGATCGACGCGGTCGTGAAAGCGCGGCCGGCCTCAGCCAAGGGCCGCTACCTCGAGAATCTCACTCTCACCGCGACGATGTCCCCCGGCCTCCGGGTGGATGCGGCGCCGTTCCTAAAATTCTAATCGGGCCCCATTTCAATGCATCCAGCCAAAGCCACCATCGTTGAGGACATTGTCGGCCGTCTCAACAGCTCGCCATTTCTATTTGTAGCCGACTACACGGGCTTGAAAGTGCCCCAGTTCGCGGAGTTGCGCAATCGACTGTACGCCGTCGGCGCGGAGTTTCACGTCGTGAAGAACACCTTCCTCAGGAGAGCGCTCTCCGACGCGGGACTACCTGAGTTGGGCGGTCTGCGGGGGCAGAACGCTATCGTGACTGGGAAACAAGACGTCGCTGCCGCCGCGAAGGTGGTCAAGACGTTTGCGACCGAAGCAAAAAAGCTGGCACTTCGTGCGGGGATCGTGGACAGGTTGTTGGTCACCACTGACCAGCTCAACGCGATTGCCGACCTGCCTTCGCGCGACGTGCTGCTGGCCACCTTTCTCGGGTTGCTTCAGGCGCCTGCTTCGCAATTGGTGCGTGTTCTCAACGAGCCCGCAGCCTCTCTGGCGAGGGTCCTCCAAGCCAAGGTCGATCAGGCCAACCAAAGTCAGCCCGAGGCCGCAGCTTAGCTCGGGAACTTCAAGATTTATCGATCAACGGTCGTTTTGACCGTGTGATCCAAACACTTTCGCAGGCCCGCGCCGGCGGAAAACGGGGCCCAGTGGCTCCGAATCAAAACCAAAACAAACCGGTTCTTCGTCGGGGGAGGGGCCCTTCCCCTTAAATCATCCGGAGCTCCGGATAGCGACGATACCAAAAACATCCTATGTCCGATACACAAGCACTAGTAGACCAGTTGAGCAATCTAACCGTCCTTCAGGTGGCGGATTTGGTCAAGCAGTTGGAAGAGAAGTGGGGAGTGAGCGCCGCCGCGCCCGTCGCAGTCGCCGCCGGCCCTGCCGCCGCCGCCGCCGCCCCGGTGGAAGAGAAAACCTCCTTCGACGTGATCCTGAAAGAAGCCGGAGCCAACAAGATCGCGGTGATTAAGGAAGTCCGTGCCGCCGTTGCCGGCCTGGGACTGGCAGAAGCCAAAGCGCTGGTCGAAAGCGCCCCGAAGGCGCTTAAAGAGGGCGTCACAAAGGAAGAAGCCGAAGAGATCAAGAAGAAGATCGAAGCGGCTGGCGCCAAGGTGGAGATCAAGTAGTTTCGCATTGCGGAGCCCGCGAAAATTCACGTGGCTTCGTTGTTTTTGGCGTCCGGCAGGCTCAGTTTTTGCTTGCCGGGCGCCGTCTTCTCCCTGAAGGTCACCTCCCCAAGTCTCTGACCCACACCACTACAACCGCAGAGTCGCGCGCATCGGGATGCCCGTCCTAGGGATCATCCCCGGGTGCCCGCGCCTCTGCGGTTTTTTGCCCGCAGTTTCCGCATCCACCGAACCCACTCATGTCTGAGCGCATCAACTTCGGCAAAATCAAGGAAGGCGCCGAGCCGCCGAACCTTATCGAGATCCAACTCAACTCCTACGTGGAGTTCCTCCAAAAAGACGTCCCCCTGAGCCGGCGCAAGAGCACCGGCCTGCAGGCGGTGTTCTCAGAGGTCTTCCCGATTTCGAGTTACGACGAAAAAGTCGTGCTTCAATTCGACTCCTACGAGATAGGGGACCCCAAAATGTCCGTGCGGGAATGCATGAGGGAGGGGCAAACCTTCTCTGCGCCGCTGTACGTGACTTTTTCTCTCAAGGAGGAGCGCGCCACTAAAGAGGAGAAGGTCTACATGGGTGAAATTCCGCTCATGACTCCCCAAGGGACCTTTGTGGTCAACGGTGCCGAGCGGGTTGTGGTTTCCCAACTGCACCGCTCGCCGGGGATCGCCTTCGAGTCGAGCATTCACCTTAATGGTAAGGTGCTCTACTCGTTCCGGATCATTCCGGACCGGGGCTCGTGGCTTGAGGTCCAGTACGACACCAATGACCTGCTGTACGTCTATCTGGACCGGCGGAAGCGCCGCCGCAAGTTCCTTGCGACGACCCTGCTGCGTGCTCTGGGCTACGGCTCCGACGAGGAGATTATCAGCCTCTTCTACGACCTTGAAACGCTCAAGCTGAGCGCTTCGCTGGACGAAACCGAACTGGCTAGCAAGGTGCTTGTGCATCCGGTGATGGACGGCGAGGCCAACGTCGCGCGCGCCTTTGAACCGCTGACCAAGGCGACGGTTGCCCAGATTCAGGCCCTGGGACACAAGACCGTCACGGTTGTCGACCTCAAGGGGGACGACACCATCATCAAGGCACTCAAGAAGGACCCGGTCGACTCCGAGGAGGAGGCCCTCAAGGAAATCTATCGGAGGCTCCGCCCCGGGGATCCGCCCTCCGTTCCCAACGCCCGCAATCTGCTTAAACGCCTGTTTTTTGATCCCAAGAAGTACGACCTTGGCCGGGTCGGTCGGCACAAGATCAACACGAAGCTTTCCATCGATGTGAGCCCCAGTGAGCGCGTTCTGACCAAGGACGACTTTGTGGGCGCGATGAAGTACCTCATCCAACTCCGCACCGGAGAGGGGCGGCTGGATGACATCGACCACCTCGGTTCCCGTCGCGTGCGCACCGTCGGGGAATTGCTCGCCAACCAGTGCCGCGTGGGTCTGGCCCGTACGGAACGGCTCGTCAAGGAGCGCATGGCGCTCTTCGACATGAACGTCGACGGCATGACGCCGCAAAAGCTTATCAATCCCAAGGCGTTGTCCGCCGTGATCCGAGACTTCTTCGGGCGCTCGCAGCTGAGCCAGTTCATGGATCAGACCAACCCGCTTGCCGAGTTGACGCACAAACGACGTCTCTCCGCACTCGGGCCAGGAGGGCTGAGTCGGGACCGCGCCGGCTTCGAGGTTCGCGACGTGCATCCGTCCCACTACGGCCGGATTTGCCCGATTGAGACCCCGGAAGGGCCCAACATCGGCCTGATCTCGTCGCTGTCCAGTTATGCGCGGATCAATGATTTCGGTTTCATCGAGACCCCCTACCGGAAGGTAACCAACGGTCACGTGACTGGGAAGGTGGAGTACCTCACTGGGGACCAGGAGGAGAATTTCCTCGTGGCCCAGGCCAACGTGCCCATCGATGAGAAAGGCAAGTTCCTCACGGACAAGGTGGCGGTGCGCTCGGGAGGCGACTTTCTCGAAGTTGAACCGGACAAGGTCCACTACATGGACATCTCGCCCAAGCAGTTGGTTTCGGTGGCGGCTTCGCTGATTCCCTTCCTTGAGCACGACGACGCCAACCGCGCGTTGATGGGATCGAACATGCAGCGTCAGGGGGTGCCGTTGCTCATCTCCGAGGCGCCGCTCGTCGGGACCGGTATGGAGGCGAAGGTCGCGCGGGACTCCCGGGCGGTCATTGTGGCCGAAGGCGACGGGAAGGTCGCCAGCGTCACCGCCGAGCAGATTATCATCACCTCGGACGGTGAGTTGCCGGAGGGCAAGAAGCGGCTCCGCCATGACCCGTCGGAGGGGGTGTACATCTACGAGTTACGGAAGTTCATGCGTTCCAACGCGGGGACGTGCGTGAACCAGCGTCCCATCGTGGGCAAAGGAGCTAAAATCACCAAGGGAATGGTGATCGCCGACGGTCCGAACTGCGACAAGGGCGAACTGGCGCTTGGGCGCAATGTGCTCGTCGCGTTCATGCCTTGGAACGGCTACAATTTCGAGGATGCAATCACCATCTCCGAGCGCGTGGTCAAGGAGGACATTTACACCTCCATCCACATCGACGAATTCGAGTGCGGCGCCCGCGACACGAAGCTTGGTCCGGAAGAAATCACCCGTGACATCCCCAACGTCTCCGAGGAAGCCCTTAGGAACCTTGGCCCGGATGGCGTGGTGCGCGTGGGGGCTGAAATCCGGCCCGGCGACATCCTCGTGGGCAAGATCACTCCCAAGAGCGAAACCGAGCTTGCGCCGGAAGAGCGCCTCCTCCGCGCGATCTTCGGTGAAAAGGCGGCGGACGTCAAAGACACCTCCCTCACCGTGCCCTCGGGAACCTACGGCATCGTGATGGATGTCAAGGTCTCCAGCCGCAAGGAGATTGCCAAGGTCAAGCTCAGCCCGGGAGAGAGCAAGCGACAGCAGAAGGAGGCCGAAGAGCATTACCTCAAGAAGAAGGAGGAACTGCACGAGGAACTCACCGAGTCGCTTTCCAACGTGCTGCTCGGCGAGAAGATCCCCTTGGACGTGGTGAACGCCCAGACCGGTGAAATCATCATTCCTGCCAACCGCAAGATCACCAAAACCTTGCTGCGCAAGCTCGCGGGTGTGTACGACCATGTGGACATCGATCCGTCGCCGATCCGCAACCGGATTCGCGAAATCATCGGACAATTCGAACCGCGCTTCCAGGAACTGGAGCAGGAGCACGAGTCCTCGATGGACAAGCTTGAGAGCGGGGACGACATCGATCCCGGCATCATCAAGCAGGTGAAGGTCTACATCGCCTCCAAGCGCAAGCTGTCGGTCGGCGACAAGATGGCTGGGCGGCACGGAAACAAGGGGGTTGTTGCTCGGATCGTTCCCGAAGAAGACCTTCCGTTTTTGGCGGACGGGCGTCCCGTGGACATCGTACTCAACCCTCTGGGCGTGCCTTCTCGTATGAACGTGGGACAGGTTTTGGAGACGCACCTCGGAGTGGCCGCCAAGGCGCTCGGTTTCAAGGTAGCCACCCCCGTGTTCGACGGCATCAAGGAGGAGCAGATCTTTGAGTATCTCAAGGAAGCCCGCAAGGTTGACGGATTTACCTGGATCACGGACACCGGCAAGACGACCGTCTTTGATGGACGTACGGGTGAGCCGTTCGACCAACCCATCGTAGTCGGTTACATCTACATGCTGAAACTCGGGCATCTGGTGGCCGACAAGATCCATGCCCGCGCCGTTGGACCGTACTCGCTCGTGACCCAGCAACCGCTGGGTGGGAAGGCCCAGTATGGTGGCCAGCGTTTCGGGGAGATGGAGGTCTGGGCTCTCGAGGCCTACGGGGCCGCCTACACGCTTCAGGAACTGCTCACCGTCAAGTCGGATGATGTGCAGGGACGGACGCGGATTTACGAAGCCATCGTGAAGGGTGACAACGCGTTGGAAGCCGGTACGCCGGAGTCCTTTAACGTTCTCATCAAGGAAATGCAGTCGCTCGGCCTTGACGTCAAGGTCGGGGGACGTCCGGTGCAGCAGGCCGTCGCGTTGCCCCCTGTTTCCTTTTAGTCTGTTCCAAAACAACCGTTTGAGTCCGTCCGGTGGTGCGCCACGCCGGACGGACTTTTCTCAGGCGCAGCATTTTTTTCCCGTATGATTGAAACACCTTCTTTCCGCGAGCTCGTCGTTGAAGAGCGTCCGCAGGGTTTTGACAGTGTCGGCATCACCGTGGCCTCCCCGGAGAACATCCGTGGCTGGAGCAGTGGCGAGGTGAAGAACCCGGAAACCATCAATTACCGCACCTTCAAGCCCGAAAAGGGGGGGCTGTTCTGCGAACGGATTTTTGGGCCTACCAGGGACTGGGAATGTTCGTGCGGCAAGTACAAGCGGATCAAGCACAAGGGAGTGATCTGCGACCGTTGCGGCGTCGAGGTCACTCTGGCGCGGGTGCGGCGCGAGCGCATGGGGCACATCGAGTTGGCCGTGCCGGTAACCCACATCTGGTTTTACAAGTGCATGCCTTCGCGGATCGGCCTGATGCTCGACATGTCGGGAAGGCAACTCGAGCGCATCATTTATTATGAAGACTACTTGGTGATCGATCCGGGCCACACCGGCATGGTCAAGGGCCAATTGCTCACGGAGGCCGAACACCGGACGGCGGTCGACTCCTTCGGTGAAGCTTCTTTCGAAGCAGGCATGGGGGCGGAGGCAATCCGCAAACTGCTCTCGCACGTCGACCTTGCCGCTCAGGCGCTCGAACTCGAGGAGCAGATGAACGGAACCCGCTCCAAGCAGATCCGCAAGAAACTCGCGAAGCGTTTGAAGCTCGTACAGGGTTTTGCCTCAAGCAAGACGCGGCCCGAATGGATGGTGCTCGAAGTGCTTCCAGTCATACCGCCGGACCTGCGCCCGCTTGTGCCCTTGGAGGGCGGTCGTTTTGCGACTTCCGACCTCAATGACCTCTACCGGCGTGTCATCAACCGCAACAACCGGTTGCGCAATCTTTTGCAGCTGAAGACGCCGGACGTCATCATCCGCAATGAAAAGCGCATGCTCCAAGAAGCGGTGGATGCGCTCTTTGACAACGGTCGCCATGGCCGCGCCGTCACGGGCGCCGGGAACCGGCCTCTCAAGTCTCTGTCGGACATGCTCAAGGGCAAGGGCGGTCGCTTCCGCCAGAACCTGCTGGGCAAGCGCGTCGACTACTCAGGGCGTTCGGTCATCGTGATCGGGCCCGAGTTGAAGCTGCACCAGTGCGGTCTTCCCAAAAAGATGGCGCTTGTCCTCTTTGAGCCCTTCATCATCCGCGTGCTCAAGGAGCGCGGGTACGTGCACACCGTGCGCAGCGCCAAGAAGATGATCGACCGCCAGACACCAGAGGTCTGGGACATTCTTGAGCAGGTCACCAAGGGGCATCCCGTGCTACTTAACCGCGCCCCGACCCTGCATCGGCTTTCGATTCAGGCGTTCGAACCCCTTTTGATCGAAGGTGAGGCGATCCGGATTCATCCGCTGGTCTGCACCGCCTACAACGCCGACTTCGACGGCGACCAGATGGCGGTCCATGTGCCCCTCTCGGTGGAGGCCCAGATGGAGGCGCGCATGCTCATGCTCGCCTCAAACAACATCTTTTCGCCCTCGAGCGGGAAGCCCGTCACCACCCCTTCGCAGGACATTATCCTGGGGTGCTATTACCTGACGCAGAACCCGCGCAAGCATGCCGACAGCGACAAGGAACGGCTCCCTCTCTTCGACAACGCCTCGGAGGTGGAGTTTGCTCTGGCGGACCGTTCTGTCAAGGTCCACGACCGCATCCGTTTCCGCAACCCGAACCGGGGACAGCATACCGTCTTTGGGGACTCCAAGGCGGCCGTGATCGAGACAACCGTCGGACGTGTGATTTTTAACGAAATCTGGCCACCCGCGGTCGGATTCTTCAACAAGGCGGCGGGCAAGAAGCAGATCTCCGATATCATCTTCCGCACCTACCAGTCTTCGGGCCATCAGGCGACCGTGGAGATGCTCGACCGGCTCAAGGGCTTGGGTTTCCTCTGGGCGATGCGCGCCGGGGTTTCCATTGGGATCAAGGACATGATCATCCCCAAAGAAAAGCGCATCGAGCTCGAGAATGCCCACAAACAGGTGGGCGTGGTGCTACAGCAGTACAAGCGGGGGATCATCACCGACGGCGAGCGCTACGCGAAGGTCGTCGACGTGTGGACCCACGCCGGCGAGGAAATCGCCAACGTGATGTTCCGGACCCTCGAACACAACGAGGGACGCAAGGAGCTTAACCCTGTCTTCCTGATGGTGGACTCCGGGGCACGCGGGAACCGCCAGCAGGTCAAGCAGCTTGCCGGGATGCGTGGCCTGATGGCCAAGCCCGACGGTTCGATCATCGAGCAACCGATCACCGCGAACTTCCGCGAGGGGCTAACGGTGTTGGAATACTTCATCTCGACCCACGGCGCCCGCAAGGGCCTCGCGGACACAGCGCTCAAAACGGCTGACTCGGGTTACCTAACCCGGAAACTTGTCGACTGTGCACAGGACGTCATCATCTCGCTCGAGGACTGCGGCACGGCCAGCGGCATCTTGGTCCGCTCAATTTACGAGGGCGACGAGGAGGTCGTCGATCTGCGCACCCGCCTGATCGGCCGCACCAGTTGCGAGACCATCACGGACCCCGTGACGCAGAATGTGATCGTCAAGCGTGGCTCGATCATCGACGAGGCGACGGCTTCATCCATTGACGCAATCGGGGTAGAGCAGTTGCGCATCCGCTCGGTGCTCACCTGCGAGTCCAAGCGTGGCGTGTGCGCCCTTTGCTACGGCCGCAATCTGGCGACCGGCCAGCGTGTCCGCCTTGGCGAGGCCGTCGGGATCATCGCTGCGCAGTCGATTGGCGAACCCGGAACGCAGCTGACCATGCGTACCTTCCACATCGGTGGCGTGGCATCGCAGACCTTCAAGCAACCCGTGGTGAAGGCGAAGAACGACGCAGTCGTCCGTTTCAACGATCTCCGCGTGGTCAAGAGCGTTGAGGGCGACTTCATCGTCCTCAACCGGAACGGCTCGGTCAGCCTCCATGCGGAGGACGGCCGCGAGCTGGAGCGTTACAACATGGTGCTTGGGACGGTCATTTCCGTGGCTGACGGAGCTACCGTGAGCAAAGGCCAGGCTTTCGCCCAGTGGGATCCGCACAACGTGCCGATTCTGACCGAACGCGCTGGGAAGATCCGCTTTGTCGACATGGTGCAGGGCGTGACCGTCAAACGCGAGATCGACGAGGCCACCGGTGTGATGGGAACCGTTGTGATCGAGCACAAGGAGGACCAGCATCCGCAGATTGTCATCGTCGATGGCAAGACCGAGGAGGTCCTCACCAGCTATTCCATCCCAGCCGGGGCCGTCGTCGTGGTCAGCGAGGGCAAGAAGGTCCAGGCCGGACAACTGCTCGCCAAGACGCCGCGGAAAGTCGCCAAGACCAAGGACATCACCGGAGGTCTGCCGCGCGTGGCCGAATTGTTTGAGGCGCGTCGTCCGAAAGATGCCGCCGAGATCGCCAAGATCGACGGTGTGGTCGAAATCGGGGCGAACGTGCGAGGGAAGCGTCGGGTGCTGGTCGTCGATCCGGAAACGGGAGCCGAAGAAGAGCACCTAGTCCCCCTGAACAAGCATCTGATCGTGTTGCAGGGCGACTCTGTGAAGAAAGGCCAGCAGCTCACCGAGGGGCCGATTCCACCCCACGACATCCTTGAGGTTCTCGGACCGCAGGCGCTGCAGGAGCACTTGGTTAACGAGGTGCAAGAGGTCTACCGTCTCCAAGGCGTGGAGATCTCCGACAAGCACATCGAGATCATCATCCGCCAGATGTTGCGCAAGGTGAAGGTAAACGAGCCCGGGGACACTTCGCTCCTCTGGGGGGACCAACTCGACCGTCTCACGTTCGAGGAGGAGAACCGGCGTGTGGAGGAGAAGGGCGGCAAGCCCGCCGAGGCATCGCCCGTCCTGCTCGGCATCACCAAGGCCTCCCTGGAGACCGAATCGTTCATCTCCGCCGCCTCCTTCCAAGATACCACCCGGGTTCTCACGGAAGCTGCCACACTCGGCCGCGTCGACAAACTGCGTGGATTCAAGGAGAACGTCATCATGGGCCACTTGATCCCTGCGGGGACCGGATTCCCCGTCCACCGCGATGTGCAGGTCTCGGGTGTCCGGGGCTTTGGGGATGAGGAGCCCAATCAGGAGACCGAGGTCGCGGAAGCGTAGCGATCCGAAAAGGTGTTCGCCTGCCGCAGCTTGCGCCTTGGTGCGAGCTGGATCGGGCAAAGTTGCAGAAATTGCCGGCGTGGGGGACAGTGGATCCACTGTAATCCCGCCCGGCTTTTCTTGTTTATCAGATCCGGTCGCCCCCGGTACTTGGACCGTGAGCCGGACCCCAGTGGACGCGGGCCCGTTCAATCCTGAGCTCGGTTTGTTCGTGGGAAATCAACGGTGGGAGGGGGATGGCGTGTTGTCGGCTATTCCTGCCCTCAATCCCTCCGACTTCTTTGCGGTTTCGTATGAGGCTCTTTTTACCCGAGGCGTCCCTGCCGGGCGTGCTGCACCAGCAGGGCACTGGCGTTCAGGCCATAGCACACTTGATTGATTACAAATTCTACCAAGAGCGATCCGATGAATGCCGGGCAGGCGCGTTCCGTCTTTGGACCATGCGACGCGAGTTATGGCATCCAGTCCTCGGGAAGTGAGAGGGACCAGACCTCGTTTGAGAGGGGGCGTGCGTGACCTCCCGCGAGCCACAGCTTGTCGCGGAACACGAACGCCGAGTGCTCGTGGCGCGCCTTCCACGCGGTGGATACCTCAAGTTTTTGCCACGATTTGCCGTCTTCACTGTGCCAAACGTCGGCAAAGTTGTCGTGGGTTTTTGACCACCCCCCAAGGACCCAGATGCGGCCGCGGTAAACGGCCGCCGAGAACCACAACCGAGGTTCCCAGGGCGCGTGTTCCGTCTCGAGTTTCCAGTGGACGCCGTCTTCGGAGGACCAGACGTCGTTGCGCGCGGAGTGGAGCGGGACGTAGTTGCCCCCACCGAGGATGAAGATGCGGCCACGGTGGGTGACGGACTGGTGATAGGCCCGGGCCGGCCACGGGGCTTCCGCGCACTCCTGCGTCCAAGCCGCGCCATCGGCGGATGACCACACGTCGTTGCGCAGACTTTGTTCGTTGCCGAAGTAATAGTTTTCGATTCCTCCGAGCAGCCACATTCTGCCCCGGTGCTCGACAAGGGTGGCTGCGCAGCGGGCACTCCAAGGGGCGGACTTGGTGACTTGTGTCCACTGTGCTCCATTGTCTGAAGACCAGACTTGGCGTCCGGCCTCATGGCCGGGCAACCTGCCGTTGAACCAACCGCCCATGAGCCACATTTTTCCCGCAAAGCTCAGACTCATCGGCAGGTCGCTGTGAATCCAAGGCGCGTCGGAAGTAACTTTGGTCCAGATTTTTCCGTCCGGAGAGGACCAGACATCGCGAGGGGGCGCCTCCATGGAGTTGAACCATCCTCCGCCGATCCAGACGCGGTCACCGAACACCCATTCGGCTTGTGAATCGCGCGGTTGCCAAGGGGCATTGGATTCGAGAACCCAGACTGGAGCGGCCGCGGCCCCGCTGAGAAACGCAGCCACCGAAAAATTCGCAGAACGAAGTAGGAGTCTTCTCGCAAGATCCAGAAATCCTTTCCGATTCATACGCTTTTGATTTGTGTCGAGGCATGAGTGCTGGAAGCGCTGGCGGGCATGAGGCGTCGCGTGAGGTTTCTTTCGCGGGTTGTGGTCGGTTCACCGAGCATTCGGAAAGCATCGGGAGTAGCCAACTGGGGAGAGGGGGGAACGGTTTAAACCCGGCCGCGCGTGATTTTCCAGATGAGCAGGACCCGCAGAAAGCGGAGTGCGCGTAGGGATTTGACCAGAACCGCCGAGGAGGGGTTGAGCAGCAGCAGGAAAAACGGGAGCACCGAGAGCATGTCCACGATCCCCCAGAAGCTGATGACATAACGGAAGCGCTCCTCCGAAAACGCGATGTTCCCGAGATAGTCGATCGTGAGAAAGGCGATGGCGGTCAGCTCGATCCCGCTGATCAATCCGGCGAAGCCCTCCCGGTAGGCGTCGAAGGTTTCAAGGAGCATCGAAAGGCAGGAGACCGTGATCAGGATGCCCTGAAGCACCTGCCAGAGGCGCCGGACGGGGGTGCCCGAGTCCGTGAAGATGTCGCTGCAGAGGGCGGAGAGCAGGTTGTTCATAGGGTGGAGTGGAGCGGAAGGCCGCCCAGCGTTCAAAAGGCCAGACTCCGCGCGATGTGGCAAGGTCGGATTCTTTACTACGGTCCAGAGGGTTACGCAGAGACGACCAGCACCACATTGGGTCCGCCCGCCCGACCCGGGAGCCGCTCCATCCGGCTGTTGTGTTCGCTAAAGAGCGCGTTGTTTCAAAGGCCGAGTGCGGGCAGGACCGTGGCGTGGCAATTTTCCACCGAAACCGGGTTTTCCCGGCGCGCAGGGGACGATGTTACCCGGCTGATTGAACGCCTGTAGGAATGGAATCGGGGCGGGACGTTTCTGGACCATACAGAGCCAAGGCACGTCGCATGGGTACTCCGTGTCGGTGACCTTGCGGGATACGCTCCGGATGAACGCGGGAGGCCCGTGTTTTTTTAGGGGAGGAACAGGTTCGGATGGGTGTAAAAAGTATAAATATAAAACTATTCTCTTGAGACTATACTAAATTGATAGGAATAAGGAGTTGAGCAGAGCCGGGGCAGCCGGAACGTTAGCGGGCCGGAGTCACGATTCAGCAAACAGCAAATAGCAACCTCCACTCATGCGCATTCCCTTGTTTCTCAAAGTCACCGGGCTCCTCAGCCTCTCGCTGGCCAGCACCCTCTCCGCAACCGACCTCCTCAACGTGTCCTACGACCCCACCCGGGAGTTGTACGCTGACTTCAACCACGCCTTCGCCAAACACTGGAAGGCGCAGACCGGTGAGAAGGTCAACATCAAGCAATCGCACGGCGGATCGGGCAAGCAGGCGCGGGCCATAATCGACGGGCTCAAGGCCGACGTGAGCACTCTGGCGCTCGCCGGGGACATTGACGCGCTGCACGAACACGGGGCGCTGGTTCCCAAGGACTGGGCGTCGCGACTGCCCCAGAATTCGGCGCCCTACACCTCCACCATCGTGTTCCTGGTGCGCAAGGGGAACCCCAAGAAGATCAAAGACTGGGACGATCTTGCGAAACCAGGCGTCCAGGTGATCACACCCAACCCGAAGACATCGGGTGGCGCCCGGTGGAACTTTCTCGCGGCGTGGGCCTTTGCGGAAAAGCGGTTTGGCAAGGACGGCGCGAAGGTCAAACAGTTTGTGGCCGAAGTTTACAAGAACGTGCCCGTTCTCGACAGCGGTGCACGGGGTTCTACCACTACCTTCATCCAGCGCCAGATCGGGGATGTGCTCCTGACCTGGGAAAACGAGGCGTATCTCGCGCTCAAGGAATTCGGCGCGGACAAATACGAGACGGTTATTCCTTCGGTCAGCATCCTTGCCGAACCGAGCGTCACGGTTGTGGACAAGGTTGTCGATGCGCGGGGGACCCGCAAGGTGGCCGAGGCGTATCTCAACTACCTCTACAGCGAGGAGGGGCAGGACATCATCGGCCGGAATTTTTACCGACCGCGTTCCGAGGCAGCCAAAGCCAAGTACGGTGCGCATTTTCCAAAGCTCGAATTGGCGACCATTGACGGCGCCTTCGGCGGATGGACGAAGGCGCAGAAGACCCACTTTGCCGACGGGGGAACCTTTGACGCTATCTACAAGCCTTAGCTGGGGGGGCCAACGGCACATTTTTTTGACCGGAAACCATACCAATACGATAGACATTAAGGAACTAGAGTGAAACCTGCCGGAAATACGCTTAGGATTCCAAAGAGCCCCTTTGCATTCGCCACCCTTGTCCCCTCTGTCCTGCTTGCGGTCCTCCCGCTCGGCGCCGATGACCCGCTCCTCGCCAACCGCCCTCCCAGTGGGTCGGGAAGCGCCTTGGGGAAAAAGGGCGTCCTGAGCCTCGGGACTGGTGTTCAATCCGAGTCCACCAAGCGTCCGCGGATCCTGTCGGGAAGTTACTACGAGAATTCGCGGAGCCATTCCACCACACGCGATCCGGACCCTCCGAAGTATGCCGGAAACTTCAGCCAGAGCTGGCTGTCCCAGACCGGTGGCATCTACCAACCCCAGCATCTGGCTTGGTTGGACATCGGCTTGGATACGCGCATTCGGTATGAATACCGGGACAACGACCCGCGCTCGGTCAACGAGAAAGATCCCAAGACAGCCTTTCGTTGGAACAATCCGAATACGGCACGTGTTTTCAACCAGACCGACAACGTGTTTTTGCAGCGGACCCGGCTTTATCTGGGGGTCAAGGAGCTGATTGATCCTTTCCGGTTGGCGGTCGAAATTGCCGATTCCCGCCGGTACGGGGGCACGAACTTCCGCCCGGTGCCGAAAGGGGACGAAATCAATGCGCTGGAGCCGATCCGGTTGTACGGCGAGCTCCACTGCGACGAGTTGCTCCCGCACGATCCGCGCGGAAATTCCAGACCGGTGTTCCTGCGCTACGGCATGCACAATTTTGAGTTCCTCGACCGCCGCCTCATCGCCAACAACCAGTGGCGGAACACGTCCAACACGTTTCAGGGTTTCCACGCGGCGATTGGGCAGGACTCGAACGACTGGTCCTTGGACCTGCTGACGCTCCATCCCCTGAAGCGGGTTGAGTACGAGCGGGACCGGGCACAGGACCCGGTCTGGGTTTTCGCGGCGATCGGTCACTGGAGGGGCTGGTCGGAGTTACTCACGCTGGAACCCTTCTATTTTCAGCGGCGCAATCCGCGATTCACCTCCGACGGCAAGGCAACAACGGAGCGGCGTCTGCACGCTCCTGGGTTGAGGGTCTACGGGACGCTCGGAAAGACGGGGTTTGATTTTGATGCCAGCGTGATTCCCCAGTTCGGGACCAAGGAGGCCTTGACGCTCGACGACCTCGGCCCTGAGGACGGCACTACGGCCCCCCAAAAACTGGCCGCCACCCGAAGGTCGGAAAACATCAGGGCCTTGGGCTACTCGGGGGAACTGGGTTACACGTTCAGCGAGAACCCGTGGAAGCCGCGGCTAAGTTTCTTCTACGGGTACGCCAGCGGCGACAAGTACGCCAACCAGACTTTCGGCCCAGCTCCAGGTGGAGCAACCCAGACCGACCGGACCGACCACCGATTTGACCGGTTCTACGGGTTTCAGCGGCCGTGGTCCGCGCAGAACTCCATTGTTTTTGAGAACGTCAGCGCGCCAAAGGCCCGGCTGGAGTTCAAGCCGCACAAGGACTTGCGCGTGGACTTGGGCTACAGTTGGTACTGGCTGGCCAGCGGAACCGACCGTTATTTCCGACCCAACGGCGGACTGTCGACAAGCCGCGACTACACCGAGAATTTCGGCAAACACATCGGGAACGAGGCCGACATCCGGGCCCGGTATACGCCGACCAAGAGCAGTGAAATCGTAGTGGGCTACTCCTTCTTTAAGGCGGGCGCCTACACAGAAGGCAACATTTGGACACTCAACCCGGGGAACAACGGGACACCAGGGAAGGGCGACAGCAATTTCGCCTACCTCGAAATCTCGCAGAAGTTTTTCTAGCTTACGGGTTTCTGCTCCGAATGCAGCGCGGCCGGCCGCACCTCGGGGAACAACCACACGCGTCTGGCGCGGGAGATCCGCTCCCGCGCTGTTTGCCGTTTTGGACCGATCTGTGCGCCGGGCGGAGGTGGTGGGCGCTGCCGGGTGCTACGGATTGGTTGGAGGCCGCCCGTTTGCAGGCGCGAGTTCCCGTATGTCGCGCACAAAGGCGTCGACTTCCTCCTCGGTGGTGCTCCACGAGCACATCAGACGTGCCCCGCCGCCGATGAAAAGGTAGTACCTCCAACCGCGGTCGCGCATTCCCTCGTGTACGTGTTCTGGAAGCCTCGCGAACACGGCATTGGCCTCCACCGGATACAGTATCTCCACTCCCGAGACGGAGCGGAGTCCCGCCTCCAGTCGCCGCGCGCGAGCGTTGGCCCGGCCCGCGATTTCAAGCCAGAGGTCGTCCCGCAGGAGCACCGTCCACGGAGCGGAGAGAAAGCGCATCTTGGAGGCGAGTTGCCCGGCCTGTTTGCAGCGGTAGGCAAACTCCTCTCCGAGTGCACGGTTGAAGAACACCACGGCCTCGCCCACCGGACTTCCGAGTTTGGTGCCGCCAAAGGACAGGACGTCGACGCCGGCCTTCCATGTGATTTCGGCGGGGGCCACCCCGAGGGAGGCCACGGCGTTGGCGAAACGGGCGCCGTCCATGTGGACGCGCAGGCCGTTTCGCTGCGCGACGGCGCCAAGGGCGGCGACCTCTTCCGGTCGGTAGACTGTGCCTAGTTCCGTCGGGCAGCTCAGGCTCAGGGCCCGCGGCCTCGGGTAATGGAGATCCTTCCGTTTGGTGACGGTGCGTTCGACCGCCTGCGGATCAAGCTTGGCGAGAGGTCCTGGAGTCAGCAGCAGTTTGGTGCCGTTTGAGAAGAATTCGGGGGCGCCGCACTCGTCGGTTTCGACGTGGGCGTGTTCATGGGTGATGACGCTGTGATAGGACTGGCAAAGGGTGGCGAGGGCGAGGGAATTGGCCGCCGTTCCATTGAATACAAAGTAGACGTCGCAATCGGTTTCAAACAAACGGCGAAAGGCGTCGGCCGCCTCGGCGGTGAGGGGATCCTCGCCGTAGGAGGGCAGTTTTCCGGAGTTTGCCCTTAGAATGGCATCGAGCACCTCGGGGCAGGCGCCGGAGGTGTTGTCACTGGCGAAGGTGTAGTCGGCCGAAGGGCGCATGATACGAGCGAAAAGGACTTGCGGGATAAAAGCGATGCGTTTTTGGAGGGCCGATTTGGTGCCCGACGGGAACGGGTTGTGCGGCAGGACGCAGCCGGGTGCGGCGTGCGGTTCCTTGGTTGCGGGTGTTCGTTGCTGCAATTTGAGCCGATTTGAGAAACACTCTCGCGATTCCTCGCTGACCCCATGGCGACCATTGCTGTTTTTGGCACCCTCGACACCAAGGGTGAAGTGCACCGGTTTGTGGCTGAGCGCATCCGCGCCCGGGGGCATCAGGTGCTTTTGCTCGATGTCGGAACGCTGGGCTATCCAACGGTGCTTCCGGACATCTCCCGCGGGCAACTGCTGGAGCGCACGGGCTTTGAGGAGTCGGCTCTGGATACCGGACGTGAGGATGCGGCGGTGATCATGGGGCGGAGTGCGGGTCTTGTTTTGGCCCGGATGTTTTTGGAGGGGGGGCTGGACGCGGCGATTTCGGTGGGCGGTCTTTGCGGCTCAAAAATCGCCCTCGCCGCGATGCGCGCGCTTCCGGTGGGAGTGCCGACGGTGTTGGTGACTCATCTCGATCGCCAATGGGTTTTCGGAGAGGCGGGATTTAAGGATGTGCTGCATGTGGGGTGCCCGACGGGGATTGGGCGGCTCAACCGGATTGTGCGCCCAATTCTGGCGCGGGCGGCCGGGATGGTGTGCGGTGCGGTGGAATTCGATTTTCGCTCCGGCGTAGCAAATGATCCACCCGTGGTGGTTGCGAGCCGGTTTGGGCCATCGGATCTTGGCTACGAGCGGGCAGCACGCGTTATTGAGGATGCTGGTTACGAGGTGGTGTCCTTCACGGAAAAGGGCGCCGGTGGCAAAATGATGGACTCGGTGGTGGCGGGCGGAGGGGTTTGCGGTGTGTTGGATCTTTCGATGACCGATCTGGCTGACGAGGTGGTGGGCGGGGTTCAGGGATGTGGCTCACGCCGCATGGAAGCCGCCGCGAAACGGGCTGTACCCACGCTGGTTTCGCCGGGGGGGGTTGATACGGTCCATTTCCACATGGATGACGTGCCCTCCCAATTCTGGGGGAGGAATCTGGTGGAGAGTGGGCAGTTCGTCCTGATGCGAACCAACGCGGAGGAGTGCCGCAGAATCGCGATGGTGATGGCGGAAAAATTAAACCGCTTTGTGGGGCCCGTGACGGTCTGCCTGCCGTTGCGGGGGCTGAGCGCGATGGGTTCTCCCGGGGAGCCGTTTCATGATCCGGGTGCGGATTTCGCCTTTTTTGAGGCGCTTCAGAAAAATGTGCGCGACGGAGTGTTGGTGCGGAAACTCAACACGACCAGCGAGGACGCGCCGTTTGCGGAGATGTGCGCGCAGGCGCTGCTTGAGAACATTCGCCGCCGCGCGCGCGATCAGCGGTTGCTGCGGAAGGTTGGGTTCCTGCGCGGGGCCTCGGATCTGTTGCTGAGCGAGGCGGTGCGGATGTTGGAAGTCCGCAGTTACCAGCCCGGTGAGTTTGTTTGGGGCCGGGGCGCGCCGGTGGATGCGGTGTGCATCGTCAATCAGGGCGCCCTCGAGGTCACCCTGGAGGGGAGGCGGCTTAGGAAATTGGGCGAGGAGGCGGTTTTTGGTGAGGCCGAGTTTTTGACTTGGGATTTCTCGGCCTCCGGCGTGCGGGCGGTGGAGTTTTGCGAGGTGTTGCGGCTGCGGCGCAGCGTGGTGGATCATCTCCGAAGGCGCTACCCGGCTCTGGGCGATCTCGTGGAAAGGGCTGAGGCCGAGGCACGGGCTGCCGTTGGGGCCACTGCTGGTCCGCGCTTGCCTGGGGGCGTTTGAGCCTCCTCATCCTGAAGTGGGGGAGGCGGACGCCTTTGACCACGGACGGTTCGAAATTTTGGATGAAACCCGTGCCGAAGATTGGCATGCTCCGGCATGAACTATGTGGAAAAGGCTCGGCGCGTTCTTGAGTTGGAGATCGCCGAGTTGCAAAGGCTGGAGGCCCGGTTGGATAAGCGGTTCGAGACGGCCGTGAAGCTATTGATGGAATGCGTGGAAAGCCGACGCAAAGTCGTGGTATGTGGCGTTGGAAAGTCAGGCTGCATCGGGGAAAAAATCGCGGCGACCCTGACGAGCACTGGATGCCCAGCCGTGGTGCTGCATCCGGTTGATGCGCTGCACGGGGACCTGGGGGTCGTCAGTCCTGGGGACGTTTTTCTGGCCCTTTCCTACAGTGGCGAGACGGACGAACTGTTGTCGATTTTGCCCGCCCTGAAATTTATCGGGGTCCGCTTGATTGCGCTGACGGGGGCGGTGGGATCGACTCTGGCTCAGAGCAGCGAGCTGGTGCTGGACGTCCGGGTCGAGCGCGAGGCCTGCCCCCTGGAGTTGGCACCCACCTCCAGCACGACCGTCATGCTCGCTCTGGGGGACGCCCTGGCGATGGTGCTCCTGGAGGCGAGGGGATTTGGGCGCGAGGATTTTGCGCGTTATCATCCTGCGGGCAAAATCGGCCGGACCTTGCTGCTGAGGGTGCGCGACATCATGCGGGGCGTCGCTCAGATGGCCTTCGTGTCGCCGGAGGCTCCCGTCCGGGAGGTGCTCGCTGAAATGACCCGCCACAAGGCGGGCGCGGCAGTCGCCCGGGATGGGGAGGGGCGACTCGTGGGGATTTTCACCCATGGCGACTTTGTGCGGCACTACCAAACCTTTCCCCAGATCGGTCAGATGCAGGTGGATCAGTTTCTGACGCTCCGGCCGGTTTCGGTGGAGGCAGACCGTTTGGCGGTAGATGTTCTTTTGCTGCTTGAACGCAACCCGATTGACGAGGTCGTCGTGGTGGATGCCGAAGCCCGCCCGGTCGGGTTGGTGGATTCCCAGGATTTGGCGCGCTGGCGCTTGGTGTGAGTGGAATTCATGCGGTGCAGGGGGGGAGTTCGGAAAATATTTAAAGCACACACAGGCCAAACTGTTTCTCCTGCTCCGTTTCTCCGCATTGTCGTGTGAAGTTCTTTTTTGGGGTTTATTTGGAAACTCTCTTTTAGGGAAGGGGGGAAAGGGGATTAGTATGTGACTCCGATCGCAACTATCCCCCATGACAAAGTCCCCATTCCAAACAGTCGCCCTCTTGAGTGCCCTGACTTTCGCCTCCGTCACGTCCGCCTCCGCTCAGGTCGTGTTCGAGCCCAGAGAGGGGCCGGGCAGGGGCAAACAAATCGTCTTCGTGGTGGGGGACGACGAGTACTATTCCGAAGAGGCGGGCCCGCTCCTGGCCCGGATTCTGGCCGAGCGCCACGGCTTTCGCACGACGGTCTGTTTCTCCACTCACCCCGAAACCGGGGTGATTGCGCAATCCGAGAAGACCAACATCCCGGGTCTCGAGGCCCTGCGCACCGCAGATCTGATGGTCGTATTCACCCGATTCCGTGCGCTCCAAGACTCCCAGATGAAGGAGATCGTTGACTATCTGGATTCCGGGCTGCCGGTGATGGGGCTGCGCACCGCGACCCACGGTTTCGCCTATCCCGCGGGCAGCACCAGCCCCTACGCGAAGTATTCTTGGAATAACAAGGACTCGGCTTACGAAGGCGGCTTTGGCCGGCAGATTCTCGGCGAGACTTGGATCAGCCACTGGGGCGGCCACGGTAAGCAGGCCACCCGCGGTTTGCTTGCGCAGGGGGCGGCCGGGCATCCAGTCCTGCGCGGGATCAAGGACGGGGACATCTACGGTCCGACAGATGTGTACGAGGTCCGCTTGCCGCAGCCGGACGGATGCGTGCCGCTTGTCATGGGGCAGGTGCTCAAAAGCATGGATTTCACGGACGAACCCGTGGGGGAGGAAACCGATCCCAAAGCGGGCAAGGTCAAGCAGAAGAACAACCCGATGATGCCCGTAGCCTGGGTCCGCACCTACAAGGGCACCTCTGGCCGTGAAGGGCGCGTGTTTGCCTCTACCATGGGCGGCGCGATGTCCGGCGCGAGGGACTGGGACAGCGAGGGTTTCCGGAGGCTTTTCGTCAACGGGGCCTATTGGTGCGTGGGTCTGGAGTCCGAAATCTCCGCGGCTTCCAGTGTCGAGCCGGTGGGTTCGACTGCCGCCTTCAAGCGGGGTGCCAAACCCGAGCAGGCCCTCAAGGAGACACTTGGGAAATGACCCCCGCTGGAAAAGTTTACGCCACCCGATCCGCCAGCCTCTTTTTTCAAAAACTATGAGTTCCCAACAATCGTCCGCATGGTGGAAGGGCTTGAACAGCTACCACTGGTTTGTCTTCCTGATGGCCTCGTTGGCCTGGCTCTTCGACTGTCTCGACCAACAGCTTTTTCTGCTCGCCCGTCAGGGCGCGATGAAGGCCCTCTTGCCACCGGGAATGGATCCCAAGGAGTACGGCGGTTACGCGACGGCCATCTTTGTGGCCGGTTGGGCCACGGGCGGGTTGATCTTCGGCGCGGTCGGCGATCGGATTGGCCGGGCGCGCACCCTCACCCTGACGGTGTTGCTCTACTCTGTTTTCACCGGGCTCTCCTCCTTCTCCAGCGGTTGGGTGGACTTTGCCCTTTACCGGTTTGTCACGGGACTCGGGGTGGGAGGGGTGTTTGGACTGGCCGTGGCGCTGGTCGCGGACAGTCTGCCGGAGCAGTCGCGTTCCGGTGCCCTCGGGACGCTCCAGGCGCTCTCCGCTCTGGGTAACATCTCGGCCGGCGTGATCAGCATGGTGCTGGGAAAACTCGGAGAGAGCGGCAAGGTGGATCCGGCGGGTGCCTGGAAGATCATGTTCCTCGTCGGCTCGTTTCCCGCGTTCTTATGCGTATTCATTCAGGCGAGGCTCAAGGAACCGCAAAAATGGGTGGATGCCCGCGCTGCGGGAAAGCTTTCGGGGGCGAAGTTTGGCTCCTACGCATCGCTTTTTGGCGAGGCCCGCTGGAGGCGCTCGGCCTTGATGGGGATGGTGCTTTGCGTGGCGGGGGTGGTCGGATTGTGGGGGGTGGGCTTTTTCAGCCCCGAGCTGGTGGGGGATGTCATCACCCGTTCACTCAAGGCGCAGGGACTCGCGGACAAGGACATTGCCAGCCAGAAGACCTACTGGATCGGCATTAATTCCATCGTTCAAAACCTCGGTGCCTTCGCCGGAATGCTGCTCTTCACCAAGCTGGCGCAGGGTGCCGGCCGTAAGACGGCTTTCGCGCTCGGGTATGTGGCTGCCTTCGCCGTCACCTACGGGTACTTCCGCAATTTCAACGGCACGGAGGACATTTGGATGAGCGCCTTGATGGGCTTCTGCCAGTTGGCGCTCTTCGCCGGCTTTGCGATATACCTGCCAGAATTGTTCCCGCTTCGGCTGCGCAGCACGGGGGTAAGTTTCTGTTACAATGTGGGGCGCTTTATCGCCGCGAGTGGACCGTTCACGCTTGGGGTGCTACAGAAAAAAATTAGCGCCGATGCCATCAGTAAACTAGGTGAAGCCGCCGACGCCGCTGCACAGGCCGCTGCAAAACTGGCGGCGTTCCGCGACGCCTGTTGCTATGTGAGCAGCGTCTTTTTGGTGGGCTTGATTGCCCTCATTTTTCTGCCCGAGACCAAGGGACGCCCGCTGCCCGAGGAGTCCGACGCCAAACCGGATTTGGATCTGGCCAAGGCCTAGGCCCGTTTGCACCCAGAGTAATATCCAACAATGAAACGCATCTTTTCCTTCCTCGCCTTTGGTTTCCTTGCGCTGTTCGCAGGCGCTGGCCTGCACAGTGGTTCCTGTGCTGAGCCCGCCCCGCTCAAAGTGCTGATCCTCGACGGACAAAACAACCACAACTGGAAGGCCACCACCCCGGTGATCCAAGCCGCGCTTGCACGGAGCGGTCGCTTCACGGTTGAGGTTTCAACGTCTCCGCAGAAGGGGGCGCCAAGAGAGGCATGGGAGGGCTGGAACCCGAAGTTCTCCGACTACGCTGCGGTCGTCAGCAACTACAACGGGGAGCTGTGGCCCGAACCGGTGCAGCGCGCCTTCGAGCGTTATGTTTCGGAGGGAGGCGGTTTTGTATGTTTGCACGCCGCCAACAACGCCTTTCCCGAGTGGTTGGAATACAACCGGATGATTGGCATCGGCGGTTGGGGCGGGCGCAACGAAAAGAACGGGCCGCTCCTCTACCGTAAAGAGGGAAAACTGGTCTGGGACACTGCTGCCGGCAAAGGAGGCGGGCACGGTCCCCAGCACGAATTTACGGTGGAGATTCTGAACACGGAGCATCCCATCACCCGCGGCCTGCCGCCCGTATGGAAGCACGCGAGTGACGAGCTTTACCACGCTCTCCGGGGACCGGCCGAAAACCTCTCCCTGCTGGGGGTAGCGTTCAGTTCGGCGACCCAGCGGGAGGAGCCCATGCTCTTCACCCTGTCCTACGGGCAGGGCCGGGTGTTCCACACGCCCATGGGCCATTCCGAGGTATCGATGCGTTGCGCTGGGTTTCAGACCGTTTTGGAGCGTGGGGCCGAGTGGGCCGCCACGGGTAAAGTGACCCTCTCGATACCGACGGATTTCCCGGGAACGGACGCGGTGGCGGCGCGTCCCTAGGGGGCGAGAAAAAAGCTAGCGTTCGGTTTTTTTACCGGCGCTCTGCCAACCGGTGAAGCCGCTCTTGAGGTGGTAGAGGGCGCCGAACGACGTGTCTTTGAGGCGTGAAAGCGCCTGCCCGCTGCGGCCCCCGGAGGCGCAGTGGATGAGGATTTGTTTGCCTTCGTAGGCTTTGACTTTCTCTAGAAAGTCGGTTGCGAAGAAGTTGAGGTTGACCGCCCCGGGCAGGTGGCCATCGCCGTATTCCTCCGGGGTACGCACGTCGAGAATGACCATGCCCGGGTTCAGCTTGAGGATCCGTTCCGCCTCATCGGGGGTGACGTCCCTGGGGGCCGCGGCTTTCGGGGTCAGCGGATTGGCGGGAGCGGGTTGGTCGGCGGAGTTCACGGGATGGGGAGCGGCGGTAAGGCAAAGGAGAGCGATGGAGGCGGGGAGGAGAGGATTGCAGGGCATGGGGTTTCCTACATCGGCAGGGGCGTCAACGGAAGCTACTCTTCGCCCTCCGTTGCCCCGCGTGCGATCCATTGGAGCTCCGGTGCCTTTGGGTTCGGGCTGAATGCGCTTGAGTGGCGATTCTGATTCCATACGGTGCCGGCTTTCCCCCTGGGCGCAGTTGTCAACGAGACCCTTTCTATGCAGCCAATCCACACGTTCAACGTCGTACCCACCCTCCCTGAGGTTTTGGAACCCCTCCGTGAGATCGCCTTCAACCTCTGGTGGAGTTGGCAACCGGATGCGCGCCGGCTTTTCCGCCATCTGGATCCGGAACTCTGGCACCGGACCAACCACAGCCCCCTGCGGATGCTCCAGTTGTGCCGTCAGGCGAGGCTGAAGGAGGTCGCCATGGACGAGGATTTCAAACGGGAGATGAAGGGGGTGTGGGAGGCGCTGCGCGCATACCTTGCCGCACCCGACACATGGGGGAAATCCCGAAAAGCGCACTCCTCGCTTCAGGGGCCGGTCGCCTATTTTTCCGCGGAGTTCGGCTTTCACGAGTCGGTGCCCAACTACTCGGGCGGTCTGGGGATTCTCTCGGGGGACCATTGCAAGTCCGCCAGCGATCTGGACCTGCCCTTCGTGGCGTTTACGCTGCTCTACCGGCACGGTTATTTCCGCCAGCAGATCAACAAGGACGGGTGGCAGGAGAGCATCCAGCTCAACCAGAATTTCTCTCATCTCCCGCTGCTGGAAGCCCATGATTCCGAGGGCAAACCCCTGGTCATCCGGATCAGCATTCTGGGGGAGTGCGTGTGGGTGAAGGTGTGGTGCCTGCAGGTGGGACGGATCACGCTTTACCTGCTGGACACCGACCTGCCCGACAACAGCGAACCCGACCGGCTCATCACCGCCCAGCTGTATGGGGGGGATCTTGAAATGCGGATCCGGCAGGAAATCGTGCTCGGCATCGGCGGGGTGCATGCGCTTCACGCCCTTGGCATCGTTCCGTCAGTCTACCACATGAACGAGGGCCATTCGGCGTTTCTTTCGCTGGAGCTGATCCGCAGGCAGGTGGCGGATTTAGGGCTGGATTTTTACTCGGCCCTGCAGGTGGTTGCGGCGGGCAACATCTTCACCACCCACACGCCTGTGCCCGCCGGGAACGATGCCTTCCCGATCGATATGATGCGGCGTTACTTCGCTGATTTTCCCAGCCAGCTCGGCATTGATTTTGAAAAGTTGATCAGCTTCGGCCAGACCCGGAAACACGAAGGGGAACCCTTTTCAATGACGATCCTTGCGTTGCGCACCAGCCGCCACGCCAACGGGGTGAGCGCCCTCCACGGGAAGGTTTCCCAGGGCCTCTGGAAGGAGGTCTGGGATGGCGTGCCGCAGAACGAGGTGCCGATCACCAGCATCACCAACGGGGTCCACACCCGGACTTGGATGGCTCCCGAATTCGCCGCCCTTTACGAGCGTTACCTGCCCGGCTGGGAGGAGCACCTTACCGACGCCGATTTCTGGCGCGGCGTCTACGATATTCCCGACGAGGCGCTCTGGGGCACCCACCAGTTACTCAAGGCGCGGCTGATTGAATTCGTCCACGAGCGGGTGCGCAGCCAGCGGTTGCGTCTTGGCGAGTCGCCCGAGAAGCTCCGGGCAGCCAATCGGTTGCTCAATCCCGAGGTGCTGACGGTGGGGTTTGCCCGCCGTTTCGCGACGTACAAGCGGGCGACACTGCTTTTCGCGGATCCCGAAAGGCTTGTTAAACTGATGAACAACCCCGAGCGGCCCGTGCAGTTTGTGTTTGCGGGAAAGGCACATCCAAAGGACGATCCGGGGAAGCGTTTTATCCAGGAGGTTTACCGTTACAGCCGGATGCCGGAATTCGAGAACCGGATCGTTTTTTTGGAGGACTACGACACGTATGTGGGCAGGCGGATGTACCAAGGGGTCGACCTGTGGCTGAACAATCCTCTGCGGCCACTGGAGGCCAGCGGGACCAGTGGAATGAAACTACCGCCCAACGGGGGCCTCAACCTCTCCGTGTTGGACGGGTGGTGGTGCGAGGCCTTTGCGCAAAACCGCAAGAGCGGCTGGGCCATCGGGGAGGAAATCATCGACGGATCCACTGAGTTTCAGAACGAGGTGGACGTGGCCAGTCTCTTTCACATTTTGGAAAGCCAGGTGGTGCCGTTGTACTACGCGAAGCCTGACGGCCGGCTCCCGCTGGCGTGGCTGCAGCTGATGCGCGAGTCCATTCGATCCATCCTACCGGTGTTCAACACCCACAGAATGGTGCGTGAATACACGGAACGTCTGTACGAACCGGCTGCGGCTGCCCATGCGGTGCTCTCCAAGGGGGGGGGAGCTCGGGCGCGCGCGCTTTCGGAGTGGAAGGACGTCATCCGGGCCGCCTGGCCCAAGGTGGGGGTCGAAACCGTCGAAGTCGATCTGGCGGGGCAGAGCGTGCGCGTGGGCGAAAGCATCCCGGTGCGCGCCACCGTGCACCTTGGTTCGCTTTCGCCGGAAAATGTCCGTGTCCAAGCTTACTACGGCGAGGAGGCCAACGCCCAGATTGTCTCCCCCACCAGCGTGGATCTGGAATTGGCCGCCCGGATTGATGGCGGATCCTACCTTTACCGAGGGACGGTTGCAGCCGTGGAGAGCGGTTCCTACGGCTTAAGCGTGCGGGTGATCCCCACCCATCCGAATTTGACTCAAGCTCACGAACTGCGGCTGATCAGCTGGGCGCGGTGAGGGGAATGCTTTTGTGTCGGAACATCGGCTCTTCGCTGTTTTCAACGCAATCCCGCTTGAAAAGAAGGGCGAAAACATACAACTAGTACGGCTCCACCCAGTACTTGCACCAATGAAACTCAATCACATTTTTTCCGCTGCCGCATTGGCCGTCGCTAGCCTAGCCTTCTCCCCCGTGGCCCAAGCCCAAACTTCCATGAAGATTGGAACGGTCGACATGAAGCAGGTCTTCGACAGCTACTACAAAACGAAGGAGGCCGAGGCCAAGATCAACGAAGCTAGGACACAGGCAAAAAAGGAGTTGGATGACCGCCTCGAGACCTTCAACAAGGCTCAGGCCGACGCCCGCAAACTGAACGAGGAAGCCAACAAGCCCGAGCTCACCGAGAAAGCCAAGGCCGAGAAAGCCAAGGTACTCAACGAGAAACTGCAGAACCTCGGAACGCTCCAGCGCGAGATTCAGGAGTTTCAACAGACCCGGGAACGTCAACTCTCCGAACAGTCCGTCCGCTCCCGCAATTCATTGCTGGAGGAAATCAATGCTGTCGTGGGAAACAAGATCAAAGCCGCAGGTTATGACCTCGTGTTGGACAAGTCCGGTCAGTCCTTGAACGCTGTGGGGTTGGTCGTCTTCTCGAAGGATGCGATGGATTTCACCTCGGATGTGATTGCCGAGATCAACGCTTCCAAGGGCAAGGCTCCTGAGAAGCCCGCCAAGAAGTAAGCCCGAACCACCAACATTTCGTGCAGACGGCCGCCTTGAGAAAAGGCGGCCGTTTTTCTTTTCCTAGCGGTCCACAAGGAGACACGTGCACACGTGAAAACCCAAAGCGGCTGAGTGTGCCTGCAAGATTTCCCTTCGCCGCGGTCACTCCATCACTCTGATCCGCGTCACTCCCACTCAATGGTGGCGGGCGGCTTGGAGGAAATGTCGTACACTACTCGGTTGACCCCTTTCACCTCGTTGATGATCCGCCCGGAGATGCGCGCGAGCAATTCGTAGGGTAACTTCACCCAGTCGGCTGTCATCCCGTCCTGGCTTTCAACGATGCGAAGTGCGATGGTATTCTCGTAGGTGCGCTCATCGCCCATCACCCCCACTGAGCGGACCGGCAACAGGACGGCAAAGCTCTGCCAGACCTTGTAGTACCAGTTGGAACTTTTCATTTCGGCAACCACGATAGAGTCCGCTTCCCTCAGGATGCGAAGGCGCTCCTTGGTGATCTTTCCGAGAATCCGGACAGCCAGCCCCGGACCGGGGAAGGGTTGGCGCTGCACAACTTCCCTTGGAAGTCCCAGTTGCGCCCCGACCTCGCGCACCTCGTCCTTGAAGAGTTCGCGCAGGGGTTCTACCAGCTTGAACTTCATCTTCTTCGGCAGGCCCCCCACGTTGTGGTGGCTCTTGATCAAGGCCGCCGGGTTGCCCGCAATAGCCACACTTTCAATTACATCCGGATAGAGAGTGCCCTGGGCGAGAAACTTGAACCGCCGCGCCTCTCCGCCGTTTTTCTTCGCCGCCAGTTTTTTCACGGCGTCCTCGAACACGCTGATGAAGGCGGTCCCAATGATCCGGCGCTTCCGCTCCGGGTCGGTGACACCCTTGAGCTTGGAGAGAAAGCGCGAAGAGGCGTCCACCACCCGCAGCTTCATCTGGAAATTTTCCCCGAAGAGTTTGCGGACCGCCTCCTCCTCGTTGGCGCGCAGCAGTCCGTTGTTGACGAACACGCAGGTGAGTTGGTCGCCGATGGCGCGGTGGATTAGGGCCGCTGCCACGCTCGAGTCGACCCCCCCGCTCAGGCCCAGAATCACATGGTCCCCACCGACCTGCTCGCGGATGCGCGCGCAGGCTTCCTCGATGAAAGAGCCCATCGTCCAGTCGCGCTTGAATCCGCAGATCTCAAACAAGAAGTTGGAAAGGATCTCGCGGCCGTTGGGCGTGTGGACCACCTCCGGGTGAAACTGCAGGCCAAAGAACCGTTTGGTTTTGTGTTCGATCGCCGCGTAGGGACTGTTGGCGGTGCGCGCGACGGCCCGGAATCCTTTGGGCAGCTTCGTGACCTTGTCCCCGTGGGAGTTCCAGATTTCCAGAGAGTCGCCAAGGCCTTTGAAAAGCGCACTTTCAGCCAGCACCTGCAAGGCGCCCATGCCGTATTCGCGCCGCTCCGAGTGCTCCACCTTTCCTCCCATGTGGTGCCCCATCAACTGCATGCCGTAACAGATCCCAAGCACTGGAATGCCGAGGCCGAAAATTTCCGGACTGGGGTGGGGCGCCTTTTTTCCATACACGCTCGAGGGCCCTCCGGAGAGCACTATCCCTTTGGGCGAAAGGTTTCGGATCTCTTCGGCGCCGATATCGAAAGGGACGATCTGCGAGTAGACCTGACACTCGCGAATCCGGCGGGCGATGACTTGGGTGTATTGGGAGCCGAAGTCCAGAATGAGCAGACGGCTGTGGGCGGATGGGGTGGCGGAGTCGGACATGAATGGGGCGGCCAAATAGGGCGGACGGAGGCTAAAGGTGCCGGCGGAGGAAGTCGAACCGGGAAAGTGAGAGCGGAAGGCGGACGGTTGCTTCGCCGCAAAACGGAAGGCGCCCCGCGCGCGCCGGTGCCCGCGGGGCAAGACCCTCATCCGGGAGGCGGGGGAGTGCCTCCGGCAACGGACAAATTACTTCGCGGCGGCTGGTTTTGGGGGCTGTTTGGGATCGAGGTTTGCCTGAAGGTCCGCCTCGCTGATTTTTGATTCGACTCCGGAAGCCGGCACATCTGCTTTGGCCGTCCACAGGATGGCGTTGAGGACGAGCTTGCGCTGGTCATCGTTTCCCCAGCCCTTGTGGAAGTGGCCGCCGGTGAAACCGAAGCCCCTGCCGCCGTCCTCACGGTCCACCGCCCAGGCGACGTGCTGGGGTTTCTTTTGCTCAAGAACCTCCTGCCGCTGTTCCGGGTTGCCTGAGTGCGGCCCGTCGGAACGGGTCGTGGTTGAGGCGGGCGGCAGGTCGCTCAGGATGGGGGTCACACGGGACAGGCCCGCGCGAAACCGCATGTGATAATACCACTCGTCGGTGGTGCTGAAAGGCTTCACTCCGCTGCTGATCGGGTGCGCCGGGAAAGAGCTGAAATTCGCCTCCCAGTGCGGATTCACCGACCAGTGCTGCTCAAAGTAGCCGCCGAGCCAGTTCAAAAACTCGGCCGATCCCGCCCCGGAACTTCCCCGCCCGGGAGGCGCCTTCTGTGGCAGGGGCTTTCCGTCCGGACCGTTTTCCGGCGCGGTCCAGCCAACTTTTTCAAAGGCTGGTTCAACCGCGTAGTGAAGGCAGACGAGGCCGCAGCCGCGCTTCATTTGGGCATTCAACTGTGCGAGATGCGGAATGGCAGGATGGTTTCCACCGCCATCGGAGTAGATGAGGATGGTGTGGGCACTGGTGACGAGGTCATCCGCGGGCCACTGGCCGTTGAGACTCAGTTGCACATTGACCTTGTCCGCGGCGCCCTCCTGAAGGCACTTGGCGAGCAGCTGGACGCCGGCGTTGTGTTCATGCTGGCCGGGGCCGTGGCTGGGACGTCCGGCGATGAGGAGGACGTTTCGCCTGGCTTCTGCGGCGTGCAGTGTCGTGCCGGCAAGGGCGCATGCGAGCAGCGTCAGGGGCGCCGCCAGGCGGCCTGCGTTTGGAAGAGGGAGTTTCATGGGATTTGGGGAGGAATCGTGGGTTGAACGAGAAGGGCCGCATCGAGCACCAACGCTCTTTGCGGCCCTCCAACTTGTCTGCACCCCGCGGGTGCAGTCAGTCTTTATTTGATCGGCTTGAGAACAACGTCTTTGAATTCGACGACCATCGGCGGGCCGGCGTGGATCTGGAACGCCAGAATCCCCTCCTTGGCACCCTTCTGGTGTTCGTCGGTGACGTCGACCGTCTTGTGTCCGTTGATGAAGTGCTGGAGGTGGTTGCCTTTGGCGATCACCACGTAGTCGTTCCAATCCTTGGCGCGGATCCCATCTTGGATTTCCTGCGAAACCCCCACAGAACCGGTGACTTCCAGCTTGTGTTTGGCGGCGTCATTCGGGTCGGCCTTGACGGTGACCTGCTCTCCACGTTTCGCGAGAATTCCACGGCCCCTCTCCTCGTAGAGAATGCCAGAGTAGGTCTTGCCCGCTTCGAAATCGGCTTGGTAACCAGACACGATCGGACCGTGCTCCCCCTGCTGTGTCACTGTGCTTCTGTACTGGATCCCGGAGTTGCCGGCGTCGCTTGTGATCCGGTATTTCAACCGCAACTCGAAGTCGTTGACCTTTCCGCCCTTCCACACGAGGAAAGTGTTGTGCTTGAGGTCGCCTCTGTTCGGGTTGTCCGTGGTTGGCTTGGTTTCTCCGTGGATCACGCCGTCTTTCACAGACCAGAGCGCAGGATTTCCTTCCCAGTCGCTCAAGTCCTTGCCGTTGAACAGCATCTGCTCTTGAGCAAATGCTTGGGCTGAAATCGCAACCAGTGCCAGCAGAGGGAGGTTCGGTCTCATTGGATCGGTTTGGATCGTGCGCTATTTCTTGGCAGGGGCCTTCTTCGCAGCCGCTTTGGGGGCGGCTCCCTTCTTGGCGGCGGCTTTGGGAGCCGCAGCTTTCTTGGCGGCGGCTTTGGGAGCCGCAGCCTTCTTGGCCGCGGCCTTGGGGGCGGCGGCTTTCTTTGCAGCAGCCTTCGGCGCCGCGGTCTTTTTCGCAACTGCCTTAGGAGCAGCGGCTTTCTTCGGTGCCGCCTTGGGAGCGGCGACCTTCTTCGGTGCCGCCTTGGGAGCGGCGACCTTCTTTGCTGCGGCCTTGGGCGCTGCAGCTTTCTTGGGAGCGGCGGCCTTCTTCACAGCGGCTTTGGGTGCGGCGGCTTTCTTCACGGCGGCTTTCTTCACGGCGGCTTTGGGAGCGGCGGCCTTCTTCACGGCGGCTTTTGGGGCTGGCTTGGACTTGGCGGTTTTTGCTGGCTTGTCAGACATGGTACTCGTGGTTTTTGTTGGGGTTTTTGTTGGGGTTTTTGGTGTCACTGAAAATGTTGTATACAAACAGGTTGCCGTTTCACCGATCCACTCGGTCCAAGCGCTCTCACCAAGGCGGAATCCGGTTGCATGCGCCCCGGTTGATGTCGCGCACCCGACTCGAGCTGTGGCCGCCAAGAGGTTGTCGGGGCTGCACCCGCGATGTCACCAGTGAGTGCTCTGGGATCGGTTTCCGTTGGTTGCCGTTTGGTCGGGGACCGGTGTGGGGTCCGTGTTTTGGGGAGACCGAAGCGCCCCGGACTGGAGGGGGAGGCGAGTCGGGAGCCGTTTGTGCCAAAACGCATTGTAACTTTGCCGGTGAGGATGATCAAACTGTCGGGGGGGTGTCTGTCGGGGGGGTGCACCGGGTCATTCGGCCCGCGCCTCCGGTGTTGCTTTGACTCGAATCCACGGTTCCAGCGCCACTCGCAAGGTGGCGAGAGAGTGCGCCTAAGATGCGCGAAATTACAACGCGCTTTTTTGAAAGTTTTTAATTTTGCGGCGCACGATCCGGTCGGCGCCGGTCTCCATCGAGGCTGGTTTGCCTCAGATCATCTGCTCCACAAAACGCCGAGCCTCAAAGAATTCCATATCTTCGACACGCTCGCCTGTGCCTGTGAAACGGGTGGGAATCTGCAGCTCGTTTTGGATCGCGACGATGCAGCCGCCCCTTCCGGATCCGTCCAATTTGGTGACGATCAGGCCGGTCAGGCTGGTGGCTCCGTTGAACTCGCGGGCTTGGACCAGTGCGTTTCCTCCCGTTGTAGCATCAACTACCAGAAGGGTTTCATGCGGGGCGCTCGGATCGGTTTTTCCAATCGCCCTGCGCACCTTCGTCAACTCTTGCATCAGGTTGAACTTGTTGTGGAGGCGTCCCGCGGTGTCGCAGATGAGGAAGTCAGCCTGCCGCGCAACTGCCGCCCGATAAGCATCATGGCACACGCCGGCGGGATCCGCGTTGTAGGCGCCTTTGATGAGTTCGCAACCGATTCTCGCGGCCCAGACCTCAAGCTGTTCAATCGCGGCGGCGCGGAAAGTGTCCGCCGCGGCGAGCACAACCGAATGCCCCTTGCGCTGGAGTAGGTGCGCGAGTTTCGCCGTCGAGGTTGTTTTCCCCGTCCCGTTTACCCCAACGACGAGAATGACTTTTGGGCGGTCCGGAAAGGGGCGCAGCATCGGTTGGTCCCTAGGCAGGGTCCTGACGATCTGCTCCCTCGCCACCTCCACCACCTTTTCTGCCGTGAGTTTCTCCGGGTGCGCCTGCAGGGCTGCGAGGATTCCCATGCTCATCGGCACTCCCAGGTCCGAGCGGATCAGGAGCTCCTCGAGTTCTTCCCAGTCCACGGGGCGGCCGGTGAATTTTTGCAGGATCGTTTTGAGAAATCCGAAGGCCATGGTTGTTCGCGTCTTGGAAGCTCTGGTTTTGAGCGGTTTATGGATTGGGTTTCCTTCGGGCGCCCTCCCTCGCGGGACGTGGCGTTTCGGCGCGGATGCGGTCCAGCACGCCGTTGACAAAGCGGCCTGACTCCTCAGAGCCGTACTGCTTTGCCAGTTCGATGGCTTCGTTAATTGCAACGACTGGAGGAACTTCGGAGTTGTAAAGGATCTCGTAGACGGCCAGTCGCAGGATGTTCCGGTCGACCGCCGCAAGTCGCGAAAGTTGATAGTTGCGTGAGAATTTGGAGATGAGCGCGTCGAGTTGGTTGATCTGGCCGCACACGCCTCGCACGAGGCTTTCGGCAAAAAGCCTCGCCTTTGGCGCGATAGGGGCGCGGGTGGAAGGCGCAGTCGGATCGTCCGGATCCTCCAGAGACAGACGCAACCGCCAGAAATCCGCGTCTGCTAATGCCTCGGGTCCGCTCTCGTGCAAATGGTTCTCGTGCGCGCCGGAACCCTGAAAATCCAGATGGAAAAGGAACTGGATGGCCGCTTCCCTGCCCTCCCTGCGGAGTCCGGCTTGCGGGCGCATTGCCGGGTTCTGCTTGGGACGCGAAATGGCGTGTGGGCCGTCGTTCTGGGTTTGCTCCGTTGGGTCGGAAGGCTTATCCATGGAGGTTCGTCGTTGCGGAGCGAGGGCTGTCCGGGGAGGTTATTGCGTCGACGGTGCGAAGCATTCGCACGGCGGCGCGGGCCGCCTCGATTCCGCGGTTGAGGTCAGGCTCCACGCAGCGCGCGGAAGCCTGTGCCTCGTTTTCCACGAGGAGGATTTCATGGAGGACCGGAATGCGGTGGCGGAGCGCGATTTGCATGAGCGCGTCGGTCACGGATTGGGCGACCAACGTGGCGTGCGCGGTGGCGCCCTGCAGGAGCACGCCGAACGCAGCCACCGCGTCGAAGGTTTTCTGGCCAGCCACAAGTTCAACGCCGAGTGGTACCTCAAATGAACCGGGGACGCGGTGCACCGTGATCTGTGCGAAGGGCGAGATGGCCAGAATTTCCTGCTGAAAGTGAGCCACCAATCCATCCACGAGGACGGGATTGTAGAGGCTCGCTACGATGGCCACCCTCCATGGGGTGACGCACGATTCGGGTCTGGGCGGCAGGTGACTGGACATAATGTGGTGAGGCAAAGAGCGGTCCACCTTTTCGGCGGATGCGGGAAAATAGCCGGATAAGGCGGGCGCGCAATGTTCAAAACAATCTGACGGCCTTTCACGGGCGCGCTAAGGATGGAGTATGAAAACTGACTTGCCGCGGAGTGTTTCGGGTTCCGCTCTTTGCTTTGCGGTGCTTCTTTGTTTTGCGTTTGCTGCGGGCGGCGTTCCAAGGCAGGCGGGGGCGGATACCCCTTTTTTGTCGGTGTCCGGAGCGTCCGCGGCAGCGGGTGCCGTTGCAACGGTCCCGGCTTTTCCTCCGGTCGGGTTTGAGTTAAAACTGGCGGAGGACTTTTCTGGTGCGGAAATTAACACGGAGCTCTGGAACACGAGCCTGAAAGTGTTCGGGCGCTGGGGGGACCGCTACCACAACGATAGCTATCTGAACTACCTCAGCGACGAGGACGTTCTATTGGAAGGAGGGGTGCTGCGGTTGCGCGCGGAGCAGCGCTCCGTTGAGGGGGACAACCCTCCCGGGGTCTATGACTACAGCGCGGGAATGGTTTCATCCCACGACAAGTTCAGCTTCCTTTACGGCTACATCGAGATCCGGGCGAAGTTTCCAGGGGGCCCCGGAGTGTGGCCGGCCTTCTGGCTCATGCCGCAGAGCCACCAGTGGCCTCCGGAGTTTGACATCGCCGAGTACTACGCTGGCCGGAAGATGATGCATCTCGGCCTCTGCCACGGCGACTTTCCGGAGATCAATTGGGACAGTGGCGGCAACGACGACGTGGCATTCGAGCAGGGATGGTACACCTACGGTTTGCTCTGGATGCCGGGCAGGGCGGTGTGGACCCAGAACGGCGTGGTCAAGCGCGAGACCTCCGGTCCGCACGTGCCCAACATCCCGATGTACATCATCCTCAGCAACGGCGTCAGCAGCCGGATCGGCCCCTCCGGTGAACCGGAGGGGACTACGGTGTTTCCGAACTTTTTTGAAGTGGACACCCTGCGCGTATGGCAACCACCCGCCCGAGGACAGGCGACCGCCAGGTGAGCTTGTGCACTGCGTGTTGAACGATGGTTGAGCCTAGCGCGCCCTTTCGGCGTGAGAAAAAACGCACGCGGGGTCGGGGAGGGGGCAGGCAGTTCGGCCCGTTCTTTCTGTTGGGGTGCGCTACACCCGGGCGGCGCCGTGCGTGGTGTGGCATTTCTCCGCTCTGCGGGCGGTGGGGTCAGTGCACCTTGGCGTCGGCTGGGAGGAAGGGCTTGAACCGGTTTTTGTCGGTGGCCTTCATGTAGGACTCCTCGGGGCCTACGATGCCGCTTTTGAGGGCCTCAAAAATGGCGTCGTCCATGAACTGCATCCCCTCCGACTTGCCCCCCACGAGCACGTCCTGGAGTTTCTGGGTCGCGCCTTCGCGGATGATGGCGCTGGCCGCGGGATTGACGATGAGGATCTCGTTGATGGCCTTGCGCCCCGGTTTGTCCACCCGGCGCATCAGCACCTGCGCCACAACCCCCCTGAGCGAGTTGGAGAGCATGGTGCGCACCTGCGACTGCTGGTCGGCGGGAAAAACGTCAATCAATCGGTCGACCGTTTTCCTCGCGTTGTTGGTGTGCAGGGTGCCGAAGACGAGCATGCCGGTCTCTGCGGCGGTGAGGGCGAGGCTGATGGTTTCCAGGTCGCGCATTTCCCCCACCAGAATGATGTCGGCGTCCTCGCGGAGTGCGGCCTTCAGGGCGACGGGGAATGAGGGGGCGTGTTCGGGAACTTCGCGCTGGGTGATGATCGAGCGCTTGTTGGGGTGCACAAACTCGATGGGCTCCTCAATGGTGACGATGTGTCTGGCGTAGTTGGTGTTGATGAAGTCAATGAGCGCCGCAAGCGTCGTAGACTTGCCCGAACCGGTCGGCCCGGTGACCAAGACGATGCCCCCCCGGAGCCTGCCGAACTCCTTGACCACCTCGGGAATGCCCAGTTGCTCAAGGGTCATGATCTTGGTCGGGATGATGCGGAACACGCACCCATATCCGTGGGCCTGCTTGAGATAGTTGCAGCGGAAGCGCGAGGTCGCGTCCATCTGGTAGGCGAAGTCCAGGTCGCCGAGTTCCAGATACTTTGCCCAGCGTTCCGGTCCGCTGATTTCGCTCATCATGTAGGCCATCTCTTCCTCCGAGAGCGGTTCGGGGCGGATGGGCACCATCCCGCCGTGCTGGCGGATTTTCGGCGGCGAACCCTGGGCCAGATGGAGGTCCGAGGCTCCCGCACTCACGAGCACCTGAAAGAATTGGTCGATGTAGGCCATACGATGAAAGGGAAGGAAAAGAGGGGAGGGGGCGGGAATGGAGCGTGGGTCGGCGGAATCAGCCCCGGAGGAATTGGCGGAAAAGAGCCTTTTGCTCGCAGCGCGCGTAGGCTTCCTCAGCGGTGATGATCCCCGCTTGGAGAAGCTCCATGAGCGAGTCATCAAGCAGTTTCATTCCCTGGCGGCGTCCCGTTTGGATCACCCCCGGCAGCATGAAGGTTTTTCCATCGCGGATGAGGTTGCCGACGGCCGCGTTGTTGGTGAGCACCTCGAGGGCCAGGACGCGCCCCTGACCGTCTGCGCGAGGGACGAGTTGCTGGGAAACGATGCCGCGCAGGGACTCCGAGACCATCACGCGGATCTGGTCGCGCTGGTCGGTTGGAAAGACGTCCAGCACCCGGTCGAGCGTTCTGGCGGCGTTGCCGGTGTGGAGGGTGCCAAGGACGAGGTGCCCCGTCTCCGAGGCACTGATGGCGAGCTGGATGGTTTCCAAATCGCGCATCTCGCCTACCATGATGACGTCCGGGTCCTCGCGCAGGGCGCCCCGGAGTGCGGCTGCGAAGCTTTTTGTATGGGTGCGGACTTCCCGCTGTGTCACGTGGCTCAGAGCGGAGGGAATCATGTACTCGATCGGGTCCTCCAGGGTGATGATGTGGTCGGAGCGGTTCTGGTTAATGGCGTCGATCAGTGCGGCGAGTGTCGTCGACTTTCCCGAGCCCACCGGACCGGTCACCAAAACCAGCCCGTTGTGAAATTCGGTGAGAGCCTTCAGACTCTCGGGAAGCCCGAGTTCCCCCAAGGAGCGCAGGCCGGCGTGGATCACGCGAAACACGAGATCCGTCCCCACCCGTTGGCGGACGACGGAGGTCCGGAAGCGGCCGTAGCCCGAATCGTAAGCGAAATCGACATCACCCCGGGAGTCGAGTTGCTCGAGTTGGTCTGGACGCAGAAAACTCTCCGCAAGCATCCGGGTGTGGGCCGCGCCGAGCAGGGGGGCGTCGGGAAAAATGGGTTCCAGATTGCCGTGGCGGCGCCAGGAAGGCTGGGCGTCGCTGCAGAGATGAACGTCTGAGGCTCCTGCGCTTTGGGCGTACTGGAGGAACTGGCTGACGTGGGTGATTTGGACGCCGTTGTAAAGATACTCGCCGGAGTTTGCTGGATCCATAGGAGGGTGGCTCCCGAGCCTGCACAAAAAACGGGGGTTTCTCCACAACCATTCTGGGGCCCGCGTCCGATTTAGGGAATTTCCTGTTGGCGGTTTGATGGAAAAACGAGTACCGGTCAACGGGTTGAACCATGGAAGCGCCTGCGTGCCTCCGCGCAAGCGGAGGTTGCATGACGGCGGTTCCTCCGGAGATGCATTCCCGCTCAGTCGAAACCAGTCCGGCGTTTGGTCGTCACCCCCTCAGGATGGGATTCCTGGGAGGCGGACGCAGGCGCCCGACCAAGCGGCACGGGATGCATGCCGGGACTCCTTGTTGGAGGGTTCCGGCACCCTGTTTCCCTCCGCTCCTTCACCTCAGTACGTCTACAGATGGCCAACGAAACTTCAGGCAGCGCAAGCGCCCCGTCCACCGCCGGCTTCGACCCAGAATATCTCCGGGTCGGCCAGCGGATTGCAGAGACTTTCACCCTGAGGAGCGTCATTCCGACCGCGCTGGGTGAATTCCCGATCTGGCTGGCGGAGGACGATGTGATGGGCCGCCAGGTCTGTCTTCACTTTGTTCCTGCCGAGGTTGCAGCCGACCAGGAACTGCGTTCTGTCCTCAAGGAGGAGGTCAAAAAAACCCGCCAACTCATCCACCCGAACATTCTTCGGGTCCACGAGCTTTTGGAGGGGCCGGATTGGGCCGCCGTTGTCACGGACGCGTACGAGGGCGAATCCCTCGCGAGGCAACTTCAGGAGGCCCCTGCGGGATTTTTTGAATCAAACGAGATCCAGTCCTGGGTCCAGACGGTGTTGGATACCCTCAAGGACGTGCACAGTGTTCCGGTGCTGCACCGCAACCTCAGCCCTGCAGACCTGATCCTCTCAGCCGACGGACGGCTGATGCTCTCCAACTTCGGGACCAGGCGCGCGATTGTGGACGCCCTCCGCAAAGCCGGAGTGAAGGAAGGCAAGTATCTTGCCTACACGAGTCCCCAGATTCTGGACGGGGCCGCGCCGACCGTGGGCGATGACGTCTACGCGCTGGGCGCCACCATCTTTCAATTGCTCACGGGTAAGCGGGTGGTCGAGGGGGTGGACGTGGAGTCTCAGGTGCGCACGGAGCGGCCCCCCGGAGTCATCGAACTCCGGCACAAGCTCAACAGGGACGGTCAGGCGCTCTTCAAAAATTGGGAGCGTACCGTGGCGTTGAGTCTTTCAAAGGATGCCAACGAGCGTCCCTCGAGCATTGCGGATCTGGAAGCCAGACTCGGAATGGGAGGAGGTGCCGAACCGGAGAAGGAAGTTTCGCCAAGGCAGGCGGCGGCCGCCGCGGCGGCCGCGGTCGCCGCGCGTGCTGCGGAGACGATGGGGCCGGCCAAGGAAGAGCTGCCGCCCGAACACATGGGCCTCGCCGAGGAAGATCTTGAGGAGGGAGAGGAGCCGCTTCCTCCCGCAGAGAGGGTGTCCCCCCCGGGTTCCCGCCCGCTGTTGACTTCGTATCCCCCGGAGCGGCCCCAAGGGGCCAGAAAGTCGGTGCTGGTTGCTTTGCTCATCGCTGCGGGCGTGGTCGGTTCTTGGTTCGGTGCCAGCTTTTTCCTTGAGGTGCCGTCCTCCGACACCGACGACGACGAGGCGATCCCTTCCAGTCCGATGCCTGTACAAAAGGCGGACATCGAGTCAGATCTGAAATTCGTGACGCCTGCCGCACCCGGGACGCCGGAACTAACCGCGCTCCGGCCGGGAACGCCCTCCAAGACGAAGCCAGCGCCCGCTGACGGGGTGGATCCCGAGCTTCTGAGCGCCCCGGCTCCCCTCGCGGTGGAGCCCGCCGCCAAGACGCCGCCCGGCGGCGGTGAAAAGCTGGCGATGAACACACCGCCCGCACCTCCACCGCCGCCGCCACCAGCGCCCGTTGAGGACCCGGACCTCGCGAGCAAGCAGGCGCTGGAAGCTGCGAGGAAGAAAGCCGAATCCATCAAACAGCAGGAGGCTCTTGCGAAAAAAGAGCTCGAAGAAATCGAACGGATCAAGGCTGAGAAAGCGGCCGCCCTCGCTGCGGCCCCGCCTCCCGCTCCCGCTCCCGCTCCCGCTCCCGCTCCCGCTCCCGCTCCCGCTCCCGCTCCCGCTCCCGCTCCCGCTCCCGCTCCCGCTCCCGCTCCCGCTCCCGCTCCCGCTCCCGCTCCCGACGCCACAACGCCGGCACCCGCACCGGCACCGCCCGCTCCCGCGGTTCCTCCGGCCAAGCCCGCCCCCGTGGCTGCCACCAAGCCTGAGCCAGCGCCTGCTCAGGAACCGCCCAAGCCCGCCAAGCCTGCCCAATTTGAGAATAGTCTGGGCATGAAGTTTGTTCCCATTGGCGATGTGCAGTTCTCCACCACGGTGACAAGGGTGAAGGACTACGCTCAGTTTATCAAGGAGACCGGCTATCCCAAGTCCTCGTGGAGCAACCCGGGTTTCGAACAGGGCCCCGATCATCCGGTGGTGAAAGTCAGTTGGACCGATGCGTTGTCGTTCTGCAAGTGGCTGACAGATAAGGAGCAGGCAGCGGGTATTCTAGCCCCGAATGAATTCTACCGCCTCCCGACCGACTTGGAGTGGAGCAAGGCTGCCGGATTGCCCGCGGAGAAAGGTCAGACCCCGGAGTTGCGCGACATGAGTGTCCAAGACCAGTACCCGTGGGGAAAACAGTGGCCGCCTCCGAAGGGTTCCGGAAACTATACGGGCCGCGAGACAGGCGGTGAAGTTTCCATTCCCGGCTACGAGGACGGTTATCCGCAGACCTCCCCGGTGGGGGCTTTCCAAGCTAACGGAGAGGGCCTTTTCGACATGGGCGGCAACGTCTGGCAGTGGTGCATGGACACGTGGAACACCAAGGCCCGCTCCCGGGTACTTCGTGGGGCCTCCTTCTCTCAAGGCGCGCTTCAGATGAGTCTGCTCTCCTCCTGCCGGATTCACTCAATGCCAGATCGCGAAAGCGACAACTACGGTTTCCGCGTCATCAAGGTCGAAGGGCAGAAGAAGGGGCGTTGATCACGCCTGAGAGAGAAGCCCACCCGGGCCCGCTTGCCGATTCTTCCGGTGGCGCTGGCACCCAAGGGCTATCTTTTCATGAGCAACTCCCCATTCTTCGACCAACCCATCACCGACCCGCTCCCGCTCTACAGGCTGAGGGATGGACTGCTGGCGGTTGACCTCATCGGTGCAGCCGTTTCGCACCTTAATCTGTTTACCTGGCTCGCCGACCATCCCTCCACGCTGGGTGCGATCTGTGCCCAATTCCAGATCCGCCAGCGCCCAACGGATGTCCTGATGACCCTGTGTTCCGCGATGGGGTTGGTTACCGAAGCTGGCGGGGTTTTCCACCTTGGACCACGCGCGAGGGAGCATTTTGTGGACGGATCGCCGTGGTCGATCCGTCCGTACTATGAAACCCTCAAAAATAGACCGCAGACGCAGGAGTTTTTGGAGGTGTTGCGCACGGGGAGGCCCGCCAACTGGGGAAGCAACCACCCTGCCTCCTGGGCGAAGGCCATGGAGTCGGATGCGTTCGCCGATGAGTTCACCGCCGCCATGGATTGCCGCGGTGTGCTGCTGGCTCCCGCGTTGGCGCGGAAGGTGGACCTCTCCGAACACCGTTTCCTCCTGGATGTGGCGGGCGGATCGGGTGTCTACGCCTGTGCTCTCACGACGATCTACCCCCACCTCCGGGCCACTGTGTACGAGCGCCCACCGGTGGATGGAATCGCCCTGCGCTCGATTGGGAAGCGTGGTTGCGCCGATCGAGTCTCGGTCTTGGCGGGGGATATGTTCGAGGGAGAACTCCCCGGCGGCTTCGACGTGATCCTACTTTCAAACGTGCTGCACGACTGGGACGACCCGGTGGCCGGGGCACTCCTCGCAAAGGCGGCGCGGGCGCTTTCACCCGGCGGATTGCTGCTGGTTCACGACGCCTTTTTGGAAGCGGACAAGCGGGGCCCGCTGCCGGTGGCCCAGTACTCGGCGCTGTTGATGCATTCCACCGAGGGACGCTGTTTCTCGGTCGGAGAAGTGCGCCGTTGGTTAGAGCCCAACGGCCTCGTATGGCGAGGTCACTACCCGACCGCGGTCGACCGCAGCGTGATTATCGCGGCGAAGGCGGTGTAGGCTTTCCTGCGCCGGAGGGCTCAGCGGCAGGCTTCTCGTCCCGCCTGCCCTCCCTTGCCCCTTCCTTCATGGGAAGCACGAGTTGGGGGCCAGCGCTCATCGGGAGGTAGATGCGCTCCGCTCCCTTGATGTTTTCCGCCTGCAGAAACTCGATGTAAAGGGGATCCAACACGCCCCTGATCTCCTCGATCGCCTTGGCCTGCTCCTTTGCCTGCGCCGCAAACCGCGCGCCGACGGCCTCGCCGTTTTTGCGTTCGATGGCGACGCTTTTCTCGGCGATCTGCTCCTCGATGGCCTTCATTTCGAGGGTTTGGTTCAAAGCGACTTTCGCGGAAATCGCAACGATCACCGACTGCGGGGGGGAGGCGTTCCCCATGACCACCGACATTACTTCGAAGGGCGTCTTATCCAGAAGCGCCTTCACTTCGGTTTCAATCTGCTGGGAAATGTTTGAGAGGGATTCATTCACGTCGAGGCCGTTGTATTGCGCCACCACCGAGCGGGTGAGGGTCCGGAACGGTTCGCGGATGAACTGGTCGTAGGATTCCCTCGCGATCTTGTCCGGATCCTCGGAACTTTCCCACCCGCCAAACTCCTCCATGAAACGCTGCACCGCGCCCGCCTCCGGACGCAGCCGCCAGACGATGTGGGCTTGGCTGGAAAGCGGCAGCTTGTCCTTGCCGATGATCGCGTTCTCGGCTTCGAACTTCTCCGAGTAAGTGTAGGGCGTGATGGAAACCCGCTGGGCGTCCAACCGCCAGCTCAGCCCGGTCGAGGCAGGGCCGAAGATCACCTGTTTGAACTCGCTGCGTCCCGCAATCGGCTTCGAGTAGACGTAGCTTGCGTACCCCGCCGTGACCCTCACGTTGGAGAGGTTTGGAAGCGTGAGCATCAGACTCACGGCCGCGCTGATTGAAAGCAGAACGATGATAAACGGTGAGCGCTCCATCCCCGCACCGTACTCGCATCGGCAAGTTTCTCAAGGGAAGAGACGCCGCCGCCGTGCCGCTTCAGAAACAGTCAGCCTTCCGCCCGAGCCCACCACGAGAGGAGGCTCCCATCACAGAGCTAAACCCAATCGAACCCTGCGTCCGGCAGTGCTCCGGAAATTCCGGAAAACTGTATATTTCAAATACTTATGGGACCAGTTCTCCAACCAGAAAAAGAGCCCCGGCATACCAAAACGTTCCCTCGTACTTGGCCGGTGTGGCGTCCATGTCCGCCCGGTTTTTCTCAAAAAGGATCGACCGTTTGTCCAGTGCGTCAGGCAACACCTTCACCTTCACTTCGTGAAGCGCTTCGGCTTCTCCCCCGGAATACACGGCCGCGGTGGCGATCCGATGATAGGTGCAGTACGCGTCAAAACGCGGATGAGACGCTGCTTTTCCATCCACGGTAACCTCAAGTTTGCCACAGTCCGGTCCCACCAAGTCGTAGACCTTCGCTTGGGTTCCGCGGAATTTAAAGGAAAGCTGCGCCCCAGGGGCCGCCTTCCACAGCGCGTCCATCCGGTTTCCGAACTGGCGGCCGAGCCCTGCGTCCGCAGCAAGCCGTGTCCAGGATCCGCTCATCGCCGCCTGCTCTAACGGCAGCATCACGGTGCGCTCGTAGTTGTAGGCATCCAGCGGCGCGGGCAAGGCATGGGCACCGGCACCACCCGAGGCCCGTTGCAGGAGCGGAAGCGAGCGCACCACCGCCTCGGTGTACAGCCGGTGCCCCGTGTCCACATAGGGATGGACCCCGTCGAGAGAGAAGGGGATCTTTCCCTCCGCGTTTACCGCGATGGGGGAAATCTTGTTCAGTGCTTCTCCCGAGACCTGTTCCATTTTTGCCTCGGGTGCTTTCATTAGGAGTTTGCCCTCTTTCTCCAGACGCACCGCTTCCAGTCCCATGTGAATGGACGGGATGCTGTAATGGTCCGCCACCGCCTCCATGATCGCCGCGGACCGGTTCAGCTTCCCCTCCTGCAGCTCCGCCAGCATTTTTTCGGTGAAGGTGTACACGAAACACACGTCGCATTCGGGAAACCGCTGCCACGTCTTGCGCACGATGCCCTCCATCGAGCGCACGATTTCCGTAGGCTCCGTGGTGGCATCGTTGACCGCAAATTCGACAAACAAAAGATCCGGCTTCCCGGCGAACACGTCATGATCGATCCGGAACACTCCCAGACCACTCCCAGTGCCGCCGATGGCCGCGTTGATCTCAGTCAGCCTCGCCTGCGGATGTTGGCTCTTGAGATGGGCCAGCGTTTTGACCCGGTAGCCTGGCTGGGCTGTAATGCTGCCCCCCAAATAGGCCACCCTGAAATCTCCACCCCGGGTCATTTTTGCGAAAAAATTCGGCCATCCCCCCCGAGCGGTGCATTCCACTGCGGTGCGCGTCTGGGGAATTTCGGCGGCGCAAAGCTCCGGCAAGCCTTGCGACATCATTGCGGCGCAAGCGATGAGGCCAAAGCGTGCCCAGACGATTCCGGGAATCAGGGGTGGAGTCATGGGATGTATCCTAAAGCGGGCGCCAAGAATCGGAAAGGCAGTTTGCTAGTACTCTTCCAGCCAGTGATTTGTAGAAGGTCACAGGAAATTGAACACGGGAGCCAAGGGGCAGCAAGCCAAGCGAATTTCGCGCGGGTGGTGGATTTTTCGGCCCATCAGCCTTTTGGAAAAGGGATCGCCGGCGGACCGGCAGTTTTCGCGACGCGGCCGCACAGAATTGCGGCGCCAAGCGCGCTGGTAGGAGGGGGCGACGATAAAGGCGGGGCTCACCGGCCTTTCGGCGTCCCGGCCGGAGGTGGCGTCCGGTCGCGGCCGATGAAAAACCACAGAAGACAACCGAACAGAAACCCGCCAACGGCCCAGATGGGAAGCAGGGACAACATGGCATTCCACCGGGCGGGGTTTGCCTTGCTTTTCCACGCAGGAAGCACGCCCGTGACCAGCCACATCACTCCGCCCCAGAGCACTCCCGAGCGTATGAAAATCAACGCGCGCTGTTTCGGTTTCCCAGGTGTTTCGTTTTGGGCGATGCCAAACAGCGTCAGGGGTTTTTTCCGGAAATGGAGGTGATAGGGCAGGCCCCAGAACGGCAAGGTCAGTCCAAGAACGAGCACGGAAAACACGTTCCAGAGGAGGGGAATGGGGCGATCACAGCAGGTACACCGCGCTCCGCGCCAAAGCCCAAAGAATTTCCCGTGCATGGCGCGGTGCATCGCACCACAGAAGGTGCACGGCACATACTGTCGCTCGATCAGCGGTCCGTCGCACCCCTGGCAGATGAGGAGCGTTTTGGGCAAACGCTGCCCCAGAGCGATCTCGTTGAAGATCAGGGCCGGATTAAGAATCCAGTGAAGCAACAAGGGGTGGGGAAGCTCCCGGCGCTGGAATTGTTCACCAGCACAATGCGGGCACTTGTGGGCTATTGGATTATTCATGATGGCGACGACTGGGGCCGGCGCGGGGATCTTGGGATGGGTGAAGGCCAACCGCTCGTTTGCAGGATCTATAAAACATCCGAAAAAAAGCAAGGCCCAAGGCTCCGATGCCGCCGGACCCTCGGTTTCTGCGGAGCAACCGGCCCCCCCTCGGCGCCGCCGCGGCTCCGCGTGAAACCCCTCTCTCAGGCTGTGTTTCGAAGTCGATTGAGGCGCAAAACCAACCGCATGCGGCGTCGCGTTTGGTGGTGGAAATTCTGGACCAGCAGCATTGGGACGCGCGCCGCCCAAGTCGGACATCCTGAAGGCGGGAGTGGCGCTCGTGTGTCGAGGTCACTGTGCGGAGGAGGCAAGCGTGCTGATTGAGGTTTGCTGCGGATTGCTCTGCAGCGGGAGCGGGATTACGTTCGTGGCATGGCTGAGAACACCCCGTCGGTTTCTAGCAAGGCGCGCCTTTTATGGATCGATATTGCCAAGGGCATCGGCATCCTTTGGGTGGTCTATTTCCACTTTGCGACCAATTACTTGGACTTGGACGCTCATCCCGAGGTGCCTTCGCCCACCTCTGGACATTTTTTTCAATCGGTGGCCGGGGAGCACGGTTGGGATTCCCTGTGGGAGACTTTCCTAACCTTGTGCAGGGGAGTGGGTCTGGAAATTTCCCTTTTGGGATTTCATGCGGTGGGGCTGTTTGTGTTGCTGGGCGGGTGGTCCCTGGCGGCGACGACGTGGCGCAAGGCGGAGCGGGAACCGGTGCGCTGGGGCAACTGGCTCAAACAACGATTGATGCGGTTGTTTCCGATGTACTGGACTGCGCATCTGGTGTTCCTGGTGATGCCCTTCACCTGGCTGGAGCCCATTGACGGCCGGTTTCTCATCAGCCTGACCGGATTGCGCTGGATCCCGATCGAGAGCAACTTCCTGTATCAGAACGCCGCTTGATGGTACTTCGCCATGCTCCTTGAGCTCTACGCACTCTTTCCCCTGTGGTTCTGGGCAATGCGCCGTCTGGGACTGGCGGCGTTTGTGGTGCTCGGAATCACGGTGGGGCTGGTGACCCGGTATCTGCTTCTGGTGGAATGGGAGGCGCACGGCTTCTGGTTGCTGGGCGGGAACTGTCTGTCGCGCACCCCGGAATTCGTGCTCGGGATGGCTCTGGGGATCTTACACCTCCGCCACAAAGAAAAGGTGGAGCGTCTGATCCTTGGGTGGCCGGCGCTGTTGGCGGGGTTGGTGATGTACATCTTTGTGTCGGTGGTCCACGGAACGGCGCTGGCGTACGTGTTCGCGGATCTCTACACGGCGGTGAGTTGTTCGCTGGTGGTTTTGGGAGCCAGTGGATTGATTCAAAAATCGGCTTTCTCGAGCAAGTGGATCGGACTGGTTGGCACCTACTCCCTTGGGCTTTACCTGATCCACCAACCCCTGGTGACTTGGTTGGGGCAGCGGATTAAAACCGTTGGGGTTGCCGAGTTTTTGGTGATTTCGGCGGGGGTGCTTGTGCTGCTTAGCGCGTTTGGCATTTGGTTGGAGCGCCGTGTCAATGCGCTCACAGAACGGGTGCTTGCCAAGTCCTGATACCACGTAACTGAGTTTTCTGGATTATTAGCGATGGAACCCCGTGAATGAATCGTTCCACCTTGTTGAGAAAACCGGCGCGGATTTTCGCCAAATCTGACGCCCCGTAAGGGGCACTTCTCTTTCAGCCCATGGCAACGCCATGGGAAAACCGTCCCCAAAAAATAAAACGCCCTGAAAGGGCACCCTCACCTGCCCGGTCCATCCGAAAGCGTGGCTTCCTCATGGGGCGCCCTTTCAGGGTTTCATGTTTGATAACGGATCAAACCCACGGCGTTGCCATGGGCTGCGAGTGGCCTCCCCCTTCGGAGCGGGAACACTCCGGTTATCATTGAG
>JBILKV010000179.1:0-8936 GCA_044376515.1 Chthoniobacteraceae bacterium | reverse complement strand
TTCCGCCATGGCGCCAGCGGTACGAGGGAAGGGCACCTCGGAGCCGTGGTGGCGAGAAAACAGGATGTCCTCGTGTTTCCGTGATTTTCCCCTGCCAGCCGGCAGCGCCGCTCTGTCCGGTTCGACTGACGGCATGCGGGGTGGTCCAAGGGGTCATACCGGAGTCGACTTTCTCCGCCACTCGGCTGGCGCATGTCCTTGGTGTCGCTTGAAGTGCTGGCCGAAGCGAGAAACGTCCCGATAGCCCACGCGCTTGGCGATCCGGGCGATGGGCAGGCGTGTGGTTGCGAGCAGTTCCGCCGCCTTCTCGAGGCGGAGCTTTTGCAGGTAGGCTTGGAAGCCCAGACCATGACGCCGGCGGAAGAGGCGGGAGAGATTGCCCGCGCTGGTGAAGGCGATTTTCTGCGCCACTTCCGTCAGTTTCAGCGGACAGTGCAAGCGGAAGGCGATGTGGGCTGCGGCGCGTCGCAAGGGATCGTCTGGCGATCCGGTTTTGGCGTGGGACTTTTCGGCGACTCGAAACCACACGGCTTCAACATGGCTGCGCGCTGCATCCTCCGCAGCGGCGGGATCCCCGAGTGCGAGGGTTTCGACCAGGTGCGCATGCTCGTCGGCAAGCACGCGCGCATCGGGGTAGTAGTCGTCAAAACCCTGTCCATGAAAGTGTAACAGACCGTCCCAAGCGAGGCGCCAGGCGGCCTTGAGCATCGGTACCTCCGCCAGATCGATGATTGCCTCGTGCAACTGAAGGTCGGCCTCGCGGAAAGCCGCGTAGTCCCTCCCCAGCAGCGATTGGTGCAGTCGCCTGAGGATGGCCCGGAGTTGCCTGAGCTGTTGGGGCGAGCGCGAGGCATGGACGGCGGCGTGGCGCGCGGCCCATCCTTCGAGCAGCGAGCGGAGTTCGGAGAGACGGCGGAGTTCGGTGGTGTTCACTGGCTATGCGGAATCAGGCATCGGCGTATGCGGCAGAAGTCAAAGGAGGGTGTTCCATTCACAGAGAATTGAAAGTCTCCCCGATGGGGCGTCTCATGGCGCCCCGGCGTTGTTCTATGCCGGATCAACCAGACTCCTTCCAGCCGTGAGCATGCTCGAAAAAATTCCTCAGGGTGTCATCACGCCGCTAAAATTCCCCCTGCTCTCCCTCGCCCTATGGTGCGCCTCTCCGCTCTCTGCCGCGACCTGGCCGCTGGACCGTGTCGATGACTCCCTCACCGTGCGCGGCAAGACGGCGACCGCCCCCGGCGCCTCGGGCCAGAGTCTCGTGCTCGATGGCGACTCGCTGCTCGAACTCCACAACAGTGCCCAACTTGCCGGCGGCGCGTTCACCCTCTCGCTGTGGATCAATCCATACGAGCCCACCTCCGGACAGCAGGTGCTTGCGGGCAAGAACCGCTACTCCCTGAAGGAGCGCCAGTGGAGTCTGACCATCGAGCCGGATGGGCGGTTGAAAGCCTACCTCCAACAGGGCGGTTGGAGCACAATCTCATCCTCGGAACCGCTCGAGGCCGGCGTATGGCACCTTGTGACCCTCGCGGTTGATTTGGACAGAGCCGTGCTTTTTCGGAATGGGAAGCCCGTGGGCGAGGTGCAGCTCAAGGCGCCCATCGCCCCGACGGAGGCGCCGGTCACCCTCGGTGGAATCTGGGATGCGGACCACGTCCACCAGCCATTTACCGGAGCGCTGGATGATTGCGTCGTGTACCCGCGAGCTCTGACGGCTGAGGAGGTTGCCTCGGGTTACCGGCCGGTTTCCGCCAGACATGACAGGGCAAGCGACCCCTTGAAGCTGCCGCTTTGGGACGCCGCGCAGGTGCTCCCGAAGGCTGCCGAACTCCCTCGGGTGCAGGGGGCGGAATTTTATTTGATCAAAAAACCCGCGCCCGACGACGACCAGTGCCGCTTCACTCTGGGCGTCGGGCTCGCCTGGCACAAAGGCAGGCTCTACGCGTCCTACGGCTTCAACCGGGGCAGGGAAAACACCTCCACCGAGGAGGCGCATTTCAAGGTGAGCGAAGACGGGGGCAGGACGTGGGGGGTGGCGCAGGTGATGGATGCGGGCGAGGGCGATCTCGCCGTGAGCCACGGCGTCTTTCTTTCCCAAGGGGGCCGGTTGTGGGCCTTTATGGGGGCGTATCATGACCATGCGGAAAAATACCACCGGGTGCACACCAGAGCCTATCTGCTCGACGAAGCAACGGGGCGCTGGGAGCCGCGGGGTGTCGTCATCGAAGACGGTTTCTGGCCGATGCAGGAGCCGCAGCCCATGGCGGACGGGAACTGGATCATGGCCGGCCTGCACCTCGCGCCCTTCGCCAAGGGGGACAACCTGCCAACCGTTGCCGTCAGCCGAGGCGATGATTTTACGAAGTGGGATCCCGTGGTGATCCCCTCCGCACCGGGTGTTGGGAGCAATGTGTGGGGCGAGTCGACAGTCCTTATCGAGGGCAGGCGCGTGACCAACATTTCCCGCTACGGTAAAAAGGCGTACGCCTTGCTTTCGCACAGCGAGGACTACGGCCGCAGCTGGACGCCGACGGCGCAGTCCAACCTGCCGATGGCCACGAGCAAGCCGTACGCGGGCACTCTGAGCACGGGCCAGCGCTTCCTCGTCTGCACCACCACGGTGGACACGGGCGGCAGGCGCTCGCCGCTGACCATCGCCGTCAGCAGGCCGGGGGAGTTGCTCTTGAGCAAAGTCTTTGTCATACGCACCTCGGTTTTTGACCAGACGCCTGGCGTCTCCTCGCCTAACGCCGATTTCAGTTACCCCTACGCCGTCGAGCACGAGGGCAGGCTGTACATCGGCTACACCCACAAAAGCCACATGGCGAACGAGCTGGCGGTGATTCCCGTCAGCGCACTGAGCCGGTGATTTTCCCGTTAAAAAACCATCAACCCACCCACCGGCTATGTTGAGCAAAGGCTCGCCGGTCGGCTGCAGGCCTATCGTGGTTGGAAGGGGGATGGCGCAAGCGGTCGCGTCAGCCGCCGCGCCGGGAGGACAAAGCCGGACGAGGGAGGCTTTGCTTCGGGCGGCTTGGCGGACACCTGCCCCCTGTGCCGGTGATGTGGGCAAGGGCTTGCCCAACACCTGCTCGATCGGCAAAGCGTTTGTTGGAGAAGTGGCGATCGGAAGGGGGCAGAGTGCAGGTGCCGGAACCCGGTTGTGATGCCGCCAGAAAGGTCGCTTTGCAAAGAGCTCTCGAAGGCGCCCCGGAGGAGTCGTAGGGACACACGGACGCGCTGCAGCACTGCGCCGAAAGAAGGCTCGTCGCGCCCGAAAAAAATGCGCTGTCCGACCTGCGGTTGCTTCCAAATAAGGGTTGGACGGGGCCGGAATTTTGATGGCTTTCGCTTTTGTCTGGATGACAAGCGAGTTTTTCATAGGATACGCAGAGAGCGCTTTATGAAAACTGTCGCCACGTATTGGAAGCCGGAGGACGCTCACTTGTTGAGGCTTCGGTTGAGCGAAGCCGGTATTCCTGCCTTTCTTCAGGATGAATACAGCACCCAGATTCATCCTTGGCGCGCGGCGGCGATGGGAGGGGTCAGGGTACAGGTAAGCGAACCCGATTTTGACAGGGCCAGAGCGGTCGCTTCGGAGATCGCACGGGAGCCCGCCCAGAAGCAGACGCCGGGAGATCCGGACGCGCTGGAGTGCTGTGTTTGCCGGACGCTCATCGCGCTAGAACAGAACCGTTGTCCCGCCTGCGGTTGGAGTTACGAAGATGAGGAGGGACCGGAGGAAATCACGAATGGGTGATCTGCGGGCGCCGCGCTCTGGGACTCAGCGCTAGATTTCGCTACGAGCCGTGGAGACCCCAAACAGACTGATCTTATGCGCCGCGGCAAGAGCGCTCATGCGTTCTTTTTCGAGCAGGAGGGTCTGCCCCGCTTCGACTCCGATAGCGCCTAAGCCGGCCTCGGCGGCGGTTTCCAAGGTGAGCGGGCCGATGACGGGCACGTCGAAACGCAGGTCTTGTCCGGGTTTGGCAACCTTCACCATGACCGCGCCCTTTTTTCCGAGGCTGCCTCCGCGCAGGATGGTAGCGTTGGTGCCCTCAAACGCTTCCACCGCAAGGACGGTGCCGCTCTTGACCACCACCGTCTGGCCGATGTCGAGCCGGCTGGATTCCTTGGCAATCCGAAAACCGTACTCGAGGTCGGCGAGTTCCCTTCGGCCCGGGGCGGGCCCCGCAACCAAACCGATGGGGGCGAGACACTCCTCCATGAAGCTGGTCGCCGGCAGGAGTGTCACTCCTGCCTCGGCCATGGAGTTGGCGATCGCGCCAAAGATGGACTCAGCGTTTCGCTCCCTGAGCTTTGCGAGCAGGAGGACCGCTTTGATGTCGGGGCGGAGATTGAAGAGGTTTTTGGGGGCGATCTGTCCGCTCATGACGGCGTGGCGGGCGCCGGAGGCCTTGAGGAAGGCCAGCATTTTGCCCAACTGTCCCACGCGCATCCATTCGGTCAGGTCGACCGCGTCAGCCAGTGCGGGGTCGGTCTCGTCTTGGAACGCCGCCGCGACGATGCGCTGGACGCCCGCCATCCGGGCGCCGCGCACCATGGCGTGCGGGTAGGTGCCACTGCCCGCGATGATTGCAAGCGTGTGGGGGATTTCCATGGCTACCTTTGGTGCTCCACCAAGGCGTAGGCGTTGTGGTTGTGGATGGATTCGAAGTTTTCAGCCTCCACCCGGTACCAGACGATGGATTCCTCGCGGTTGGCCCGCACCGCGACATTGCGCACCAGATCCTCGACAAACACAGGATTGTCGTAGGCCCGCTCGGTCACGGCTTTCTCATCGGGGCGCTTCAGGACGCTGTAGAGTTCGCAGGAGGCGGACTGTTCGACGAGCTGGATGAGGTCCTCGATCCATACCGGTTGGGTGGAGCGCACGGCGAAGGTGACCTCACCGCGCTGGTTGTGAGCGCCCCGGTCGCTGATGGACTTGGAGCAGGGACAGAGGGTTGCCACCGGCACGATCACCGTTGCTACAAAGTCGAAAACGCCCTTTTTGAGGGTGGCGCAGAAGCGCACGTTGTAATCTATAAGGCCTTTGATTCCTGAGACGGGGGCCGCCTTCTCCATGAAGTAGGGGAACTCGAAATCCACGTGGGCACATTCGGCGTGAAGCCGTTGGGCAAGCATCTTCAGCAGGTCGTGCACCCGGTCGATGTGCAGTTCGGAACCGCAGGCGTTGAGGGCCTCCACAAAGCGGCTCATGTGGGTTCCCTTGAACTGTTCGGGCAGGTCCACCGTCAGGGCCACCGAGGCGATGGTGTGCTGCTCTGCATGCGCCTTGTCTCGGATGCGCATCGGGAAGCGCAGGTTTTTGACCCCCACGCGGTCGATGGCAATGTTGCGGTGGTCGGGTTCGTTTTGCGTGTCCCTGAGGTGGGTGAGTTCCGTTGGAAGCATTGTGGCAAAGAGGAGGTTTTTCTGGAGCGGGGTGAGGCTTAGGAGCGTCTCAGGAGGGTGGGGTGACAGAGGGCCTCGCTGGATTCCGGGTAATCCAAGGTGTAATGCAGGCCGCGACTTTCGCGCCGCAGCAGGGCGGAGTCGACGATGAGGGCCGCCACGGTGCACAGATTGCGCAGTTCCAAAAGGTCCGTGCTGACCTTGAAGTTCCAGTAAAACTCCTGAATCTCCCGGTCCAGGTTGCGCAGGCGGGTGGCGGCGCGCTGAAGGCGCTTGGTGGTGCGCACAATCCCCACGTAGTCCCACATCAGGCGGCGGATTTCGTCCCAGTTGTGGTAGATGACGACCATTTCGTCGAGGTCCTGCGCGTCGCCGGCGGTCCACTCCGGCAGGGGGAAGTTTGTGCGGCCGTTCTCGGTTTCCGAGGCGCGGGTGCGTTGGATCGATTCGTTGCAGCGGTGGGCGATCGCGACGGCCTCCAGGAGGGAGTTGCTTGCGAGCCGGTTGGCGCCGTGCAATCCGGTGCAGGCGACCTCGCCGATGGCGTAGAGTCCGCGCAGGCTCGTGGCGCCGTTGCCGTCAGTCTGCACACCGCCGCACTGGTAGTGGGCCGCGGGGACCACGGGGATACGTTCCCGGGTGATGTCGATTCCGAACCTGCGACAGGTGCCGGCGATGTTGGGAAAGCGTTCCAGAATGAAATCGGACGGTTTGTGCGTGATGTCTAAGTACATGCAGCGCGCGCCGGTGCGTTTCATTTCGGCGTCGATGGCGCGTGCGACCACATCGCGCGGAGCCAGCTCCCCGCGGGGATCATAGCGGTCCATGAAGCGGCGTCCCTTCGGATCGACGAGCAGGGCGCCTTCCCCGCGCACCGCCTCCGAGATGAGGAAAGAGCCCGCTTCGGGGTGGTAGAGGCAGGTGGGATGAAACTGGATGAACTCCATGTTGGCGATCCGCGCGCCCGCCCTCCAGGCGATGGCGAGCCCGTCGCCGGTGGCGATCGCGGGATTGGTGGTGTAGAGGTAGACCTTGCCGCAACCGCCGGTGGCCAGCACCACCCGGTCCGAACGCAGGGTGAGCACCTCGCCGCTGGCCTGATTGAGGACGTACAGCCCCAGAACCCGGTCTTCGCTGGCGAACCCCAGTTTGCTGAGGGTGATGAGGTCCACCGCCATGTGGTGTTCGAGCACCTCGATCCGGGGGTGGTTTTCGATGGCGTCCAACAGGGCGCGCTCGATCTCGCGTCCCGTCACGTCGCGGGAATGCAGGATCCTCCGTTTCGAGTGGCCTCCCTCCTGAGTGAGGTCAAGTTGGGATGCGGTGGGGCCGCCCTCGGGTTGGCCGGGGATCTCCTTGGCATCAAAGCGGACTCCCAGCTCGATGAGTTCGCGCACGCGGGCCGGTCCTTCGGAGACGATGGTGCGGGTGATGGATTCGTCGCACAACCCCGCGCCCGCCTCGAGGGTGTCGCGCACGTGCAGCTCGAAGGAGTCCTCCGCGCTGGTGACACACGCGATGCCTCCCTGCGCGTAGACGGTGTTGGATTCGCGTTTGTCTGCTTTGGTGACGAGGGCGACATTGCCGTGCGCAGCCGCTTTGAGGGCGAAGGACAAACCGGCGATGCCGCTTCCAACCACCACGTGGTCGTATCGGGTCATGGGCTCGCCATTGTGCAGGCCGGTCCCGATTGGTGCAGTACAAAAGAGAGGGGCCTCCAATCGACCCTCGCAGAAAAATGGACGCCCTGTTTTTGAGGTGTTTTTCCCCGGATGGAGCGGCATACTCCACGGCTTCTGCCATTCCATTTTTTCTGATGTCCCCGATTTACAGCCCGGAAAACTATGTCGATCTCCAGCATTCCGAGCACCGCATGCTTTTTGAAAGTGCGGTCAACGTCTGGGAGGCGCTCACCCAGATCAGCAGCTACTTGCAGTTCCGGCTCAAGCCTGGCATCCACGGGCGCCTGATCGGCAAACCCTTCGTCAGTGGGGCCGTTTTCATCGGGGCGGGGACGATCATTGAGCAGGGCGCGATGGTGAAAGGACCGGCTTGGATCGGCGAGGGGTGCGAAATCCGCAACGGATGTTATATTCGCGAGAACGTGATTGTGGGGTCGGGTTGCGTGCTGGGAAACTCGTGCGAGTTGAAGAATTCCATCCTGTTTGATGAGGTGCAGGTGCCCCACTTCAATTACGTCGGGGATTCGATTCTGGGTTTCCGTGCGCACCTTGGGGCGGGTGCAATCCTTTCGAACGTGCGGTTGGACCATGCCGAGGTGGTGGTGCCCAACGGCGAGGGGGGCTATCAGCCGACGGGATTGCGCAAGTTTGGGGCCGTTCTGGGGGATCGGGCCGAAATCGGATGCAATTCTGTACTCAACCCGGGGTCGTTGATCGGCAGAAACTCCGTGCTCTATCCCGGCACCCAATGGCGCGGGGTGCTGCCTGCAAACACCACGGTGAAAGTCATCCAAGCACAACAGTTGATTGAAAAACGCCACTGATTCACTTTAGTTCCTCCCAAATCCAAACGGAGCGCGCCGCGTCTCCGGTGACCTCCTGCTTTCCATGTCTGATTCCTCCACCTCCCCGGCTTCCGCCAATGCCCCCCAAGGATTCGATCCACTTGAATTTTGGATCCGTTACAAATCGAGAATCCAAGCTGGATCCATACTTTTGATTGCGTCCCTTGTGGCCTACGGGATTTACGAGTGGAACGACTACCGGAGGAGTCAGGTTGCTGCCGAATCGTTTGCCGCTGCAAAGACTCCCGAGGAACTGGACTCCTTCATCAAGGAGCATCGGGGCATGGAGGCGGCGGGGAATGCGGCGCTCTTGCTGGCCGGCAAGCAGCGGGAAAACGGACAGTTGGACGAATCAATCAAAACGCTTCAGGTTTTTTTGTCACAGCACCCCGCTCATCCGCTTGCCGGTGCCGCGCGCTTTGGGATGGGTTCGACGCTTGAGATTCAGGGTAAGCAGGAGGAGGCGCTCAACACCTATCGGGGGTTGGTCTCGCGCGAGATTCGAGGCTTTGCCTCGCCGGCAGCTCTTCTGCGGATTGCCCGGATTCTCAAGGCCCAGCAGAAAAGCGATGAGGCGAAGCTCGCATACGAATCGCTTCAAAACCAGTTTCCCAACTCGGCTTTCTCGCAGGAGGCTCTTGTGGAGGCCCAGCAACTGATCAGCAAAGAGCCCCCCGCTCCTGTCGCTGAGACCACCGCGGTGGGTGAGCCCACACCTGCACCTGCACCTGCACCTGCACCTGCACCTGCACCTGCACCTGCACCCGCACCCGCACCTGCACCTGCACCTGCACCTGCACCTGCACCTGCACCTGCACCTGCACCCGCACCCGCACCCGCACCCGCTCCCGCACCCGCTCCCGCTCCCGCACCCGCTCCCGCACCCGCACCCGCTCCCGCACCCGCACCCGCACCCGCACCCGCACCCGCACCCGCACCCGCACCCGCTCCCGCACCCGCTCCCGCACCCGCTCCCGCACCCGCTCCC
>JBILKV010000059.1:0-22865 GCA_044376515.1 Chthoniobacteraceae bacterium | reverse complement strand
AAATCCGACGCCCCGGGCATTTCACTTTTAGCCCATGGCAACGCCATGGGAAATCATCACCAAAAAGAATACGCCCTGCAGGGGCACCCCAACCTTTCAGGGCCCTTCCAAAAGGCGGCATCATCAGGGGCGCCCCTGTAGGGCTTCCGACTGTATAACGGGTCGATCCCATGGCGTTGCCATGGGCTGCGAGTCGTCTGCCCCTCTGGGGCGAAGACACTCCGGTTATCATTGAGAGGTGGTATAAGCCGTCCTCGGGATCCGCGGTTGCGACGTTTTTCACGCCTGTTTTCTCCAGCACTTTACAACGGCCAAAGCGCCTCCCCGTTCCCACCGTTCCCACCGTTCCCACCGTTCCCCGCAGTCCCCCCGCAGTCCCCCTGCGTGTTTCGCGAGAAATCCGTTTCGTCTCCGGCACCCTAGCATTCTGGAGGTGCGTTCTTGCCGGCCGGGGCTCTTGCCGGACACATTCGTTCGCGGGACCCAATACCGGTCTGCATCGGCGTTGGCGGCGTTGGCGGCGTTGGCGGCGTTGGCGGCGTTGGCGCGTGTTAGACGCGGACCCAGCGGTGAGCCTTCAAATCAAACCTTGGTAACGTGCCGTGAGCGACCTCTCTCACAGGAATCCGCAACGCAAAAGCGCGTTCCAGGGCAGCTTCAAGGCTGGATGCTAGCGACCGGACACCACCGTCGGGCTGTATGGGGCGCTCAGCGATTCGCTGAGAGGAAAGCGAAGGGTGGGTGCGCTCTTGAAAAACCAGAGGGTGTTCCTGGGAATCGGACTGAAGCGGCGCGTCTTCTGGCGGAACCGACGGTGCGGCGGAGGAGCAAGGGGTATACGGCGGCGCCTCGACTTCGACTTCGATCTGAACGAGCCCAGTGCGTTCTGTGAGGCTGACGCGATACTCGCAGGAACCAGCAACGCCACGTACGACCTCCTCGACGGCGCCCGGATAAATGTTTACGCCGCGAACCACCACCATGTCGTCTATCCTTCCCAAGATGCCGCCCTCCAGAACGAGGCCCGCGTCGGTCTGCCGCGGACGGACGAGGTCGCCTGTCCGGTACCGAAAAAGGGGCCATGCCGACCGGCCAAGCGGGGTCAGCACGAGTTCACCGCAGGCGCCATCGGTAACCGGAAGTAGAGTTTCAGGGTCCAACACCTCGGCAAAATAACGGTCTTCAAACACGCACAAATGACCGGGTTCGCCCGCTCTCGCGAACGCCACGGGCCCCACTTCGGTCAACCCGTAGTGGTCCACCACTGCGGCGCCGCGCCACGCCGCCTCGATTTGGCGGCGGACGCCAGGCAGGCTTCCCCCTGGTTCGCCAGCCACAATGATCCTGCGAATCGCGCTCGAGGAAAGGCTCAGCCCCTGATTCTGAGCAGTCGTCGCCAAGTGGAGCGCGTAGGTCGGAGTGCAACAGAGCACCTCGACCCGATGTTGGAGGATCGCGTGCAAGCGCGCAGTCGTTCCCAATCCCCCGCCCGGGATGCAGCGCAACCCCATGCGCAGCCCCGCCTCGAACGCTGTCCAAAAGCCAAGAAAGGGACCGAAGGAAAAGGCGAAAAACGCTCGCATTCCGGGCTTCACGCCCGCCAACTCAAACCCACGCACCCAGTTCTCCAAAAGCCATGACCAACTTTCGGCCGTGTCCCATACTGCCATCGGCCGCCCTGTCGTACCGCTGGTCTGGCTAAACCGCCCGTAACTCGCCTCCGGTTGGGTCCAATTGCTGCCTGAAGGAGGGTGTTGGGCCTGATCCGTTGCCAACTCACCTTTTGTCGTTGGCGGAAAGTCTCGAACAAACGCCTCCAGGGAGCGCGGCAGGGAAAATCCGCCGGGAAGGCGCGACCGCTGGAAGGAGCTGGAGCGCAACGCAGCCGAGAGAAGGGGTTCCAGCAGCGCCCACTGATTGGTTCGGACCAAGTCGTTCACAGGCAGCTGAGGGTAGGGTCCCCCGCAGGCGCACGGGCCTTTAATTCGCGCTGTTTCCGGGCGCCACCTGAGGAGGAGGGACGGGCTGGTGCTTTCCCGGAGCGGGCTTGTAAAAACTCACGAGGCAACCTCCGGAGGCAGCCATCAGAAGACCAACCCAAAATCCCAACTTGATACCGCTCAACCCGCCGTCCGGCGGATGCATCGCAACCGAGACGAGCGCATTTACCACTGGGGCACCCGCAAAGATAATCGCCATCACCACGGGCGGCGCACCTTTGGCGCCGAAAGCGAGCAGCACCCCGAAAGCCCCGATTGCCCCCACAATGCCGGCCACCAGAGACCAAGCCATTCCTCCGACGGGGTATTTCCAGTCAGCTCCCTTGGCCCACAGCAGAATCAAAGGGGCGAGTACCGCGGTCAAAAAATACGCGATGCCTACAAACAGGAAGGCTTTGTAGCGACCAAACTCCTTGTCCGCCATCTGCATCTGACCGTTGTGAAGAAACACGCCGTAAACTCCCCAGCTCACTACGGTGAGCAATGCAAATGCGAGCCAGGTCATTCCCGGATCCGAAGGAGGGGTGGTAGAATTCATGTTTGGTTCAGCTTGGTTTTGGGTTTGGTTCTGGAGCGGTTCGAAAGGCCAGTGACGCTATTTTTTCCGCTTTCCAAACCTTCGCCCAGTCGAACAGAGCGGCCTACAGAGTCAAGCCTCTGAGGACCGGTAGATCGCCGCCATCCGACGCGTCGTGCCTCGGAGGCGTTCGACCAGCGCAGGGGGTTGAATCACTTCGGCGTGAGGGCCGAAACCCAAAACCCAACGCTCCACTTCCTCCAAGCTGGAAAGCAACAACTCCACCTCCAAACCGCCGTCGGGCAATTCGGTTTTCTTTTCGCTGCTGTGCCAAACTCGCTCCCGGACGATCTGGGCGACCCAACCTTTAAAACGAATGCGCACCTTCTCGAGTTCCTTGCCTCCGCGAAAAACGCCCATGCTGTCAGCCAGGAACGTTTCGATCGAAAAATCCGCCGGCATCTGAAACTGAGCCCTTTGGACCTTGGGGTCCCGGAGTCGCGTCAGGGCGAAGGTTCGGATTCCTTCCCGCTCAATATCCCAGCCAAAGACATACCACTGGTTGTTGATACAGCCCAAGTGATAGGGATGGATGCGTCGAAGTTCCTCGCCCGGCGCCCCGAGCTTCTTATAAAAGAAAGTGAGGACGCGGGAGGAGCGGACCGCCCTTCCGACAGCGTCAAAAAGCTCCACGGGCACCTCATTGAATCCCTGCTCCTTAAAGGAGATTCGAGAGGCCAAATCGGTAATGTCGACTGAAACCCGGTCCGTCAGGGCGGCTGCAATCTTGGCACAGGCCGAGCGCAACGGTCCCTCGTACACGGTTCCCCTGTGCTGTTGCAGGGCCTTTTGAGCGATGAGCAGAGCCACCAACTCCCCCTCGCTCACCTCCATTTCGGGAACAGATTCGACGGGTTCGGCGTAGTAAAATCCAAACTTTTTGCCATCGTAAGCGATCGGCAATCCAAGCCGGTCCCTCATAAAATCGAGATCCCGCTGGATGGTCTTGCGACTCACCTCCATTTCCCGGGCGAGCAGCGTGCAGTTTGGGTAATCACCGGATTGAATGGCGTCGTGAAGCTTGGACATCCGCTCAAGCGGAGGGCGCGCCGAGCGGTCAACCGGAGGCCCTGAAGACTTCGCGGCAGCTTTCTTTTTCTTCTTAAACCTCAAGAGCATCGGGATGGCACACCTTTAGGTTGGATGAGGGTGAAGGTTTTCCGCCGTGGCGTTCAAACACTCTGGGAAATCTCGCGAAAAACGCCTGAATGCACCCTTTAAATCAAGTCATTGGGTCCCAGCGTACTCCGGAATCTGCGATTCGGTGCGGAGCACCTCGTTCCGCTCGTTGAGAAGAATCACCCTCGGTTTGTGCCCCACCGCTTCCGTCGGCGTGAGTTGGGCAAAGTTCATGATCGTCAAGCGATCCCCAATTTTTCCGAGATGCGCCGTGGCCCCGTTGAGTTGAATTTCGCCACTGCCGGACTCGCCGTAGATCACATAGGTTTCAAACCGGGCCCCATTGGCCATGTTCCCCACTAGGATTTTTTCGTAAGGCAGCAAACCCACCCTTTCGGCCAAATCGGCGGCGATCGTGAGGCTTCCCTCGTAATGGAGGCTGGCAGCCGTCACGGCCGCGCGGTGGATCTTTGATTTGAGCAGTGTCAAGTGCATCGGCGATGGGACAGAATCAGACAAGAGGGTCCAGAATTCAAGCACCTGCGGAGTGCAAAACCCGAACGGCACGGGGAGGCACCGGCGGTTCACCGTTGGGAGGCAAGGAACGCAATGATGTCCCGCAGCTCGCGCTTGCTGAGCATTTGGGGAAGCCCTTCCGGCATCAAAGACGGAAGCCGGTCCCGCCCCACGATCCTGCTGGTCGGGATGGTCTGGGGTTGCGGCACACCAATGGTCGTGAGCACCACGTTTTCGGGTCCCTCCTTGGTGAGCATTCCCGCCGCTACCGAACCGTCAGCAAGTTTCAACAGAACCGTTTCGAACCCCTCGGCGTAATCCGCGTTGGGCGTCACAATGGACCGTAGCAAGTACTCACGGTCCCGCCTGGCCCCGATTTTGTCCATGGAGGGTCCGACGTCTCCGCCGTTGCCAGCCGCCCGATGGCAGCGATAACAGCCCAACTCGTCCTTCTCGCGAAACAGCGTGAGCCCGTTTTTGGGGTCGCCTCCCTCAAGACATTCGCGCCACTTCGCCAAGGGATCCTCCGCGTTGCGTTTGGACTCAAAGTCCTGCACCAACTGTTTGAGTGCGGGAGTTCCCCGTTTTGTTGCTGCCTCCAACACATCCAAAACGGCACCCGCGGGAATGCTGCCTGCGAGCAACCGCTGCATCGCCCCGTCCAGCACGGCATCCGCTTTGGGATTCTTGAGCTGCGCAAGGGTCTGAAGCCCACTCTGCAAGTCCGCCACCTTATCGGACTCCAGCATGCGCGAACTCAGGACCAATGCCTCCTCAGGGGGAAGCTTCCCAATGAGCTTTGCTGCGGCGGTGCTGAGTTCCTTGCTCTTGTCCTTAAGCGCGCGGTGGAGCAGATCCCCGAAGCCCTCCAGCTTCAGCTTTCCAAAAACGCCCAGCACCTGGGCCTTGGTTGGAGCTGGACACGCCTCCTCCAAAAAAAGTGCGCGCAGCTTGGCGGCGTGCTCGCCCAGGCCGTAGGCACCGACGAGTTCGATCGCAGCGTCAACTACCTGAGGCTCGGGGTCATTCAACAAGGTTGCCGTCTTTGTCACGACCAGTTTCCTCACCTCTTCTGAATTCCGCTCCGACTCCACAGGCCACCAACGCCCTGAAAAGGCGTCCCTGCCGTCCTCCGGTTGCCACTGACGCAGGAGCGACACGGCTTGGGCACGTGCGACCGGTGCTGCCTTAGCGTCCAGAGCGAGCGCCAAAACCCGCTCACCGGCGGCCTTTCCTCCGAGCCGGTAACGGGCGGACTGAATCCGCTGGACCATGCCGGCAGCCTCACCCGGTTGGGCCTCTAAATTCGCCAAGGCCTCCAGCCCTCCCGGAACCGGCTCGTCGTAAATCGCCCGGGCTGCCTCCAACCGAACCCGCGGACTTCGGTCCGAGAGAAAAGCGGCCACCCCAGAATCGGCCACCCGTCTCAGGGCGAGCACCGCGGCGAGTCGGACGGCCTCGGAACGCTCGGCCGCCAACTTCCGGACCTGCTCCGGCTTGGCCAACGCGGCCAGCGTTGTGGCAAGCGCATGGCGCTGAAAAGCGTCGGGCGCCTGTTTCGCCCCAAGTGCTTTCAACACGGCAGGAACCTGCCCGGCGCCGCCCACCCGTCTAAGCGCCTGAGCCGCGAAAAAACGCACCCTCGGGGCAGGATCCAGCAGTAACCCCGCCACCCGGGCAGCGTCCTGAGGCCCGCCGTTCTCCCCCAGCAATTTGACCGCCTGCGCGCGCACCTCCGCCTCCGTGTCATTTCTGGTAAGCGCCCTGAGCGAGTCGAGCGCCGCCGGGGTGGTTCGGGCCAACTGCCCGAGTCCCCAAACCGCGTGGAGTCTCTCAACGCCCCGCCGTTCCGAGGCACGGACAAACACTCTCAGAGCTGCCTCACCGCGCGCCACCAGCTCGCGCTGGGCTTCGCCCCGCACGCGATTGTCAGCGTGGGCCAGCAACTTCTCGAGGTGCGGGAGGCCCCTCTGGGAGAACCCCTCAGCCAGCAGGCGTCGGGTCTCGGCCACAATTGGCTCGGAATCCACCTCCGGAGCATGCACGCGAAAGATCCGGCCCTTGTCGAATTTGTTGTAGTCCGGAATCCAGTCGACACAGTCGAGCAGGTAAAGGCCGCCACCCGGACCAAAAGCCACATCGGGGACATTCAGGTTCCACGCGAACTTGCCTGTCATCTCTTTGGCGGAATTGTCGGTGAGTACCGAGACGGGCAGCTCAGCCTCGTAGGACGCCCCCTTTTGGCGGAGCTTGAATGCGCGCACGCCCCCCGGAAAGTCTGCCATGAAGAAAGCGTCTTTGTAGGCCGCCGGCAATCCTGTGCCTGGGTAGAAGGCGACGCCGGCCGGGCCGTGTCCCACGTGCATGACTGGAGGCAGCAGGGAAGGAGCGTCGGTGGCCGCCTCCTGCTTCCAAAGCCCCTCGGAATTCCACACCCCCAGCTTGGGCTCCTTCATGAACTGATAATGGAAACGCCAACCATAATCGGCCCCCTCGACCACGTGCACCCAGCGCGCCTTGTCCCCGCCGTCGGCGTTGTTATCCCCAGTGAAGAGATCACCCACAGCGTTGAACACCAGTGACTGCGGATTGCGCAGGCCGTAGGCATACAACTCGAGGCCCGTACCGTCCGGCCAGCAACGAAACACCGCCCCGCAAGAGGGCGGAGCCAGCACCTTGCCTTCGGACTCCATTCTGGCGCTGCAGTCGGCCACTGAAAAATAAAGGCGGCCATCGGGGCCGAACTTCGCGCCATGAGAATCGTGGCCGCTGTAGACAATGTGCACCGCCAGTCCCTGCACAATGGATTGCTTGGTGCCGTCCTCACCCAGAATCCAGACGTCGGGCTCGCAGATGTAGATCGCCTTTCCATCCCGCACTGCAATTCCTGCGCCCACTCCGGTTGCAACCGAGTTGAAGCCGTCGGCCACCACCTTTGTCGTGTCCGCCTTGCCCCTGCCGGCCTTGTCCTCAACCAAGCGTACGATCTCGGACTCGACCTCCAGATCGTGCCAGTCGACCTTGCCATCCCCGTTGAGGTCGCGCATTGATTTTGGCCAGGTGTCTGCTCCTTCCGGCAGGGCCTTTTTCAGAAAGGCGGTGCGCTCCTCGACGGAGCGGAGCGCCAAACTCTGCGAAACCCACTCAGGGAAAGAGCGGATGTCTAGATAAGACGATTTGCGCCGGTTGGTTTCAGCAATCCAAGCCCTTCCCTGATGATCAAAGGTGAAAGCGACTGGGTTGGCCAAGAGCGGTTCCGCCGCCCACACATCGATCTGAAGCCCGGGCGCGATGACGGCTGCTTTGGCAACTGCCTCGGCGGACGGGGGCTCCTTACGGGCTGGGGGTTTGGGCGCCGGTTCGGCAAACAGGCTCCGGGTGGACACCCCAACGGTGAGCAAGACCGCAGTTGAGAAAACTGGGGAGAATTTCATCGCAGAAGACTACCAGCTGGGCAGTGCTTCTCTAGCGCCTTATTTTGGCTTACGTTCTGCGCTTAGCACCCGATGGAAACCGCCCCCCCCACGTCTCATGCCCCTCGTCCCTCCCGCCCACTTGTGCTCCTCAATTGCGTGGGGCTCACCAGCGCGCATCTGGGCGCAGACACCCCGCAACTGAGTCAACTGGCGAACAACGGCTTTCATACGCCCCTCGCGCCGGCTCTGCCCGCCGTCACCACCACGGCGCAGGTTACCATGCTCACCGGCGTGGATCCCACTGACCACGGGATTGTTGCCAACGGCTGGTATTTCCGGGACCTGAACGAAATCCTGTTCTGGCGGCAAAGCGAACGGCTGGTTTGCGCTCCACACGTCTGGGAGGGGCAGCCGTGGCGTGTGCTCAAGCACTTCTGGTGGTACGCCATGAACACCAGCACCACAGCGACGACAACCCCGCGCCCCGTCTACCACCATGACGGGGCCAAGTCTCCTGACTTCTACGCCAACCCCGCGTCGCTCAAGAGATTGATCCACGAAAAACACGGCACCTTTCCTCTCTTCCAGTTCTGGGGGCCGACAGCTGCCGCACCGAGCACCCGTTGGATTGCGGACAGTTTTCTCACCGCGTGGGACGCCGTAAAGCCGGACCTTGGCATTTGTTACCTCCCCCACCTCGACTACGACCTGCAACGCTTTGGCCCCACCGGCCCGCACGTTTCCCCGAATCTCCGCGAAATCGATGCCTGTGCCGGGCGCGTCATCGCCCATGCGCGCGCCCTGAACGCCAGAATCCTCGTGGTGAGCGAGTACGGAATCGCCCCCGTGAGCGACGCCGTGTTTCCAAACCGCGCCCTGAGGGAGGCCGGTTTGTTGGAAGTCAGTACGAATGCCGCCGGCGAACTGCTTGATCCAGGTGCCTCCCGCGCGTTTGCGGTTTGCGACCACCAACTCGCCCACGTGTACGTGCGGGATCCGGCGGACTGGGAGCGGGCCCGCGCCTGCCTGCGCAAGTTGCCGGGAGTGGGCCGTGTTTTGCTCCCGCATGAGCACGCCTCCATCGGTTTGGCCCATCCCCGCAGCGGGGAACTCATCCTCCTCGCCGAGCAGGGCTGGTGGTTCGCCTACGACTACTGGCTTGAGGATGCGTTCAAACCTGACTTTGCCCGCTGCGTCGAAATCCACAAAAAACCCGGCTACGATCCGCGGGAGCTGTTTTTCGACCCCGCTGGGGGAAAGCTCCGGGCTGCCAAGGCGCTCCTGCGCAAAAAGCTGGGGCTCCGATACGTGCTGGATCCCTGTTCGCTCAATCCAAAACTGGTGCGGGGCAGTCACGGACTGGCGCCCCTCCGCCCGGAGGACGGCGCAATCCTCATCGGTTGCGACAGCCAACTGGCACCGCGGTCCGCGCCCCACCAGCGCGAAATCGCCCCGCTCATCCGGAGAGCCCTCACGCTCGGCTAGAGCCTCAAGCGCGAAGCATCGCACACCACCCACCCCGCGCGCCAACCGCCCATGAGTTTCGTTCCCCCTGCGGACATCCCCACGTGGATCCCGGTTAGCGCGCTGCTCTGGTTGCTGGCGAGCGCCTGGCGGGGTTGGAGCCGCGGGGTGATCCGACAGTGCGTTTCGCTGATCGCCCTGATTGGAGCCATCGGCGCAGCCGTCTACGCCGGGCCCCTTCTGGCTCCCGCGCTTCCGGCGCTTGGATTTCCGCTGTTCATCCGACCGCTCGTTGCCGGGGCACTCATCGTCCTGCTCATCTGGGGTACGATTGCGACAATATCGTCGATCCTTTTTCGAAAAACCGACGAGCAAGGGGTGGGGTTGGTCCGGACGGCATACGGGTTGGGAGGCGCCTTGCTCGGGCTGCTCTCGGGGCTCCTCCTGCTTGGAGTTTGCGCCTGGGCAGTCCGGATTGCCGGCAGCCTTGCCGACGGCCTCCAAACCGGTGCCAGACTCAAATCCCCCGCAAAGGGACAGCCCGCTCCGATTGCCGCAGAGACGAGCGCCCTGGCCTCCCTCAAAAAAGCAGTCGAGAAATCGTCCCTCTCCGAATGGATCGCAAAAGCCGATCCCCTCACACCGGAATGGTACCCACGCCTTGGAAAAATCGGCCAAATTCTGGCCAGTCCCGCAGCCAGCGAACGGCTTCTGGCAGATCCCGCCTTGGCAACCATCGCCCGCAGTCCGCACCTGGCCGCGATCCGCAACGATCCGGACCTCCAGGAAGCTCTCCGCTCGGCCGATTTGTGGACCCTGCTCCGCAGTCCCAAGGTGCAGGCTGGCGCGGCCGACACCCAACTCAGGACCGCCTTGAAACTTCTCGATGTGGACCGCGCCCTTGAACGCGCACTTCATCCCCCGAACACTCCGCCTCCTTCCCGCGCCGGCGAGTTGCGACGCGCGAAACCCTAGCCAACGGGCGCGCATTCTCTCACACTCCACCTTCACATTTCATGGCAACCCGTTACATCCCGACCATCGGTCTCGAAGTCCACGTTCAACTCAAAACCCGCAGCAAAATGTTCTGCGCCTGTCCGGTTGAGTACGGGTCCGAACCAAACACTCACACCTGCCCCGTGTGCCTTGGCTACCCCGGCGCCCTTCCGGTGATGAACGAAAGGGCCTTACGGATGACCGCCCTGACCGGGCTGATGCTCCAGTGCGAGGTGGCGGCGGACTGCAAGTTCGACCGTAAGAACTATTTCTACCCGGACATGCCGAAGAACTACCAGATCTCGCAGTACGACCAACCCCTGTGCCTCGGCGGGGGGGTCCCCCTGCACGACCTCGCCTATCCCAAGGACGCCCAAAAACAGATCCGCACGCCCGGCAAAACAGTCAAACTGACGCGGATCCATCTGGAGGAAGACGTGGCCAAAAGCTTTCACTTCGAGAACTCCACGGGAATCGACTTCAACCGCGCCGGAACCCCTCTCATGGAGATTGTTTCGGAACCGGATATTGAAACGCCCGAGGAAGCTTTCGCTTATCTGACTGCGCTGCAGCAAATTCTCGTCTACGGGGATGTTTCGGACGCGGACATGGAGAAGGGGCAGATGCGCTGCGACTGCAACGTGTCCGTCCGCCCAGAGGGCACCAACACCCTGGGGACCAAGATCGAAATCAAAAACATGAACACCATCTCCGGGGTGCGCCGTGCGCTTGCCTTCGAGATTGAACGCCAGATTCAGGTGCTTTCCACGGGGGGGGCCCTGTCCCAGGAAACGCGCCGCTGGGACGACTCCCTCGGGCAAACCACGCTGATGCGGGTCAAGGAGTCGGCGCACGACTATCGTTACTTTCCCGAACCAGATCTACTCCCGGTCAACACGCGGGTTTTCATGGAGGAAGTGCGGGCGCAGCGCCCGGAGTTGCCGGCGGAAAAACGGGAACGGTTTATCCGGGACTACGGCATCACGGAATACGACGCCACGGTGCTTTCCTCTGAAAGGGCGCTGGCAGACTACTTTGAAGACGCGGCCCGGCAGTCCACCGCACCCAAGGTACTCGCGAACTGGTTGATCAACGATGTGCTCAACGCGCTCAGTCAGTCCGGCACACCGATCTCCGAATGCCCGGTGAAGGCGTCCCACCTTCAGTCGCTGCTTGCCTTGGTCGAGAAAGGGGACATCAACGCCCGTCAGGCAAAGGAGGTCTTCGCGGAAATGTTCGCAAGCGGGCGGGATCCCCAGTCGATTGTGGTAGCCCGGGGCCTGAAACAGGAAAGCGACTCGGGGGCCATTGAGCCCCTCGCGCGCCAGGTGATCGAGGCGAACCCAAAGGCTGTAGCCGAATACCGGGCTGGAAAGACGGCGTCGATCAACTTCCTGAAGGGCCAGGTGATGAAGCTTTCCCAAGGAAAAGCGAATCCGAGCGTGGTCAACGAAATCCTCGAGCGGCTGCTCGCCTGACGATCGACAAACGGTTTTCCCGCGGAACTCGCGGAGCGGACCACCGCGGACTGTCCACCCGCCCTTTTAGTGGACGACCGTCTGGGCAAGGCGGAACCCAACCGAGTCGTTGGCAGTGTCCGCTTCCGCATGCCCACGCCGGGAAATGCGGCAATCCCATGCCCGGTTCCTCCAAGAACCACCGCGCATGTTCCGCCGATCCGAACCCTCTGGCGGATTGAGATTGTTTCCCAGATGACCGGGGTAAGGACCAAAGGAATCCGTGCACCACTCCCACACATTGCCGCTCATGTTGCAGAGCCCGTTGCTTGAGAAGGTCCTCACCGGCGCCGGGTGACCGTCAAACAGCGGGTGAGGAATCCCCGGGGAGGCAGGATCGGGCTGTGCCATGAACACTCCGGACCAGTGGCTGATCTGCTTGCCACAGGAGTACCGGTTTTCGGCCTTTCCCGCCTTCGCAGCCTTTTCCCACTCGGCCTCAGTTGGCAGTCGATACCCTCCTGATTTCAGGTTGATCATTTGATCGGTCAACGCCTCCTGCCCGGAACGGTACACCGTTCCAATCCCGCGTGCGGCGGAGGTATAGTAACACGGGCTGAGATTCTCCATCTCACTCTTGGCGTTGCACCATTTGACCGCGTCGTGCCAACTCACTCCCGTGACTGGGTAGTCATCCCGCATTGCCTCCCCCTGATTTGCAAAAACGTACCCCCTTTCCTCCGCCCAGCGTTTGACCCGCTTCCACTCCGCATAGTCCACCTCGGTCCTACTCAACAAAAACTCGCCAACCATCACCTTATGAACAGGCGTCTCCTCCAGGGCGCCATCCCGGACCACCCGGGCGCTGTTTCCATACGGAACGATCGGTTTCTGTCCGCTTAAATCTTCCCTCACGGGCTCCTCGTAAGAGTCTCCCATGGCGAACTCCCCGCCGGGAATGACGAGAAAAGCCGGTAGGTCGTTGGACGCAATACGCAGCCCCGCCTGAGGATCCCCACCGTCAGCGTGGCTCCGCACAGAAAGCGGCCTGGGACCGCCCTCCTTGGGCGACTTACCCCGATACATCCGCTTTCCCCCGGGGGATTCGGACGGATCTCCGGTGGGGTTTATCTTGGTGTAGGGCGTATAGGGGGCAAACTTGTCCCAGCACCAGTTGCCCGTTTTGGACAAAAGACCGACGAGCCCGTAACTGTTCGGCTGGGACGCGTACTTTTCAGGCAGAACATCCCCCCAAGGGTAGAGTTTCCGGTTCACCCCGCCTCTCGCAGCGCGCTCCCATTCCGCCTCCGTGGGAAGCCGGTAACCATTGGCTTCTTCCCTCCACAAAACCACCACGTTTGAGGCTTTGGTGCCCCGGAAAAGTTTCCAGGGACTGTCCTTAACCCTCCCGAAGTAACACGGTTCCAAACCATGGAGCTCACTCTTGGCATTGCACCATGCCACGGCATCCAGCCAGCTGAGACCCTCTATTTCTTTTTCTAACTTCACCAGATTCTCCACCCCCTCGAGCACCCCCGGGTCCAACTTCCAATTTCGGAAATGATAGCCCAGGTGCTGCGTCGCCTGGGCCACATGGATCCACTCCCACTGGGTGACATTCATCGCACCGAGAAGGTAGGTATCCACCGTGACGGCCTGCTCCGGCGCGCTCCCCTCGCCCACCCCCCGCGGCGTGCCATCGCCCATGAGAAAAGCACCGCCCGGAATGCGGATTGCCCGCCAGTCAGAAGTTTCCCGAAGCTCACGACGCTTCAATTCCAGCTTTCCCGGTCCTCCCTCACGGGAGTGCGCCTTGACCGCCATTTGGTAAAAGACACCCTGAGTCGTGTACTCGACCCACGCCTTGAGACCGACTACGATGGCCAACAGGAGGAAGAGGAGGGTGAGACGCTGAACTTTGGACACGGTCGGGAAGGCCACCGGGACCCTAGGGAACGCGGTCGGACATGTCAGGTATTTCCAGCAGTGAAACCCACGATCTTGATGTTTTCTCAGGTTGCGCGAAAACTCAATACTCGGACCCAAGCGGTGCGCACCCACCCCACATACTCCCTAAACGGAGTGTCCTCGGATTGAATCCCTCAACTCTCAAAATCCAGAGGGCTTGCCGTTCTTCTCGGCGCAGTCTGCCTAGGATGGATGGAAAGTGCCGGGGAGATTTCTGCTCTAGGATTAAAGCTTAATAAGAACAATTCTTGATAAAGGAAAAACATTGGGCCATGTTTTGGGCATGTCCCCCACGACTGAAATTGGCGCGCCTGAAGCGCTCCCTCCCAAAAAAGGCCCCCGCCAGACTGAGCAGCGCAAAGCGGTGTTCGATGCCCTGATGTCCCGCGCGGACCATCCCAGTGCCGTTGAAGTTTTTCTTCAGGTCAAGACGCGGGTTCCCTCCATCTCGCTTGCCACGGTGTACAATTGCCTCGAGGCGCTCGCCGCCTCTGGACAGGTGCGCATGGTCAATCACGACCGTGAACCCTCCCGGTATTGCGCCAACCTGAGCGAGCACGCCCACCTCTTCTGCTCCCTCTGTGGTTCAGTCACCGATTTGCCCGTTTACAACCCGATGCCGCCTGACCAGATCTGGCAACTCCCCGAAGGCGTCACCATCGCCCAACAGGAAGTTTCCTTTCGAGGGACCTGCGTTAAGTGCGGTCCCCTGACCCTTGCGACAGCTTCACTCGGTGGTTCAGCCATGCATGCCATGGTGCAACCCGGCGAACCCGCCATCCACAAACCGAACGCTTAGTCCGCCGCCAATCCTCTGCACTCGCGCACCGCCCGAAGTGTGGAGCGCTTCCGAAAGTCCACCCGCACCCCTCCTCCACAATCTCTTATGAGCCTTGTTATCCACAACCTTCACGCCCGAGTCGTCGGCGGTCAGCAGATCCTCCGCGGTCTGAACCTTGAAATAGAAAAGGGTTCTGTGCACGCGATCATGGGCCCGAATGGTTCTGGCAAAAGCACGCTCTCCAAGGTCATTGCAGGCCACCCGGATTATGAGGTTACCGAAGGAGAGGTCCTCCTCGATGGAGTCAACGTGCTTGGAATGGAGCCCGACGCCCGCTCGCGCGCGGGGCTCTTCCTCGCGTTCCAATACCCGGTGGAAATCCCAGGGGTGAGCAACGCCAACTTCATCCGCGCCGCCCTGCAGGCCCGCCTCTCCGCTGGGGAGGAACTGGAAGCCACAGAGTACTACGGAGACTTGTACAAGGAGATGGACCGGCTTGAAATTCCACGCAATTTCACCGCCCGCTCGGTCAATGAGGGGTTCTCTGGGGGCGAAAAGAAACGCAACGAGGTCCTGCAGATGGCCATGCTCAAGCCGTCCTACGCCATTTTGGACGAGACGGATTCGGGTTTGGACATCGACGCGCTGAAAGTTGTCTCCGCCGGAGTCAACTCCCAGCGTGGCCCCGGTCTGGGCGTGCTGGTAATCACCCACTACCAGCGCCTGCTCGATTACATCAACCCAGACGTCGTCCACGTTCTGGTCGGCGGTCGCATCGTGCGGAGCGCCGGGCCTGCCCTGGCGCTGGAACTGGAGGCCAAGGGCTACGACTGGATCCGGGATGAGATCCCGGACGCCTCCGTGGAAGCCGAACTCCTCCCAGCCTAAACCGCCCTCCCCTCTCACCCCTCCAGGCGGCAGACAACCCACATTCCTCCGCAACCATGTCCACCGAAGCCCTCACCCAGCTGAATATCGACCGCAGCCGCGGCGATTTTCATTACCCCGAGCAACACACCTACGACGCCGGTGCGGGCTTGAGCCACGCGACCGTTGACTACATTTCCAACGTCAAAGGCGAACCTGACTGGATCCGTGAATTCCGCCACAGGGCCCTTGACGTGTTTCTCTCCAAGCCCATGCCGACGCACTGGGCCAGCCCCGATCTACAGAACATTGTTTTCGAAAACATCCGCTATTATCTGGCCAACGCGCAGCGCCCCACCCGGTCGTGGGACGAGGTGCCCGAGGACGTCAAGCGGACCTTTGAGCGACTGGGCATTCCGGAGCAGGAGCGCAAATTCCTCGCCGGCGTCGAAGCCCAGTTTGATTCGGAGGCGGTTTATTCGAACATGAAGAAGGCCCTTGGGGATCAAGGCGTGGTGTTTGTCGGCTCCACCGAGGGACTGAAAGAACATCCTGAACTTTTCAAAAAATGGTTCGGAAAGGTCATCCCAACCGGGGACAACAAGTTCAGCGCCCTCAACTCGGCCGTCTTCTCCGGCGGTTCCTTCATCTATGTGCCCCCGGGGGTGAAGGTGAAGCACCCCCTGCAGGCATACTTCCGGATCAACGCCGAAAATTTCGGCCAGTTTGAGCGGACCCTGATCATCGCGGACGAGGGCTCCGAGGTCATGTACATGGAGGGGTGCACCGCGCCCAAGTTTGAGACGGCAACCCTGCATTCCGCCGTGGTGGAGTTGGTCGCTCTGAAGGGGGCCAAGATCCAGTACGTAACGGTTCAGAATTGGAGCGCCAACGTCTTCAACCTCGTTACCAAACGCGCCATCGCCCATGAGGAGGCCGAGGTCAAGTGGATCGACTGCAACATCGGCTCCCGCCTGACGATGAAGTACCCGGGGGTGGTCCTCAAGGGACGCAAGGCTCGCGGAGAAGTGCTTTCCATCGCGCTCGCCAACACCGGACAGCACCAGGACACCGGTGCCAAGATGATCCACGCCGCGGACGAGACCACCTCCAACATCATCGCCAAATCCATCTCGATCGGCAAAGGCCGCTCCTCCTACCGGGGACTGGTCCACATTCCAAAGCATCTCAAAGGGTGCAAAAACAACACCGAGTGTGACGCCCTCCTCATCAACTCCACCAGCCGGACGGACACCTATCCCGCCATCACTGTGCGCGGGTCTGGGAATGCCGTGCAGCACGAGGCCTCCGTCAGTCAGGTCAGCGCGGAGCAAATCTTCTACATGCAGCAGCGCGGCCTTTCGGAAGCGCAGGCGATGAGCCTCTCCGTAAACGGCTTCGTCAACGACCTCGTCCGTGAGTTTCCCATGGAGTACTCCGTTGAACTCAAACGCCTGATCGATCTCGAAATGGAAGGTTCCGTCGGCTAACGCACGAAAGCCTCCCCGCCCCTTCCGCATGAGCCTGTCCACTTTGCAAACGCCCTTAAACCCAGAAGAGCCCAGCCAACAACCACCCTGGCTCCGCGAAATCCGCCAGCACTCGGCCCAGCGCTTTGAGACACTGCCGCGGCCCTCACGCAATGACGAGGCTTGGCGCTTTTCGGACCTCCAAGCGTTTGATCCGCAGGATTTCGCCCCCGCCCTGCCCGTGGCCCCCGAAGTGGCGGACGCCATTCTGAAACGCTCGCCCACGGGGGAATCCGATCCGGACAGTCTGGTTTTTGCCAACGACACGCTGCTCGGACGCACCCGCAACGCTCTGGCGGAACGGGGCGTCATCTGGATGCCGTTGCAGGAGGCGTTCGAATCCCACCCGCAGTTGGTGCAGCGCTATTTCATGCGGAGCGAATCCCCGTTCGGATCGGCCAAACACCTCGCATTCCACCAGTGCTCCGTACGGACCGGAACCTTTCTCTACGTGCCCAAAGGAGTCCGGCTCGAAGTCCCTCTGCAGGCTTTCCATTGGCTGGCCGGATCGGGGCAGTCGGTTTTTCCACACACGCTGCTGGTCGCCGAGGAGAGAAGTTCGGTCACTTTTATTGATTGGTTTTTGTCCCACTCTGATTCGCGGAACCTGGCTTGCGGGGTTCACGACATCCACGTGGGCGAGGGTGCCCGGGTGCACTATGTGTCCGTCCAAGACTGGAGCCGTCAAACCGTTGCGCTGCACTCCAACACGACCCAGGTGGGTGCCGGTGGCACCGCCTTGCACCTCTCGCTGAACTTCGGCGGTCGCTTTGTCCGCAACGAAAGTATCAGCCATCTGAGCGGGGCCGGTGCCCGAAGCGAAATGCTCGCCGCGACCGTCGCTGACGCGGCGCAGGAGTTTGACCAGCGCACGCTTCAGGATCACGCTTCCCCAGATACCTCCAGCGACCTGCTTTACAAAAACGCGCTCTACGACGAGGCCAAAACAATTTTTGCGGGCCTCATTCGCGTTGCGCCCCACGCCCACCGGACCGATGCCTACCAAAAGGTGCGCAATCTCGTGCTCAGTGCGGAAGCGGAGGCCGTCTCGCTGCCGGGGCTTGAAATTCTCGCCGACCAAGTGCGCTGCTCGCACGGGGCCACAACCGGAGAAATCAACCCAGAAGAACTTTTCTACATGCAGACCCGCGGCATCTCGGAGCGGGACGCCTACCGGTTGATCACGTTTGGCTTTCTCAACGAGGTGATCGAACGTCTTCCGGATGAATCCCTCCGCGTTTCTCTCTCTGAGGCGCTGCACAAGAGGCTGTCCGGCCACTAACAATACGCCTGCATCGGGCATCCTCCATCGAACTACGGGCCCATGCGGAACCTCGTCCTGATCCTTGGGGATCAACTTGATCCTGACTCCTCCGCTTTCGAAGGCTTTGACCCGGAGCGGGACATCGTCTGGATGGCCGAACTTGCGCACGAGAGCCGCAAGGTCTGGAGCAGCAAACCGCGGACCGCCTTTTTCCTTTCCGCCATGCGCCACCACCGGGACGCCCTTCGGGCCCGGGGCTGGCAGCTGCTCTACCGGGAACTTGCGCTGACGGCGGGAACATGGAGGGATCCGGATGGAACCGCAATCGCCAGCGCCGCCGAGACTTTTGGCGAAGCCCTGGCAGAAACCGCCGGGCGCCTGAAGGCGGAACGTTGGATCGTTGTCGAGCCCGGGGAATGGGGCGTTCGTGAAGAAATTCGGAAGGCGGCCGCCGCACATTCCATCTCCCTTGAAATCCGGGAGGACCGTCACTTCCTCTGCAGCCATGCCCGGTTCGCCGCGCATGCGGAAGGCCGCAAGCAGTTGCGAATGGAGTTCTTCTACAGGGAAATGCGCCAGCATCATTCGGTGTTGATGGAAGGGGGCAAACCGGCAGGGGGAGCCTGGAATTTTGACAGCGAAAACCGCAAAAGTTTTGGCAAGGGGGGGCCTCCTCTTCACGCGCCTCCGAGGCGTTTCAGTCCGGACGCACTCACCAGGGAAGTCATCCAACTGGTTGACGAGCGTTTCAGAGACCATCCGGGAGACCTCGCCGCCTTCGACTGGCCTGTGACGGCGCAGGAGGCCGAGCAAGCGCTGGAGGATTTCATCACGCACCGGCTCAGCGCATTCGGCGACTGGCAGGACGCCATGTGGACCGGGGAGCCCTGGCTCTTTCACTCGCGTCTGAGCGCCGCACTCAATCTGAAACTCATTCACCCCCGCCGGGTGATCGATGCTGCCGAACGCTCCTGGCAACAAGGACTCGCCCCCCTCCCCGCTGTTGAGGGGTTCATCCGCCAGATTCTCGGATGGCGGGAATATGTCAGGGGCATCTACTGGCGGCAGATGCCCGCCTATTTGGAACAAAACGCTCTCTCCGCGGAAAATCCCCGTCCCGCCTTCTATTGGACTGGCGACACCGAGATGGTCTGCCTGAGGGATGCTTTAAAACAGACCCTGGCTTTCGGCTATGCCCATCATATCCAACGCCTGATGGTGACGGGACTGTATGCCTTGCTCCTGGGCGTGGCCCCGCGCCAAGTCCACGAGTGGTATCTCGCGGTCTATGTAGACGCAGTGGAGTGGGTGGAACTGCCCAATTCCCTCGGCATGTCCCAGTACGCCGACGGAGGCCTCATGGCCAGTAAACCCTACATCGCCACCGGGAAGTACATCCAGCGCATGAGCAACTACTGCTCAGGTTGCCGCTACGACCCCGCGGAAAGCACAGGTCCCACTGCCTGCCCTTTCACGACTCTGTATTGGGATTTTTTGCTGAGGCACGAGTCTTCCCTGCGCCTCAACCAGCGCATGTCGATGCAGGTGCGCAATTTGGATCGAATCAATGAGGCAAAACGCGAGGCGATCCAAATTCAGGCCGGACGACTACGCTCCCACCCACGAGTGTCGTGACCGCGCGGGCTCTCCCTCGCGAAATACGTCCTCCCGGGAGTCTTTAGCAAAATTCGCAAAAGTCCCTTTCGTCGGGAACGCCCTCTTTCCAAAAACCGCATTTTTAGGCAGGTCGGGTGTAGACTGGGTGTTCGGGGTTCTGGACTCCTGAACCACGAGGGCACTGAGATTATCCCGCGGATTTTTTAGAAATTTTTGGTCGGGGGCTTCGGGCTAGGGTGACTCACCCCGAGGAGGCCTCAGGTTTTTTTTCTGAGCCGCGGTTCTCCGCTTGTCCCTCCACCCTCCACCCGCAACCCAAGAACCAAGAGCATCGGCCTCCCGAGAATCCTCCCCACCCTTGACTGCGCGTCTCTGTTGGTATGACCTCTCAGCGCTCTCGGAATCCCCCTCCATGAAGAAGCCCCCTGCCCCCGCCGGCGACTCTCCCCCACCGCAAGCTTTCGCCCCGACGGTCTTGATTCAGTCCACGCTCGCCTCACCCAACCTCGCCGCCGCCGCCATGAATGAATCCCGGCCAACCCATGCACGGCGGATCGTGCTTTTGTTCGCCATCACCCTTGCCATCATCACCTACGTCGACCGGGTATGCATTTCGCAGGCAACCGCCTCCATCCAGTCCGAGCTCGGACTCACCAAGGTCCAGATGGGGTATGCCTTCACCGCCTTTGGCTGGGCATACGCCCTGTTTGAAATCCCGGGAGGCTGGCTGGGCGACCGCATCGGCCCACGCAAGGTGCTGATGCGGGTGGTGTCGATGTGGTCGGTGTTCACTGTTGCGACTGGATGGGCGTGGAGCCTCATGTCGCTGATAGTTTTCCGCTTCTGCTTCGGCATCGGCGAAGCGGGCTGTTTTCCGAACATTACCAAAGCGTTCACCCAGTGGTTCCCGTCCAGTGAGCGAGTCAAGGCGCAGGGCGTTCTGTGGCTGAGCGCCCGCTGGGGCGGGGCGTTTACCCCGCTGGTGGTCGGCTGGATGCTGGCGTCGGGCGGGGAAGGAAAATTCGGCCTCGGGCTGCATTACCGATGGGTGTTCCTGCTCTTTGGAGTACTGGGTGTGGCCTGGGCCGTGGCGTTTTACCGCTGGTTTCGCGACCAACCGAAGGACCATCCCGCGGTCAACGAGGCAGAACTCGCCATCATCGGCAACACCCACGGCGGCGACGACCATTCCGTGCCGTGGCGCAGGCTGTTCCGCTCGCGCACGGTGTGGATGCTCTGGGGACAATACTTCTTCATGTCCTATGCGTGGTATTTCTACATCACTTGGTTTCCCACCTTTTTGAAGGAACAATTCACCGGCCTAGGCGATCTGCAGCGCGCCCTGCTGGCCTGCGTGCCGCTGTTCTTCGGCGGGATCGGTTCCATCCTGTGCGGCCTTTGCTCTGCCGCCCTTGACCGCAAGCTGGGGAGCGTAGCGCGAACACGCCGCGTCCTCGGGGTGGTAGGCATGGGACTCGCCGGAGTGATGCTGCTGGTCTCCACCACGATCAGCGCCCCGGTGCTGTCGGTCCTCGCGATCGGCGGAGCCGCCTTCCTGAGCGATCTGGCAATGCCGGGCGCGTGGGGCTCCTGCATGGATGTCGGCGGCCGACACACCGGCGCCCTCTCGGGCAGCATGAACATGATGGGACAGGTCGGCGGCGCAATCGCCCCGATGGCTGTCCCCTACGTGCTCGCCGCAACCAACAACAATTGGACGGTCAACATGGCGCTCTTTGCGCTCAGTTATTTTTTGGGCGCCCTCTGCTGGGCTTTCGTCGACTCCGAGGAGCGCCTCGCCCCATGACTCCAACCGCCCCATGACAAAAACCGCACTCGCCTCCAAACTGCGGCAACTCCTGCCCCGCGGTCGCGTGTTGGATTCCCCCGCCCAACTCGCCGGTTACGCGGCCGACGCCCTCGGCTACAAAAGCTACCGCCCCGACGCCATCGCCATTCCCGCCGACGCCGAGGAGCTGGTTGGGTTCATGAAGGGCGCGCGGGGACTGGCCGTGCCGGTGATCCTGCGCGGCGCAGGCACCTCCCTGTCCGGCGGACCGGTGGCTGCGCAGGGAGGCGTGATCGTCCACACCTCGTCTTTAAAACACATCCGCGAAATCAACGTGGAAGGTTTCTGGTGCGAAGTGGAATGCGGCGTAGCGCTCAACGACCTTGACGCCGCGCTTAAGCCGCACGGCGTCTTTTATCCGCCGGATCCCTCCAGCGGTCCGGTCTGCACACTTGGCGGCAACGTCGCCTCCAACGCGGGTGGCGCCCACTGTTTCCGCTACGGGGTGACGAGCAACTACGTCCTGGGCGTGGAGGCGGTGCTGCTGGATGGAAGCGTCCACCGTTTCGGCGGTCCGGCGGGCGGCCGCGGCCCCTGGCGCGAGGACTGGAAGCGTTTCATGATCGGCTCCGAAGGTACGCTCGGCGCCTTCACCCGCTTCTGGCTGCGCCTGCTGCCGCTGCCCGAAAAGGTGTGGACCTTCCGGGCGACCTACCCTGACCTACGCTCCATCGAAACCGCCATCCACCGTTTGGTGGAACACTCCTCCTACCCGGCCGCAATCGAAATGCTCGATCCGCGCGGCGTGGGCATGGTCGAGAGCAGCCAGATGGCCGTCGGTCTCCCGAAGGGCTCCTTCATGCTGCTGCTCGAAATCGACGGTCCCGCGGCATTGGTAAATCCGCGCGTTGAACCGGTGGCCGAACTGCTGCGCAAGGCGGGCTCCAACGACGTTGTTTTCAGCGACGAACCCCCCATGCGGCAGAAGCTCTGGAAGGCGCGCAAAGCCGCCGGCGGCCTGCTCGGTCAGCTCAGTCCGGACTACGTTGTCCAGGACGCGGTCATCCCAAAGAGCGCCCTCGCGGACGTCCTGCAACTGGTCTACGACGAAGCCGATGCCGCCGGCATCCGCGCGGTCAACGTGTTCCACGCCGGCGACGGCAATCTACATCCCAACTTCCTCTTTGACTCCCGCATCCCGGGCGACTTGGACAAGGTCGAACTCATCAGCGAACGGCTCATGCGCCGCGTGATCGAAGTCGGCGGTACCCTCAGCGGAGAACACGGCATCGGCAACGACAAGGCAGCCTACATGCCCATGGTGTTCGGGCCAGACTCGATGCGCCTCCAATGGGCGGTCCCCGCCGCGTTCAACCCCGCCCACCAACTCAACCCACTCAAGGTTTTCGAAAACCGGCGCTACTCCGCATGAAGTCCATCGCCCCCATGCAGGCCGAACGCCTGTTCACCCCCTTTCTGGACGCTGTAGACGGCACCCTTTGCCT
>JBILKV010000058.1:0-22923 GCA_044376515.1 Chthoniobacteraceae bacterium | reverse complement strand
CGCTTCTCCTCCAAAAGTTGCAACCCCTCATGACCGCATTTGTATCCCCCGCATTTTTTCGAGCGCGCCTCCTGACGGTGTTGTGCGGCGCCTGCCTGTGTGTGGCTGCCGGCGCGCAGGAAGCGCCTTCCAACCCGTCCGCCCCCGCAGCAGCCGCGCTGGACCCGAAGCTGCTCAAGCAGTTTGAGGCGCTCTCGGTACACAAGTTTTCGCGGGAGGCGACCGACGTTTTCCAGAGTTTGGAACGCTGGGGCGCCGGGGACCCGGCGCGGCTTCCGTTGCTGGAACGCTTCATGGTGTACTACCGTGGCTGTGACTGGCCGGCGGTCGGCGGCGAGCTCGCGGCCTTGCCGGAGGAACTCGCCCGCCGCACTTTTGACAAGATTCTGGCGGACCTCACTGAAAAGCAGAAGACCTACCTCCGGTTGGAAGACGTGCTCGGCCTGGCCGACGCCTCCCCCGTGGCCTTGAACGCCGAGGAACTGCGCAGACTCGGCCAGGTACTCTCCCTTTCCGTGCCGGCGAACGAGACGTACTGGATCGTCGAACGGCTGGAGAAGGGAACCAAGACGTTAGGAGGCGCGGACCCCGCGAAGCGGCTTCTCGCAGGGCGTATGCTTCTGGGGGGAAACTTTAAGGACCTCGCACGGAGGTTTCTGCCTTCCGCGGAGGAGATGGCAAAAATTCCCGATGAGGCTGTGCGCCAGGAGTTGAAGGCGTTTTTGGAGGCCAGACAGGATGGCGAGTCGGCGCAGCGCGAACTTGCGCAGAAGACGTGGGACGACGGCATCCGGGTGCTGACCGCGGCCACGGGAAGCGACTGGGACCGCACCAAGGCCGCGCAGGCGGTGGCACGCGTGGTGTACCAACTCAGTCCCGGCGCCTTGGGGCCGCTGCTCGCGGACCTGCTCAAGGAAAAGCCCGAGGGCGCGCTGCGGGTGATCACCCATTTGGCGCGCAAATTTCAAGGGGACTCGCGCGGGGAACCTGCATTGCGCCTGGATAACCTCAAGACGCAGCATTCCGTGGCCGGCCTGCTTTCGGGGCAGGTGGACCTCGCCGCCCAGCCCTGGGGCGCCCTGTCTCAACTGCTTGCGGGGCTGTGGATTCAGGAGGCGGAGACGACCTTCACCCAGAAGTCCGGGACTGCCACGGAACGGCTGAAGTTCATCGCGCCGGAGGATCTGCTCTCCAGCGCGCCGGAGGGCAGGTGGGCAGAATCCCTGCCAGCGCCTGTGCGGGAACGGCTGGACGTGAGCCTTTCGCGGGTGATTCTCGCGGGGGCAAACTTTGAGCAGGCCGCCGAAAAGATGCTTGCGATCGGGAAACGCTCGCCGCGTGCGGGTGCCGCGCTGGCCGAGGATTTCATCAACGCCTGGGCCGGGGCCAACAACCCGCAACTCCCCGAGGCGCTACGCAAAAAGTACGACCTGCCCGAGAACAGCCGGATTCCCGTGACGCCGATCATGATGGAAAAAAACATCCAGAGTCTCTCGGCGATGCTGAAGATGTTCCGGGAGGCGGGCATGGCGCCGCGGGACTATGAAAAACTGGTGGGTGCGTTTGACCTCGCCTACAGCACTACCGAGGCCTACAGCCTGAACCACATCGAACGGGTGTTCGGGCCTTTGGAAAACATGGAGGAGACGCTCTTCTTTCTGATTCTCTCCAAGATGAATGCCAACCTCGGGGAGCGCTGGCGCCGCATGGACGTGCAAAAGGCGGGGCTGACCAAACGGGACGAGGCGCAGACGCTGGCCATGGTGAGGGGCGGGTACGCGGCGGCCCTCGAGATGATTGGGAGCTGGGTGGCGGGCCATCCCGAAGGCGCCCGCGCATTGACTCTGGCGGGTACCATGCTTTCGGACTGGGGGGACTTTGAGTACTTTCAGGATCTCGTCACCGGCGACCCGCGCCACCGGACCCTTGCCTACCGGGAGAAGAATGTGGAGGCGCAGGAATACTTCCGGCGCGGTGCCGGAGTGTATGCGGCGCAGGTGGCGAAGGTTGGGGCCCCGGGGTATGGGATTGACGCGTACATGGGCTGGTTCAACGCGCTGCTCGGGATCGGCTCGGGAGGCCAGATTAACCTCGCCAAGGCCATGAACCGGAGCGCGCTTGCGCAGATCCGGGAGAGTATGCTCGCGCTGCCCGGCGGGGCGCCCGAGGCGCACCTGAACCAGTTTGCGAAGGCGATCAACGCGCGCCTGCTGGATGAAAAGGAGCCGCTGCACGAGAACCTGAAGTACCGGTACCTCGCCAGCGCGCTCGTGGTGGCGAAGGACAATCCGTTCACGAGTGCCGCCGAAAAGAAGGTGGCGTACTTGGACCAACTCTTAAACGAGATCCGCCTGCAAACCCGGTTGGACGGCCCGAGCGTCGTGGGACGCGACCAGGAGTTCGGCATCATTGTGAGCGTCCTCCACACCGAACCCATCGGGCGTGTCGCCCAGTTCGGCCAGTACCTGAGCAACGATCCCAACGCGGGCCCGGGTCGCTCGAAAAAGAAGGGGAACCCGATGGTGCGCAAACTTAGGGATGCGCAGGGGCCGCGTGACGAGTTGGAACTCAACTTCACCGAGGCGCTCTCGCACTTTTTTGAAATCAAATCGTTCACCTTCGCGCCGCCCGAGGTGAAGGCGCGTCCCGTGCCGCGCGCGGGCTGGGAGGAGACGGTGCTCGCCTACATCCTCGTGCGCGTGCGGGACGCGAGCGTGGACAAGGTGCCGCCGCTGTCGATGGAACTGCGCTTTCTGGATTTGAGCGGCCCGGTGACGGTGCCGGTGGAGTCTGCGGAAACCCTCTTGAAGGTCGGGACGGGTGCCGCGCCCGCGCGGCCGGTTTCCCAGGTGGAGGTGACCCAGACGCTCGACACGCGCTTTCTGGCGATCAACGGAGGGCTTTCTCTCGAGATCAAGGCGACGGGGAGCGGCGTGGTGCCGGAACTCGACCAGCTGGTGGACCTCGCCGCGCTCGGGAAGACGGCCGCCGTCAAAAACATCAACCCCCACGAAGGGTTGCAGGTGAAGGAACTCAACACCTGGGGGGACGCGGTGTCCGCAAGAACCGAGCGGCTGTGGTCGCTCTCTTTGGACGGAGATGCCTTTCGGGCTTCCGAAAAGCCGCTGCAGTTTCAGTTCGCCTCCCTCAGGGAGGCGACTGCCCGCGGCGTGTACCAGACCTATTCGGACGTGGATTTGAGCGTGCTGCCGGGACCCTCCGTTGCGCTGGGGGGCAGGGGCGGAGACGTGATGGGAGCGGGGTCGGGGGAATCCGCGGTGCCGATCTGGGGCTGGGTTGTGGCGGGGGTGCTGGCTGTGGGTGGGACGGCCTTCGCGGTGGGGACGGTGCGGAGGAAAGGCCAACCGGGCGGCCACACCATTTCCGGACCGGGTTTTCAAATGCCTGCGGAGCTGGACGGCTTTGCGGTGGCCGCGCTGTTGCGGCGGATGCGTCTGGGGGTTGGTCTGCGTTTTTCGCAGGAGCAGGTGGGCGAACTGCAGCGCGACCTGGAGGCGTTGCAGCGGGAGTGTTTCGGGGCGGCCGCGGCGGCCATGCCGGAAGCGGAGCTCCGGAGTCTCGCGCAAAAGTGGGTGCAGGCCGCCTCCCAGGCCGGAACCCGGACGCCGTAGCATTCTTTCAAACCTCATTTTCAGATGCCAAAAGAAACCAACAAGCAGCGGCGTTCAGGCGCCGGAATCGAGTCCGCGGGAAAGTTTGTGGCAAACGTGCGCGAGCGCGTGGCGCGGATTGTGGTGGGGCAGGACATCGTGGTGGAACGGGTGCTGGTGGCGCTCCTCACCGGGGGGCACCTGTTGTTGCAGGGATTGCCCGGCCTGGCCAAGACGCTCTTGGTGAATACGATCGCGCGCGCCATCCACCTCGAGTTCAAGCGGGTGCAGTTCACCGTGGACATGCTGCCCTCGGACATCATCGGTTCAGAAGTGATCGACCCCAGGTCGGGCGAGATCCGGATTCATCGCGGGCCGGTGTTTGCCAACCTCTTGTTGGCGGATGAAATCAACCGCGCCGCGCCGAAGGTGCAGGGCGCGATGCTCGAAGCCATGCAGGAACGCAAGGTCACCATCGGCGGGCAGAGCCTCAAGCTCCCCACGCCGTTTCTGGTGATCGCGACACAAAACCCGGTCGAGCAGTCCGGTACGTTTGAACTCCCCGAGGCCCAGTTGGACCGTTTCATGTTGCTCCACCGCCTGAATTATCCGGCGCGTGCCGAGGAGGAGCTGATTCTGCAGCGGCAACTGGGGATGGGGTTGCGGCGGGAGGAGGGCGGTGCGGTGCCACGCTCGGCCTTCGATATGATTGAGGACGGGGACGCCTCGTCGGTGGGAGATCTGGTGGAGGCCATGGAGGCGGTCCAGGCGGTGCACGTGAGCGAGGTGTTCGTGAAGCACTGCGTGTCGCTGGTGCGCGCCACGCGCGAAAGTCCCTTGCTGGATTTCGGGTGCAGCCCGCGTGCCGGCCTTGCGTTGGTGAACGCGGCACGCGCGCGCGCCGTCGTGCACGGGCGTGACTACGTGATTCCCGAAGATCTGTTTGAACTGGCCGCGGACGTCGTGCTGCACCGGATCCGGGTCAGTTACGAGGCGTCCGCCAACGGCCACACGGGCCCGGCGGTGCTTGAGTCTATTCTCGCAAACCTCGGCTGATCCTCCGGATGCGTCGCACGGTCACACTTCCAGGAGATCCGCAGGATCCGCGGCAATTCGAGGTGGATGCCAAGCGCCTCGCGGACAGTCTGAACTTTGGGCAAAAGGATTCCTCCTTTCACGGTGCGGGACTCGAGTACGCGCAGTCGCGGCCTTATGCCCCGGGGGACGCGGTAAAGGCGATCGACTGGCGGGTTTCGGCGCGGACGGGAAAGCTTTTTGTGAAGGAGTTTCACGAGACGCGGCAGATGCCGTTGTACCTGCTGTTGGACACCTCGGCCTCGATGTGTGTGAGCTCGCTGCCTTTGAGCAAATACGCGTGGGCGGTGCGCATCGCCACCGGGATCGCGCTTGCCGCGCAGGCGGAGACGACCCCCGTCGGGATGCTCGGGTGCGGGCAGCGTGAGCTGCACGTGTCGCCCTCACTCTCGCGCAACTGCGTGTTCGCGTGGGCCCACGCGTTGCGGCGGCACGACTTTTTGGAGGAAACGGCCGTGTCGGGGCGGGTGCGGGAACTCGCGCCGTTTCTGGCTCAGCGGACGCTCGTGTTTGTGTTTAGCGACCTGCATGACCCGGGGGCGATCGGCGCATTGCAGGTGCTCGGGCAGCGGCATGACGTGGCGGTGTTTCATCTGCAGGATCCCGCGGAGGGCCGACTCGCGGGCTCCGGTATTTTCCGCGGTGTGGAGGCCGAGTCTGGGCGTGGGTTTGTGGGCCACGGGGGGACGCATTGGGTGGATGCCTCGGGCTGGAAGGACCAGTTGACCCGGTTTGGTGTGGATTACCTGCACCTAGGTACGGCGGACCCGCTCCTGCCCAGGGTGCGGGAGTTTTTGAAACAGCGTGGCCGGAGCGGCCGGGCTGCGCGTTGACATGAAAAGGGAACCTCTACTGGAGCGCAACTGGCTGCGTTGGGGAGTGCTGGCCGCCATGTTGGCGGTCGTGCTGTGGGTCGCCCGGTTTTTGGGGCGGCTCCCGGATGCGGACGTTTTGGCGGTGCCGCTCGGGGTGGAACAGGCTGCCATCGTGACGTATGGCGGCGGCCCGATTGTGGTGCCGCCGTACAAGTGGGGTGTCGCGGTGAGTGTGCGCATTGCCAACGCCACCCACTCGGGGGAGGGCACTGTCTATGATGTGCGGTATCTGGTGAACCGGGCGGGGGTGTTTGATTTGAGGGATTATCTCGCGGCGGAGGATGGTGGGCGGCTTTCCGGCCTGCCCTCCTTCAAGTTTCAGGGCGATCCGAAGCTCTCGAGGGACCTTGATGCGCGCATCCAAGAAACCGAGCGCGTGGGTATCGACATCGGGGGCGGATATATTGCGACGTTGTGGGGCCTGGGCGCGCTTTGGGTGGGCTGGTTGTTGCTGTTGGTGTTTTGGGGCCGGCGCCGTCCGGAGGTCGCGCAGGAGCGGGTGGGTGTCGAGGACGGGTTGGCGGTGTTTTTGCGGCAGCGCCTGGGCGAACTGGAGGCGGGCACCCTGGGCACTGCAGAGCGGGCGCGGTTGGAAATGTTGCTGCTGCAGCACTGGCGGCGGCGTCTGGGGTTGGGCGGGCGTTCGATGTGGAGTTCGGTTCTGGAGATTGGACGACACTCCGAAGCGGGCGCCCTAATGCGGCTTGTGGAGGGCTGGCTCCATGGGCCGAAGCCCGCCGTGGACGGGCGCGAGTTGGCAGTAAAGCTCGCCGGTTGTCTGGAACCGAAGGCGCAACCGCAGGAGCCGCTCTCGACGCCATGACGTTTCTCCATCCGCAATGGCTCTTTCTGCTGGTCCTGCCCGTCGGGCTGGCATTCTGGGAATGGGTGCGCGAGGGCCACTCGCTCGCACTGCCCTTTGATGGCGTGCGTTCCGCGCGGGGGCGTTTTTTGAAGTTTGCGGTGTTGTGCGCCAACACGCTTCCCGCGTGTTTGTTGGCGGTGGCGATTTTACTGGCTGCGCACCCGCTGCGTTTCGCCCCGCCCGAGGTGGAACGGCAGCTGACCAACGCGCTCATCCTTCTGGACACCTCGGGGAGCATGGCCGAGAACCACGGCTCCCAGACGAACGGCCGGCATACACGGTTTGATTCCGCGATGGAGGCCATTCTGAAGTTCATCAACCACCGCTCTGGGGACGCCTTTGGCCTGACGATTTTTTCGCGCACGTTTATCCACTGGCTGCCGCTCACCTTGGACACCCAGTCCATTGCTCTTTCGCGGCCCTTTATCGTGCCCAACAACCCCAGAATTGATCCCCCGGAAATGGGGCGGCACGGACTTCCTGACGAATTGTGGGGCGTCACCTACATTGGAAAGGCGCTTTTGGGCGCCTCGGAAATGCTTGCCCAGCGGGCCTCCGGGGATCGGCTGATCATTCTGCTCACCGACGGCGAGAGTTCGGACATCAAGCCGCCGCGAGACGAGGAGATCCTCTCCGTGTTACGTGCCAGAAACATCACCGTATTCGGGATCCTGCTCACGGACGAGCGGGTCGAGCCGGCGCTTGTGCACATTGCGAAAAGTTCGGGGGGGGCGGTTTTCAACGCGGCCACGCCCGAGGCGTTGCACTCGGTCTTCAAGAAGATCGACGAGATGAAGAGGGTGGTGGTGCTTGAAAAGAAGCCGCGGCCGGTGGACCACTACCAGCCGTTTTTGTGGCCCGCGCTGGGGCTGGTGGCCCTCAGCATCCTCGCCCTGTTTGGCTTGCGCTTTACGCCCTGGTGAGGGGCTTTGCGTGAAGCCGATTCCATCTCAATGCGGTGAGGTCCGCCATTACGCTGCGCGGCGGGCCGACCCTTATTGCGTCTCCGAGAGATTTAAAGCGACCTCTGCGAAGGTGAGTGCCGCCATGCCATTGGTGCCCATGAGAAGCTTGTCCTGACTCCATTCGACCTCCTTCAAGTACGTCACCCGCGTTGCGTGGCTCGCTTCGGCCAGGCGCAGCGAGAGCACCTTCCCGGAGACGCTTCCGGAAACAACCTTGCCCTTCTCGCCATCCAGATAGAACTGCCCCGCGAGAGCATCATCCCATGAAATGTCCTGATCAAAGGTGAGCACTACCGTGTCACGTTTGGGCCCCAGCTCAGCCCTGCGCAAATTTGGAGCGGTCAGAGGACCAGACACTTGCTTGCCATGCTGGTCCCGCTCGATGAGAGGTTGGACCATTCGAGCGAATTCCGCCCAGCCTGCGAGGGGAAAATGACATCCCCCCGGCGGACGCACTCCAAGGGTCGGGAGAATGCTCAATCTCGAAAACAGCATCGGGAGAGTACGCTGCTGCTCGCGCAGCCTGTCACCCGTTCCGCTGCGCCCACCCATCGAACATGCGTTCGGCCAGATTTGAAATACGTAGTAGTTCTTCACATTTGGAAAATCCGTTTTCCATCCCGCAGCCATCTCCATGAAGAACGGATGATACGTCTCCCATCCAAACCCCCCGGTCGGTCCCGCAGCTCCCTGATCATTCTCGCCCTGATGCCACAAAATCGCTCGAATGCCGTGGGTGAGCCTGGCCTGCCGCACCCTCCAAAGCATGCGTCCGTAAATCGTGCTCAAATCGGCTGGATCCTCCATGTTGCGTTGATGCTGATCGATGCGCGTGCCTCCGACCGCCGCATTGATGAGGAAGACCGGAATCTTCCGGCTTTCCACGAGGCGTTTTGCGAGTTCCATGCCCCACCATCCCAGTTCCGCTCTCTCCCCTTTTTGCGCCTTCCAAACGGGCATAAGCCAAAGGTTTCCAGCGTTTTCCTGCGGATTTAAAGAAGGGCGTGCGTAACTCCGGATCCATGGGTTTGTTTCCGGGGGAGACTGCTCGCGGGTATCTGTAGCAAGCGCGTTGGATTGGCCGTTGATGATGTAGGCGTCTCCACACACGAGATCCCCCACAGTGTGCAAAACAGTGTCCTTGCCTGTTCCAAACTCCACCTTGTACCGAATGAGTCCCGGCTTGAGCTTCACAGAAAGCGCGTAGCCTCCGGAGGCATCGGGCTTCGCCGTCACAGTGCGCACCAGCCGTTCATCCGCGTAAAGCCGCAAAAACACGGAGTCCGCCGCGGCTTCAAGTGTACCGTTATAATGAAGCGTGCCTTCCTCCCGGTCGCCCCGTGCGAAGAACTGCCCCTCCTCGGGCTTTTCATCTTTTGCGGGTGTCCGCTCCTCCCACGCGTCCTGGTCCGGTTCGGTGACGTCGATTTCAACAGACTGCGACACGGGTGCGCCCCCGTTGTTCAGGGTCGCCGTCACAGTCAATTTACCGCTGTTCTGCGCCCGCTTGAGAACGAGCTTTCCCAGTCTGGCATCCTTGATCACCGCAAAAGGGCCCACCTGCCACTCGGTTTTCACGCCTGTGCGCTCGGAAACCACGGTTGTAACGACCTCCACCGCTTTGCGCCCATCCCAATACTTCGGGCCACTCAGCGTAAATACCGGGTCAGCAATCGTTTCACGCACACGGATCTGGATATCTTTGGACCTTACCCCGTCCGGGTAAACAGCACGGCACTGCAGAGTGACCAATTGATCACCGCTCACACGACCGGCATGAAATGTGAACGCAGAGCGGTCCACGGCAACCACCTGTTCCTCCACATCGGATTTTAAGATCCAATATATTTTCTGCGCTCCTCCCGCTTTTAACGCAAAAGTGGTATCTCCCCCCTCGTCCACCACGGCGGTTTCAGGTGAAACTGCGAACGTCCCGCCCGGTTGCACAAGGGGACCCACAAGCGTCTGAAGCGGTTTTTGATTCTCGTACTGCAGTCTTACCCAGGCCGCTGAACGGGAGACTTTCGAGACACGCACTTCATCGATGTCGCCGATGAAGTCATAATTATTGTACCATCCCCCGATGTAAAGCCGTGCAGGCCTCTTGATTGCGAGCACGGGGCCCTCCTTTGTGTTTGCCGCATCGAGAATCCCATTCACGTACACCCTGGATTCTCCCTGCTCGTAAGTGTGAACCACATGGGTCCACTCCCCCATGGGGACTGGCAGACTGCCACTCACGTTGCCGCGGGAAAAGTAGCAGTCCATTCGGATATGCGGTGGACTCTGAACTTCCATCACCACTTTTCCCTGACCGTGTTCATTGCCCCAACCCACTACGCGGCCATTGGATTTCTGCGGCCGCACCCACGCCTCTGTACTGTGGGGACTGGCTCCCTCCGGTAGACCTTCATTTTTTTCCCCGCAGAAGACGCCCTGCTTTCCCTGCAGTCGACGGGCACTCCCGATGATTCCCGGGGTGGCGCTGGTGAGAACGTCTTTTGTTTCAAAGACTCCGACCTCGTCTGCAACGCCATCACCCATGTGGATGACAGCAAGATATCCGTTTGAATCGGTAAAGACCGCGTTCCCCTTCGACTCGCTCAACGCATCCGACTTGCCCCAGTGCATTTGAATCTCCTGACGTGCGTTGCCCGTGATCTTCGGTATCCGCACCCAGAGACTCGCCACACCTGCCACCGGGTTCCACTCCTCCAATTCGTGGGCCAGCACTTTTCCCTGCGCCGAAAAGCGGATATCCTCCCCCCGTTCTTTCGCCGCCGAAAAGTTGAAGAAGTCGCTGTGCAGTCTTACAAGCAGGGGAAAATCCTCCACGCTCGACGATGCAGGAAGGTTGGCTCCACTCGGCGTCGTATTGACCACGAGAGTGCCCGTGTTTTTCCAGCCAGAATACTGAGCGAGCGCGGGGCCCGCTGTGAGGAGTAAGGCCAGCAACGCGGCAAAAGGAGAGTTGTTCATGCGAATGTGCGACGGACTCGGAAGTGGACACCCTCGTTCCCGGAGCCACAACTCCCAAGGTCAACCGGTTCATATTTTTGGTTCCGCTTTCATGCTGTTGATCTTCTCCGGGACCCCGCGCAGCCAGCACACCGGCTTTCGTGGGCGCCTCTCTTGCGTGGGCGGCGGAAACGGGGCGAAAAGGAAAACTCTATCAAATTTGGGTGCCCGGCGCCGGTTGGCACGGGTTGGATCCCTCCAACAACCGCCTCATCCGGTGGCATTAGATCGTGGTCAACATCGGACGCGGTTGCCACGACATCGCGTCGGTGCGCGGCGCTTTCTGGTGGGGGGGTGTGAAATGCCTGTGGACGTGCACATTGAAGAGCAGCCTCCTGGCGCTTCTTGGGCGCCTGCGGGTTTGGCGCTTCCTTCAGGAACATGGACAGGGTTTGATGCGGTTCCTTCCTCCCCCGACCCATGAACGCTTTGCTCCCGCCCCCCGCGAGCCCCGCCTGTCCTCCATCCGCGCATCATCCCGAAGCCCCGCTGGGCAACGGTTTCACGCGAACCGCCGCCTGTTGCCGGCGGTTTGTCTTTGTCTTTGTGTGCGTGCTCCAACTTGCGGGCGCCGCGCGGGCAGGGGAGCTTGAGCTTGTTTCCCACGGGGTTTCGCGGGCCACGATTTTTCAGCCACCTGAGCTGGACCGGATCGACTGGAGCAAACCCGTTCCCCCGGTTCCCTGGGTGGAAGCCGAGGCGGAGCGACAGCGCCGGCGGCTCTCCGTCTCGGTGGCGGATCTGGCGCGCACCCTGGGGAAGATCTCGGGAGCGGAGATCAAAATTGTGTCGGGCCGGCCGCCTGCGGACTTCGGCGCATCTGCCATTCTGGTCGGTTCGATTGCGGTCGCGGAATTTGGGGCGCCCTCCGTGACGTACCCCTTCAAACAGGGGTTTCGTTACGTGGTTGCGGGGCGGAAGGTGGGTCTTCTTGGAGAGTCGGACCTTGCGGTGAGTTACGCGATCTACGAACTCCTCGAGCGCCTCGGTTGCCGCTGGTTCATGCCGGGCGACCTGGGGGAAGTGCTGCCTTCCACTGCGGACATCCGGTTGCCCGAAGTCGATTTTTCGTCCGCTCCCGGAACGATCTACCGAGGCATCTGGTACTGCGATGATTTGTACCGGTTTCGCAACAGGATGGGAGGTCTGGCGGTATCCGCGGGTCACGCTTTGGAGGGGTACGTGAGCGACGAGCAGAGGGCGGCACACCCGGAGTGGGTCGCCGAGGTCGGGGGCAAACCACACAAGCGCCGGTTGAAGTGGAGCAATCCGGAGGTGGCCGACGCCATCTCCGCGCACTGGCTGGAGCGCCTCGCAAAAAATCCCCAGCCCACCGTTTCCGTGTCTCCGGACGACGGCATCGATTTTGACGAGTCGGCTGCGGACCGCGCGCTGGATGCAGGCGATTTCGATACAACCTCGCAGGAGGTTTCGCTGACCGACCGGCTGCTTGTCTTGTGTAACCGGGTCGCAGCGGGGGTGGGCAAAGTGTACCCGGACGTGCGTTTTGGCATGCTGGCGTACGGGCCCACCACGCGTCCACCGGTGCGCGAGAAAACGCACCCGGCGATCGTCCCACAGATCGCCCCCATCACTTACAGTCGCGCCCACCCGATGAGCGATGACGCCGTGCCGGACAATCCGCAACTGCGCCAACTTTTCGAAGGCTGGGGGCGCGTGGTGCCGGCAACCTCCGTGTATTTTTACGGCTGGTTTCTCGCCGAGCCGTCGGCCCCCAATCCCATGCTCGCCAAGTGGAGCTACGACGTTCCCTTTGTCTTGCGCCACAAGTGCAAGTACTGGCAGCCGGAAACGCTCCCCAACTTTGAGAGCTGCATGCACGCCCTCTACCTAGGCAACCGGCTTGCTTGGAACCCCGCCCTTCAGCCAGCGGCGGTTCTTTCCGAATTGAACTCGGCCTTTTACGGCGCCGCCGCCGGGCCCATGGGCGCGTACTGGGAGTTCATCGACCGGTGCTGGACGGATGTTCCGGAGTACAGCGGGTGTGGCTTTGGGTACCTGCGGCGCTGGACCCCGGAACGGATGGCCGAGGCCCGCCGGTTGCTGGACTCCGCTGCTGCGGCGACTGCGACACGCACGGAGGCCGCCCGCATCCGGCTTGCGGACGACTCACTCGAGTTGTTTGAGACTTTCATGAAACTGCGGCGCGACCTCGCCGAGGGGCGTTTCGCCAATCTTGCAGCGGAAGCCGGATACTGGCGCGGACGCATCGCGCACCTCGGGGAGAAACACGCCGCGCAGTACGCCTTCACGCGCGTTCCCTACAACTTGAAAACCCTGAGCGGTAGCTACTTTGCGCAATTCTACCAAAAGACCTACGAGGACGCCACCCGCATCGCTGGAAAGGACTTTGCGACGCTCACCCCGCATCCGTTGCGGGAGTTCCGTTTTGCGAAGGACGCCGAGAACCGGGGCGAGGGGGAGGGGTGGATGGCGCCTGGGTTCGATGACTCGGCCTGGCCGAAAACGGATGTCGCTGCGGAGACGTGGTCTTCCATCGGACTGCATGCCTGGTTCAAGAGCGTCTGGTACCGGTCTGAGTTCCGCCTCGCCGCGTCCGTTCCCAAGGGAAAGAGGGTGTACCTCTGGCTTGGAGCGACCGACGGCAGTGTGAAGGTGTTTCTCAACGGAAAACCCGTGTCCTGCGTGGACGCAAAGGGGGAGGTCCACGAGACCTTTACCGGATACTGCGAGCCCGTTTCCTTTGACATCACCGAAGCAGTGAAGCCGGGTGGAGCGAATTCCGTGGCGGTTCTCGCCACGCGCACCTTCTTTAATGAACTGGGCACCGGAGGGCTGCTCGCTCCCTTGGTGGTGTACCGTGAAAAGTGAGTTGCAGCCCGCGTTTGCCGTGCCGCAGGCGTGCCGGTGTCCGCGCCCGGTGAAACGGTGTGCGTTTCCCGCGGGCGCGGGGTTGGGGTTCCCCGGAACTGATTTTCGTTTCCCTGCCGCAGGGGGCTGACATTGATCCAACCTTCAACCACCCAATTGAAATGGAAACAAACGACCTCCTCACCCGGCGCGCCGCACTGGGAAGTCTCGCCGCCGCAGCGATGCGGCCATGCTTGCGGCGATGGACGACAACATCGGCCGGGTGCTTGCGGCCGTCCGTGAAGCCGGTGTGGAGCAGGATTCGCTGGTGTGTTTTCACAGCGACAACGGCGGCCGGATTACGCGCAACTCTCGCAACTCCTCACAGAACACCCCGCTGCGTGGAGGCAAAGGACGGACTTGGGAGGGCCGCATCCGCGTTCCGATGTTTGCGAAGGGGCCGGCGCGTCTGAAGTCCGGTACGTATCTCCAGCCGGTAATTCAAATGGACCTAACGGCGACCATTCTCGCGCAGGCAGGCGTGCATTCTACCCGCACTTCATCTGGCCTGTGTGCCGTTGCGGCGGCAGGCCTCGAGCACTGGCGCCACTTCGCTCCAAGCGACCTCGTGGGGCGCACGTTGGGTCTGGGAAGCGCGTGCCGCGACCGCCCCGGCTGCCTCTCCCATGGCCACCGCATTTCCCGTGACCCGGTAACTGGCGTGCGCAATGAAATCCCCGCTGATGCATCGGCCCGCCATCATCAGGCCGTCCACGTCCCTAGCAATGAGTGCCCGAACGGGGATGTCATAGGGCTTCATTTTGACGCCTGCATTGCCGTAGCCGGATTTCTTGTTCTCCTCCATGCTCAGCGCGTGGATGTCCACGGGGAAGGTGGCCCTGACGACTGCGTCCTCCTGACGGGCGCCTTGAACCAAGTCGTCTTTTGTCATGACGTAGCGGCCGCGGACCCTGCGCCCGTCACGCACTCCGATCTGTTCCGGGGTAGCCACGATTTGAACGCCGTCCCATGGCCCTCCGAGCTTGCGCAGACCGCGCACGATCTGGTGCACTTCGCCGCGTGCCCGCATGGTGGCCTCGGTGACCTGCTCAGCGTCGGTGGCGTTGATCCCGTACTCGTGGTTGGCCATGAGCAGGACCAGGTTTCCCTGAATCGGAAAAATGCATGCGGAACTGTAGCTGGGGGTGACACCGGCCCGCTTGAGCGTTTCGCGAAAGGCCGGGCGGCCGGTATGCCCGCCGTTGTTTCCGGTTTTGTGGATGCAATCGGCGATCTGGGCCACGTCCTTCACCATCAGCAGCGCGTACATGGTCATGGGTTGGCAGGGGCAGTCGTGTTCCTTGCCGATTTCAAACTCGCAGCCCGCCTGCGCGCCGAGGTCCCCATCGCCGGTGGTGTCAATAAAGACGGGGGCGCTCCACGCTTGCCGGCCGGACTTAGATTCCGTGACGATGGTGCGCAGGCTTTTTCCCTCGCGGTAGGCCGCAGCCACGCGGGTATGCAAGCGCACTTTGACTCCTTCCTTGGAGCACAACTCCTCGAGGAGCAGTTTCATCTCCTCCGGTTGGTAGCTGAGCCCGTTCATTCCGTCGCCGTTGATGGCATCCCGTTCCCGGAGTCTGGTGACCAGTTCCTGGTTGAAGCCCGGTTTGTCGAAGTCGAGCAGATACCCCAGCAGCGAGGAGGTCCACACGCCGCCCAACGATCCGTGCGTTTCAAACAGCCTGACCTTCGCTCCGGCCCGCGCGGCCGTGATCGCGGCTGTGACCCCTGCCGGTCCCGCGCCGCAGACAATCACGTCGGAGTCCGAATCGAGGGGCAGTTCCCGTGTCGCCTCGGCAAATCCAGACCCGGCGGACCGGGTGTCTGCGGAACGGGCGTCCGAGGAGAGTACACTGGAGACGGAGGCCAGCGAGGCGAAGAATTGGCGGCGGGTGGGGTGGTGCATGAGCGCTGGGCGAACGCTAGCCAAACCGCGTTTGCCTGCACTTCAAAAAGAAAGGTCCGAGTGCCCTGTTGTGAAGGAGACCGCGGGACAAGGATTCAGGCAGGAACCGGCGGTCGACGGTGGGAATGCCGTCCGACGCGCCCGGTTTGTCGGCGCAGGCGGGGGGCGTCCATTGGTTCGGTCCGAAAGGTGGAGTTCGGGCTGAACCGGTCTGAGGCAGGAATGTCACCAAACCTAAAGAAGACCAAGATCCGAACCCTGAACGAGCCACTTCCAAGGAACGGCGTCCGCAATTTCCGCGCAGGATTCGGAACGGCAATGAGGCATGCCGATGAGGCCCTCCGGGTGCAGGTTTATTTGGCTTGAGGCGCGGGCTTGGCGTCCAGATTGGTTGCGAGCGCGCCTCCCGCGAGCGGCACTGGCGCGCCTTCTTTCGGCAGCTCGATTCCGGCGCTCCAGAGCACGCCGTTGGTCACCAGACGGCGCTGTCCTTCCACCCCCCAGTTGCGGTGCAAGTCGCACCCGGTGAACGCGAAGCTTCGCCCCCCGCCGGGACGCTGGAAGCCCCACGCAACGACCTCCGCGCGGCCGACATGCTGTTTGGCGTCGGCGCTGGAACGGGATTTGTCAGGCACCGCACCGGAAAGCAGCGGGATGATGTCGGGCGAGAAGTGCAGGTTGTAAAGCCACCCGTCCAACGGGGCGGCAAAACTGCCAACCCCGCCGAGTACCGGGTGTTTTGAAAATTCGCTGAACTCCATGTCCCAGTGGCCGCGGCAGCCGATGTCCTTCTGCCAGACACCCCCGATCCAGGAGCGGATTTCTTCGGACCTGTCCTCCGGCACATCGACGGCCTGATGCAGCATGACCAATCCCGCGCCCGACTTCACCAGATCCTGCATCCGCTTCCACTTGGACTCCTCCAGGAACGGGAGTTTCGGGCCGCCGTCGGCGTAGACCACGACGGCCTTTGCACCGTTGAGGACGGCCTCGTTTTTGGGCCAGCCCTCGGCCACAAGCACCGGCCAGACCCCCGGGGTTTGGCGCAACCACTCGGCCAGCAGAGCGCACCCGGCGAAGTATTCGTGCTGCCCCGCCTTGTTGGAAACGCTCCCGGCCAGAAGTACGATTTTGGCGAGTTTGGGGTCGGGCGAATCGGCTTCAAGCGGGATCTTGCGCTGTTCCTCCGTGAGTTCAGCCCGGCATGGGAACTGGGGGGCGAGGCTTCCGGCCAGCAGCAGGCCAAACAGCGGGGAAAGGGAGCGGGAGAGAGTGTGTTGGGGGGCGGTTTTTTTCATGCGAAAAGGTCGTGCACCACGTGGCCGTAGACGTCGGTGAGGCGGAAGTTGCGGCCGGCGTGGCGGAAGGTGAGCGCTTCATGGTCCAGGCCCAGAGCGTGCAACAGGGTGGCGTGGAGGTCATGCATGTGCACCTTCCGGGCTACCGCATGATGGCCATACTCGTCGGTTTCACCGTAGGCCACGCCTTTTTTGAAGCCGCCGCCAGCCAGCCAGATGGAGAACCCCGCAGGGTTGTGGTCGCGGCCCGTCCCGTTTTTCTCGGCGTAAGGGGTACGGCCGAATTCGCCACCCCACCAGACGATGGTATCCTCGAGCAGGCCGCGTTGTTTGAGGTCGGCGAGGAGGCCCGCAACAGGCCGATCCACGGCGGCGGCGTGGTCGCCGTGCTTTTTGAGATTGGAATGCTGATCCCAGGCGGGGTTGTTGGTGTTGTCACCGTAATTGACCTGAACGAAGCGTACGCCCGATTCGCACAAGCGTCGTGCCAGCAGGCACTGGCGGCCGAAGTTGTCGGTGGGCGCCTTGCCGATGCCGTAGAGGGCGAGGGTTTCGGGTGATTCACCCTCGATGCCAAGGACAGACGGCGCGGTTCCCTGCATGCGCCAAGCCAGTTCGTAGCTCTGGAGGACGGCTTCCAACTCGGATTCGCCGGGTTTGTGGCGGAGTTGTTCTGTGTTGAGTTCGCGCAGCAGGTCGAACTGGCGCCGGGCTTCCTGTTCGGAGGTGGCAGGGCGCAGGTTGCCGATGGAGGCGTCCTTGGCGGCGATGCCGGCGCGGCCGATGGGGGTGCCCTGATACACGGCGGGGAGGAAGGCGTTGCCATAGTTGCGCGGGCCACCGTTGCCCAGACTGGGGCTGATGGTGACGAACCCGGGCATGTTCTGGTTTTCGGAGCCGAGGCCGTAGTTGATCCAAGCCCCCATGGAGGGTCGCACAAACGTAGTCGTCCCAGTGTGCAGGAAGAGGGTCGCCGGCCCGTGTGCGATGCCCTCGGTGTGCATCGAACGGATCACGCACAACTCGTCCAGATGCGCACACATCTCGGGAAACAACTTGGAACCCCACAGCCCGCTCTGACCATGCTGGGAAAAATCCCAGAGCGATTTCATTACCCGTTGTTGCGGGCTTTTACCGGTCTTGGCGATGGAACGTAAATCGGCGAAATCAAGCAGCCTACCGTCTTCGGCGGCCAGTTTGGGTTTGTAGTCGAAGGAGTCCACGTGGCTGACCCCGCCCTGCATGAAGAGGAAGATGATGCGCTTTGCCCGGGCCACCTGCGTGCGGGCCACCGCAGGCGGGTGGGCTCCCGCGGCGAGTCCGGCCAGCGCGAGGGAGCCGAAACCGCAACCGAGGGTTTGGAGGGCCTGTCTGCGCGAGAAAAGTGTCGGGTTCATGGGCGGGCGGCTTGGCAAAACTCAGTCGATGTAACGGAAGTCCAGCGAGGCGAACAGCGCCTGATGAATCTGCTTCCAGCCTTGTTCCGGCGTGGGGGCGGTGCGCAGAAAACGTTCGAAGATGCCAACCTCCGCAGCGCTGGGCGGGCGTCCCAGGAGCCGGAGGCACGCGGTATGGAGGCGCGCCGCCGTGTCGCCTTGTTTGGCAAGGGTGATGGCGCTGGCGGCCTCCGCCTGTGCGGTGACAAAGGGACTGTTGAGGAAGTACAAAGCCTGCGGCGCCACGGTGCTGGAGGTACGCTGGCCGACGGGTTGGTTGATGTTGCCGAAATCAAACACCTCGAACAATTCGAGACGCTTGTTGCGGAAAGCGGGCGTGTAGAAGCTGCGCCGCACATCTCCGTAGACGTAGTTGTATTCGATGTTCTGGGCGGAGAAATTGTTGGCGTCGATGTCGCCAGCGCCTTCGATGTTGCCGCCGCCGATCCGCGCGTCGAGCTTTCCGGCGGCTAGGAGCAGGGCATCGCGGATTTGTTCCGCGCCAAGCCGGCGACGGTTCGCATGGGCGAGCAGACGGTTGTCGGGGTCCCGGGCGGTGGGGGCTTGTGCGGCCTGTTGCCAGGTGCGGCTGAGGACAATCTCGCGCACCAGTTTTTTGAGGCTCCATCCCTCCGCGATGAGGCGCGAGGCGAGGTGGTCGAGCAACTCGGGGTGCGTGGGCGCCTCGCCCGTGGTTCCAAAGTTGTCGACGGTGCGGACAAGGCCGTTGCCGTACAGCCAAGTCCACACCCGGTTGGCCAGGACTCTGGCGGTGAGCGGATTGGTGTCCGAGACGATCCAATCGGCCAACTCCAGCCGGCCGCTCTGGTTCGCAGGCAGTTCGGGTTGGTCCCCGGCCAGTGTGACTTGGAGAAAACCGCGCGGCACTTTCTCGCCTTTCTGACGCTCCACCCCGCGCACCCGGATTTGGGTGCCGTCGACCTCGGCGCTGTCCTGGACGGCCATGGTCTGGGAACGCACGGGACCCTCCGCCACCCGTTTTTTGAGTTCGGCTTCCATGGCCGCGAGTTCCTTACGGCCTGAAATCTGGGGCTGTGTTTCCCCGCGGTTTCCCGGTTTGGCGGTTTCGGCGGCGTCCGTGGCTGGTTTTTTATCGGATTTCTCTGGAAGAAGTTGGAGGGCGTCGACCACCACAAAGCCCGTCGTGCCCTCGTTGGTGATCAGCACGTAGCCGGCCCCATCCTTTTCGAACCGGAACTTCCCGAGCGAAACAAAGTGTCCTTCGATGGGAGGGGGCTCTGACTGGTCGACAAAGATGGAGTCCTCTCCATCCGCATGGAGGACGCTGACGCGCACATTTTTCGCACGGTTGGAGCCGTGGGAGTAGGCGAGGCGCACCTCGAAGCGTCCGCTCTCGGGGAGGGCTGGCGTGAAGGTGACGGTCTTTTCCCCCTTGCCCTTGTTTTCATCCGAAAGGTAGCCCTTGCCGATGTAGCTGCGCACGAAAGACGAAAGCTTCCAAGAACCAACAACCCGGGCGTCGGAATCATCCAAAACGATCCCCGGAATCCGGGACAGATCCAACGCCGTGCCTGCCGTGGTGGTCTCGGCGCTGGCGGCCTTGGCTCTCTCGGCGAGCGCGCTTTTGGCCACATCGATCTCCGAACGAAGCTTCGCGAGGAGTTGTTCGTGCTCCCGCAATTTTTCCTCCTGCGGACCGTCCGCGGGGAGGGGGTGGACGATCCAGCGGGCCACGTTGTCGGTGTAGTTGAAGAGGGTCCGCGTGGAGGCGAAGATGCCGGCAAGCGCATAGTAGTCGCGCTGGCTGACCGGGTCGAACTTGTGGTCGTGACAGCGGGCGCACCCGAGCGTTTGGCCGAGGAAGGCGCGCCCCACCGTGTCAATTTGCTCGTCGATGACGTCGAAGCGGAGTTGTTGCTTGTCCTGCTCCTCGTAGTTGGTGGGCCCCAGTGCAAGGAAAGCCGTGGCCGCGAGTTGGCGGCGGCGTTCGGCGGGGGCATTGCTCTTCAGAAGGTCCCCGGCGATGTGCTCGCGGATGAGTTGTTTGAGCGGGACATCGGCGTTGAGCGACTCCAGCACGTAGTCTCGGAACCGCCAAGCGTCCCTGAACAAGAGCGTGCGGCCGCCGCCGCTGGATTCCGCAAACCGGGCAATGTCCAGCCAGTGGCTGCCCCAGGCTTCTCCAAAGTGCGGGCTTGCCATGAGCTCATCTACGAGCGTCCCGATCGCCGATCCACGGTCCACTGCCGCTGCTTTGAGGAAACTCTCGAGTTGCTCCGGCGTCGGCGGAAGGCCGGTCAGGTCAAAGTGGAGGCGGCGGGCCAGAATGAGGAGGGATGCATCCGGCGCTGGGGACAGTCCGGCACGTTCCATGGCGGCCAGCGTGAAACGGTCGATGTCGGAGCGGGGCCATCCCGCGTCGGCTACCTTGGGTGGGGCGGGATTTTGGACCGGCGCGTATGACCAGAACTTGCGTCCCGCCTCGAGGCTCATGCCGGTTTGCTTCTTCGCGACGGCCACCCCAGAGCGCGGATCGGGAGCCCCCATCCGGACCCATTCTTCGAGGACGGCGATCTCCTCTTTCGGCAGGCGCTGCTTCGGGGGCATCTGCATGTCCCTGTTCGCATAGCGCACGGCCTCGACGAGGAGGCTTTTTTCCGGGGCACCCGGATGGGCGGCCGGTCCGGAATCGCCTCCTTTTTGCCAGCCTTCGCGGGAATCCAACCGGAGGCCCCCCTTGATCTTGTGCTCGGCGCTGTGACACTCGTAACAGCGGTCCAGCAGGATTGGACGCACCTTTTTTTCAAAGAAGTCTGCCCCGGCGTCCGCCCCAAAAAGCGGGGAGGATGCGAGGGAGAGAACCAAGACGGCGCTGGCGGGCAGCTTTTGCATTGCGGCGCGGGTGGGGGAGGCGCTCTGGGACAGGGATTTAGTGCTGCGGTTCGGAGGAACCGGGGGCAAGGCCGAGCGCCCAGCGGATTCCCCCCAAGATGTGTTTCTGGAAGCGCTGCGCCACCTCGGGGCTGTTGACGCGGTCGCGCACGTTGGCGTCATCATCCCACAGGTCCTCCCTGTGGCCGAGCGAGGTGTAGAAAACACGGCCTTTCCCTTCGGAACGCACCCAGGAAACCGGGAAGTGTCCGGGCATGCCTTGATCCGGCCTGCCATCCATCGGGATCACCGGTGAGGCAAAAATGTCGCGCACCCGGGTGCGGTCATAAGTGCGGATCCGGTACATTTCCTCCTTTGCGATCGGCCAGGGGGAGGGAAGACCGGCGGCCGCCGGGTGTGCCGGGTCCAAGGCGGTCAGGTCGACGGAGGTCTGGCCGCCGTGGGTTTCAAATTCCCCGCCGAGCATGGCGCTGTAGCCGCGAAAACCGTGGAGGGTGTCGCTGGCCGAGTGCATGGCCATGAAGCCGTGTCCTTTGCCAATCCATTGAATGAACCCTTCCTTGTCCGGAAGCGGGAGGTCTCCGGTGGTGTTGGCGAAGATGACACCGTCGATCTTTTTTGCGTCCAGTTCGGCCGGGGCCAGGCGGGCCAGTGCGGCGACGATTTCCTTGTCCAATTGCTCCTTGGCGGCCTTGGCCTGCGCGTCGATTTCGGGAGTCCACTTGGCCAAGGCTTCCTCGTAGCGCTGGGTGTCCGCCTCGAAACGCTTTTTGGCGTTGTCGTCCGCGCCGGGGGCAAGGGGCCGCGGCGGGGCGGGTTTGCGTGCGACGGTGATGCTGGGTTGCTGGAGCTTGTCGACAATCGTGAACGCCTTGGATTCGTCGGCGAGCTTTTGGAGAATCTTTTCCGCCGAGGCGATCGAACTGTGGCGGAACCCCGTGGTGATCGTCACCAGGACGACGCGCTTGGGCTCCTCAGCGGCGGAGAGGTTGGGGGAGAAAAAGGGGGCGTGCGCCACGGCGAGGCCTGACAAGAGGAGCGGCGCGAAGGCCGCACGGGGGGACTGGGCTCGGGGAGATAGGTGCATCATCACGAGGGTAAACCCTGGGGGCGGGGCCTCCGATAGACAAAAGTTTTTTCAGCGGGACGCTTAGGCGTTATCCTAACGCAATGGAACCACGCGTCGAGTCTGCAGGTTTGGAGGTGCGCAGCTACTTTGTGAGGGGGCGAAACGCTCTGGTGACCCGTGCCGACATGGGGGACCTTTACATCGACTACTACCTGCATCAGGGGCAGTTGGGCAGGCAGCACGCGGTGCAGCATGACGTGATGCTCAAGGAGGCCCTTGCCGCCGGACTGCTGCACGGTGCCGCACGCCCTTGGGGCGAGTCCATTGCGTGGACCCTGCACTGGGAGGCACTGGAATTGAACCTGTTCGTAAACTGCGAAAACCCCACCGGCCGGATCGTCGGGCAGCTTTTCACCGAGGACGTCAAGAAAACGGGGCGCAACCTGTTCTGCGCTGACGTGGTCCGCACCCGTTCCTCCCCGAGCCGGAGCGTGGTGGAGTTTGAGGACGGCCCGGTGTTGGCTGCGGTGGAGCGGTTTTATCTCCAGAGCGAACAGCGGCCCGCTCGGTTTTTTGAGATCGAGCCCGAGGATTTCGTGATGGTGTCGGCCCAGCCTGACTGTGAGGAGGGTTGGATCGAGGGGTTGACTTTGGAGCAGGTCCGAAAGCTGGACTCCTTTGAGACACTGAGTCTGCTGGAGAAGCGGTTTTACCGGTGGGAATGCGGCTGTTCGCAGGAGCGGATGCTGCAAATTCTTGCTACCGCCATGGGGCGCGACCCGGAGGCGTTGTTCGGCGGGGACGCCTCGCTGCGGATGAACTGTCCGAGGTGCGGCACCCGGTATGTGGTCACCCGGGAGGTGCTGGAGGCATACGCGGAAAGCCGGGAATGATCGCGCTTGAATCGGAGAGACGTTTTGGTGGGGTGGCACGCCTGTACGGGCGGGACGGGTTGGAGCGGTTGGCTCATGCGCACGTCTGTGTGGTGGGGGTCGGCGGAGTGGGGTCGTGGACAG
>JBILKV010000057.1:0-23134 GCA_044376515.1 Chthoniobacteraceae bacterium | reverse complement strand
GTGCCCCCCACTCCGTGTACGCCAAAGGTGTCCAGGGCGTCGTCATATCCAAGCAAGGGCTTCAGCCACGAGCACGCCGCGTATGAAAGGACACCCGCAATCAGCCCGATTCCCACCGACGAGACTCCGGATACAAAACCCGCCGCGTTGGTGATGGTCGCCAGACCGGCCACCGCGCCCGAGCACAGCCCGAGCACCGAAATCTTCCCACGGTGCACGCGTTCCACCAAAGCCCAGGTCAACATTGCCGTGCTTGCTGAGAGGGTAGTCGTCAAAAACGCCTGCAGCGCCACTCCGTCCGCAGCCAACGCCGAGCCCGCATTGAAGCCATACCACCCAGTCCAAAGCATCCCCGTTCCGAGCACGCAAAGCACCATGCTGTGCGGAGGCATCGCGCGCTTCCCAAACCCCACCCGGGGCCCGACCATGACGCAAAGCAACAGGGCCGACCAACCCGAGGTCATGTGCACCACGATTCCCCCGGCAAAATCCAGAGCCTTAAAAGGGGACTCGGCGTTGGCGAGCCCCGCAAACGCCCCCGTGGCACCCCAAACCGCGTGCGCCACCGGGTAGTAGACCCCCACCGTCCAGAGGACGGAAAACAAAAGGACCGCACTAAAGCGCATGCGCTCTGCCACCGCACCGATAATCAAAGCCGGAGTGATGGCTGCGAACATCGCCTGAAACAGCGCAAAGGCTCCCGCAAAGATCCGCCCTTCGTACGGACTTGGCTCCACCCCCACTCCCTGAAAGCCCAGATGTTCCGTGCCCCCGAAGAAATGCCGCAACAGCGAACCGCCCTCAGCAAAACTCTTCCCAAAAACCAGACTGTAGCCAAATCCCCACCACATCAGGATTCCCACCGCTGTGAGCGCCAGACACTGCGCCGCCACTGAAAGCACATTCCTGCCGCGGACCAAGCCGCCGTAAAAAAGGAAAAGACCGGGAATGCACATCATCAGCACGAGGGCTGTGCTCACAAGCACCCAAACATTGTCGGCGCCGTTTATCGTGGAGTTGGCTAATATTGACATTTTGATGAAATTTAATCAGTTGCCATCCGTTAAACATAAAACCGTGCTGTCTTGTCACCGTTTAAGCGCGCTCCCCCTTCACAGACCCGTCCGATGCCACGGCCACGTTGCTCCAAGGGTGGGCTCCAACTACCCCAACTGAGTGGTAAGAATTTTCGCTCCGTTTCCGCGAATCACGCGCGTGCGGTCCCTTTGTGGGGCCCGCGCAAGGGAGAATTGCCTCTCACGCGCGGAACATGGGGGGATTTCCTTAGGTCCGAACTCGCTCGGAAGAAAAACTGAGCCACTTGCCACCATCCATACGTTTTTCCCCTCACCCAAGCAGCATTTGTCTCGGCAGGCCCCGGCGAACGCCTTACGGTATCGGGAAATTAGAGCGCGGTGCTTTTCCTCCCAGTCAGACCCAAAAATAAACAGGGCTCGGCGCAAGCGATCCGTCGTTAAATACGTTGTCGGAGTCGGGGAACGGATCCCCGGATTGTGGATCGTCTGCCACGCAGGAGGTGGGAAGGGGAGCGGGCGGGACCTTGAGGGCAAGAACGCCGGCAATCCGCTCCACAAGTTGAGATGACGGGGATCTTTTCGATCAGCTTTTTTTATCGATCACCGCAATCACCCAAACCGGCGATGTCATGGCGGCGACTTTGAGAGGGTTGCCGGTTTGATACTTCCCGTTGAAAGACCAAACACAACTTGCCTCGGACATGCCGCAATAGAAGAGTGAGAGGGTTCGATGGAACATTCCGACTTCCCAGTGTTTTCTCAGATTCCCCTGTCGCGCCGACGGGCGCTATTGAGTTGTTTCGGACTGGCCTCCGTATTTGGGTCCTCTCCTGTCAGGGCTGTGGCGAACCAGATCTGGACACCGATCAAATACGCGGGACGCGACTACCTCCCCCTTGAACAGGTGGGCAATTTTTACAACCTCGGTGGGGTGCTCCGAAGCGGACAGGATTTTTTGATCGGGGCATCCGGCGGGGTGTTGCGCGGACAGTCTTCCTCGCGCGAGTTTTGGATCAGTCGGGTGAAATTCATCCTGAGTTTTCCGGTGCAGGAGTTGGAACGTGCGCTTTGCATTTCGCGGGTGGATCTGGTCAAGCTCGTGGAGCCTGTGCTGCGACCGAGCAAAATCCAGGGCGCCGAACTGGTGGACACCGTCGTGTTGGATCCCGGGCACGGGGGGGGCGACAACGGCGCTTCCGGGCCGGCCGGGTTTGAGAAAAACCACACGCTGGATGTCTGCATCAGGGCGGCTCAACTCCTCTGGAGCGCCGGATACAAGGTGGTGATGACGCGCACGGCAGACGAATTCGTACCCCTTGAAATGAGGGCAAAGGTTGCCAACAGGCACCCCCGGTCCCTGTTTATTTCCGTTCACTTTAACTCCGGCGAAAACGGCACAGGGGTTGAGACCTATGCACTCTCCCCGCGCGGAGTTCCCTCCATGGCTTCCGATGGAACACGGGTCTCGGAAATCGCCCTGTATCCGGGCAACGCGCGTGACGCCGAGAATTCGGCGCTTGCGACCGCAACACACGCCGCACTGGTGGCCAGTTGCAAACTGTCGGACCGCGGCGTTAAGCGGGCTCGTTTTTTGGTGATCAGGGAGGCTACGGTGCCCGGTGTTTTGGTGGAGGCCGGTTTTCTCTCGAATCCTGAGGACAGCCGCTGGATTGCCTCTCCGTGGTACCGCCAGCAGGTCGCAGGAGCTATTTTGCAGGGGGTAAAAAATTACAGGCGGGCGGTGGGAGTCGGGGCCGCCTAGACTTCCAGTGAAGACCCGCGCGCGCCCTCTGATCGGGCGCTTTGGAAAGACTCTCCATGGATCCAAAAGCCCACTACAGTGCCCTAGCCGATGCGACCCGCCCGATCGGGGTGTTCGACTCGGGGATCGGCGGACTGACGGTGGCTGCGGCGCTTCGGGAACTGCTTCCAGCCGAGAGGATTTTCTACGTCGGGGACACCGCCCGTGTTCCTTACGGTGGCAAGAGTCCCGAAACAATAGAGCGGTACAGCTTTGAGATCAGCCGGATGCTCCTCGCCGAGGGGGCCAAGCTGATCGTGGTTGCCTGCAACACCGCCTCGGCACTCGCCGTCCCGGCCCTGGAAGCTCAGTTGACAGTGCCTGTGGTGGGGGTGATCCGCCCGGGAGCCGCCGCCGCGGTTGCGGCCACCCGGAATCGGAGGATCGGGGTGATTGGAACCCGGGCCACCGTTCAAAGTCGGGCGTACGAGAGGGCCATCCTTGCGCTGGATCCCGCCGCAGAGGTTCACGCCCAAGCTTGTCCCTTGCTGGTCCCCCTGATCGAGGAGGGATGGCTGGAGGATCCTGTCACGGAGCAAGTCATCGCGCGTTACCTGGATCCCATGCTGGCCAGCGGGATCGATATTTTGGTGTTGGGTTGCACCCACTACCCCCTTTTGCACGCGGCGCTTGAGCGCCGCGTGGGGGGCGGTGTTGGGCTGGTGGATTCCGCCCAAAATTGTGCGCTGGAGGTGCGTGCGGCCCTCCGTGCTCGCGGCATGGAGGCTCCGAACGGGCAACCGGGCGGGATGCGGGTGGTGCTGACCGACCCCTCGACGGCTTTCCTCCGCGTGGCGGAATCCGCACTTGGTTTGGATTTCGGTGAGATCTCCGTGCGGGTACCGGTCTGAGTATTCCCTCCCAAAGCGAAAGGGCTTCCCATGGGAAGCCCTTTCGGAAAAACGACTGGCAGTAACGGCACTAGTAGGGGGCGGCGTACTTGCCGTTGGTGATCCATCCCTCGCCTGGCTTGAGAGCGTTGGTTTGTCCATTGGTCTGGAGCTTGAGTTCGGTGAGGGGTTCCTTGGCGGCAGATCCGTTGAGCCTCACAACGACGGCCACCTTGCCCTCCCACACTCCACCTTTCTCGGTCTTTTTGGCCGAATACGTTCCGTCATCCGAGGCGGGACCGTCAAAAACGATCGGCCAGTCCTCGCCCCCGTCGGACGCCAGACCCGAGAAGTACGCAAAGTGGTTCTCCTTGTCCCCGAGTTTGGTGTCCGTGGAAGGCGCTTGAGTTGGGGTCCACGCGGAGCCCTTCACCAGGAAGGCCTTCTTGTCCTTGATGTAGCCCGAGGAACTCGAGTCAGCGGGAAGCAGGGTGTTGAACGCATCTCTGGCTGAGGAACCGGTCGGGTACAAGCCGTCGTGGTCGTTGGCATAAAGTTTTAGCGCGAGGCCGATGTTGCGCGCACCGTTGAGCGCTTTGGCTTGGTTGGCGTTTACCAGCACCCCGTTGATGGCCGCCGGGGCGAGTGTCGCCAAGATGCCGATGATGGTGATGACCACCAGCAGTTCGATGAGTGTGAATCCTGACCTGTTTTCGATGGTGCGTTTCATAGGGGAATTAGGGGAGTAAATGTTGGGGAACTGAATTTTAGTCTAAGAAATAAAGTGTTTCCTTGCAATGGCAATCGGTGTGGCGCGGTGTTTCGGCGGTCGGCGTGGGGAGATGGCGAAGTCGGCATTTTGCCGGGCAACTACGCGGGTTCGGGCGTCAGGTGCGAGCCTAGGGGGAATCCGCAGTGGTGTGCGGGTCAAGAGCGGACCCGGCCCGCGGCTTGATGAGTGCCGGCGCTTCGAGCTTGAGAATGAGAACGGCGAGAGGAGGCATATGGAGGAGCAGCGAATGGGAGCGCCCCTGCCATCCATGTTGCTGCGCCCAAACGCCCCCTCCGTTCCCGAGGTTTGAGCCGCCGTAGGTTTCGCCATCGGTGTTGAGAATCTCACTGTAGAAACCTTCCCGAGGCACACCCACTCTGTAACCCGGGCGAGGAACCGGGGTGGCGTTGACTAACACCACTAGGAATTCTCCGGATGCGCCCTTGCGCAGGAAGGAAACGACGGAGGCGTCGGAATCGTGGAAGTCAATCCACTCGAATCCCTCGTGGGAGTCCTCGAGTTGGTGGAGGGCCGGTTCGTGGGTGTAGAGCCAGTTGAGATGCTGGACCAGGCGGCGCAGGCCGTCGTGAAAGGGGCCGGAAAGCAGGTGCCAGTCGAGGCTGCGGTTGTGGTTCCACTCGGCCCACTGGCCGAACTCGCCCCCCATGAAAAGGAGTTTTCGGCCGGGGTGTGCGTACATCCACGCGTAAAGCATGCGGAGGTTTGCGAACTTCTGCCACTCGTCCCCCGGCATTTTGTTGAGGAGTGAGCCTTTTCCATGCACGACCTCGTCATGGCTGAGAACCAGCATGAAATGCTCGTGGTACGCGTACAGGAGAGAGAAGGTAATCTCCCCCTGATGAAAGCGGCGGTGGACGGGTTCGCGGCCCATGTAGCTTAGGAAATCGTGCATCCACCCCATGTTCCATTTGAACCCAAATCCCAGTCCCCCGAGGTGCGCCGGGCGCGAGACCCCCGGCCAGGCGGTGGATTCTTCCGCGATCGTCATGATTCCTGGGAAGCGGCCATAGCAGACTTCGTTGAACCTTTGCAGAAAGTAGATGGCCTCGAGGTTTTCGCGCCCCCCGTAAATGTTGGGGACCCACTCACCGGCCCTGCGTGAATAATCGAGGTAGAGCATGGAGGCGACCGCATCGACGCGCAGGCCGTCGATGTGGTAAAGGTCAAACCAGAAGAGGGCGTTGGAAATCAGAAAATTGCGCACTTCGTTACGGCCGAAGTTGAAGATGAGCGTCCCCCAGTCGCAGTGTTCCCGCTGCCGTGGATCGGAGTGTTCGTAGAGGCGGGTGCCGTCGAACTCCGAGAGCCCGTGAAGGTCCTTGGGAAAATGCCCTGGGACCCAGTCGAGAATGACGCCAAGGCCCGCTTGGTGGGCCGCATTTACGAAGAAGCGGAAGTCGTCCGGGTTGCCGTGGCGGCTGGTGGGGGCAAAGTATCCGGTGACCTGGTAACCCCAGGAGCCTTCGAAGGGATGTTCCGCAACGGGAAGTAGTTCCAGATGGGTGTAGCCCATTTCCTTGGCGTATGGGACGAGTTCGGCGGCGAGTTCCCGGTAGGTCAGCGGGCGGTTGCCCTCCTCGGGTTTCCGACGCCAGGAGCCTAGGTGCACCTCGTAGATGGCGACGGGCTCGCGGTGCCACTGTTTGGTGCGGCGCGCCTCCATCCAGGCTTCGTCCGACCATTGAAAGCGATGCAGGTCAAAGACGAGCGAGGCGGTTTGGAGGTTGTTTTGGGAGAAAAAAGCGAAAGGGTCACTCTTGAGGACCACCTGATTTTGAGCGTTAAGCACCTCAAACTTGTAGTGGGCCCCCTCCGTCAGGCCGGGGATGAAGAGTTCCCAAACCCCGCACTCGAGGAGTTTGCGCATCGGGTGGATCCGGCCGTCCCAGCCGTTGAAGTCGCCCACGACAGATACCCTCTGCGCATTTGGCGCCCATACGTGGAACGCGCAACCGCCGCAGTCGTCGAGGGTGCGCAGGTGGGCGCCAAGGCGTTCGTACAGATTCCAGTGCTGGCCCTCTCCGAGCAGGTGGGCGTCAAACTCGCTGAAGATCCGCTCGAAGCCGTAGGGATCCGCGGTCTCAAGGATTGCGCCGCAGCGGAGGGTCAGTTCGAGTCGGTAGCGCAATGCGGGGGGGGCGTTGAGCAGGAGCAACTCAAAGAGCCCGCCGGAATGGGTGATCGAAAGATTCTCGGGCTGTGGGGATTCCTCCTCGAAATCATGCTCTGGAAGGGGGAGGATCCGCACGGATTGTGCATCCGGACGGAACACGCGCAGCACCTTGTCGGCACCGTGCGGGTGGATGCCGAGGACGGAAAAAGGGTCGCCGTGCGAGGCGAACAGGAGGGCGTTGAGCGCTCCCGAACCGAGGGTCGGGTGCTCGAGGTGTTGAAACTTCATCGGGCGGCGGGTGGTCGAGCGAGGAGCGGGGCTATATGGCTGCGGTAAATGGATGGCCATCGGTAGGTGCGGAGAATGTGTCTGCGAGCCAGAATCGTTTCACGACCTTTCAACTGCCGTCTCATCCACGCCGCAAGGTCCGAAATGGAAATATCGCGCGGGTAGGCCAGCGCCCCCGGCAGCGTGTTCATCGGCGGGGTGTCAGGGCAGAAGACGGGTTTGCCAAAAACACCCGCCTCCAAAACCGGCAGGCCGAAGCCCTCGCGTTCTCCGGAAAGAAACACCGCATCAGCGGTTTGGTAAAAGTCGGACAACTCTCCCGCACCCACGGCCATCCGCGCGCTCAGAAAAAACACGGAGTCGCAGAGTTGGAGCGCGCGTACGAGCGAACCGAGCATTTTCGCATAGCTTGAGTGAACAGGATTGTGGGGGTCTGCGGATCCGGTAATCAGGTAACGGAGGTCAAATCCCTCGGCGCGGAGATGCCCGGCGAGGTGGATTCCCGTCTCCAAGGTCTTCCGGGGGAGCAGTCTTGAGGGATTGAAAAGCACTGCGTCGGCATCCCAAAGCCCCAAGTGTTCGGCAAGGGCGGCCACGGCAGGCGAAATCTGGAGCGTGGCGGCGGGATCCACTCCGTTTGGCACCATTCCGCACGGGACCCGGAGGCGGTCCTGAACCTCCTGGGCGCGGAGGGGCGAGATCGCGACATACTCCCACGCGGGGCAAGCGTTCGCATAGGGATGGTGAGGCGTCGGGGAGGCAGAGGGGTAGTCGGGGTTGCCGAGCGCCAAGTCGTGGACCCAACAGATCCAGCGGGTTTGCGAGTGGGCATGGGCGAGGGATTGGAGGGCTCGGGTCAGTTCGGGCGCGAAAGGCATGGAGCCCACGTTGTGCATCAGCACGCAGTCCATCCCTGTGAGAGCGGCGCCGAGATACGCGGTAAAATCGTCGTGTGTGGAGTTCCTGCTCAACGGGATAAAGGCGTCGGCGACCCCCTCGCCACCGCCCTCGAAGCAGGCAAGGCTGACATGGTGGCCCTGGCTTCGCAGCAGGCTGATCTGCTCCCCCACCACGCGCTCAACGCCCCCTGTCACAGGCGGCGCAGTGTAATGGATGAGCGCGATCTTCACGGCTGTGATTTCACCCTAACCTCTTGAAGCTGGCCATGCGTTTCTCTGCGTTTCTCCGCTTGCAACCCTCGTGGCCTTTGTAACAAGGTTGCCAGCAGCGTCCAGCGCTCAGCGCTCAGCCGCCAGGGTAGCTCAGAGGTAGAGCAGGGGACTCATAAGCCCTTGGTCGGGAGTTCAATTCTCCCCCCTGGCACCCCCTCCCCCGGCAATCTTTCTTCTTTCACGGGTTCCGGGATCCGCACAAGACAACCGTCGCAAAGTTTCTCCATTCGGATTCACGTGACCGCCACTGACGCTCGCCGCCCCGGGGTGGCGCTCCCCGGTCTGGATTGGATGACCGGGATGATTCTTTGGGTGTTGCTGCGCCTTTACGGAGGGTAGAATCCTCGTCTGAGAAGTGGGACGCGAGGGCGTTGTCTCAGGACAATTTCCCGGGGGGGACTGGTTTTGCCAAAAAATGGCAAGAATCGTGCTCTGAAAAGGGTCGAGATGCGATATCACCTCACTATCTTGCTGGTTTCGGCGGCCTTGGCTTCGGGTTCACACTGTGTCGCCGTGCCTGCCGAAAGCGCCCCGCCCGGCGCGACTCAAGCGTCACCCCCTGCCCATGAGAAGCCGGGTGCTTCTGCTTCGAACTACCCCTTCGTTTTTAGACAGGTTGGATATCTTGCCACGACGGGTCCCGCTCCGATGCGATTTGGACCTACGACCCCCGGCGGGAGCGAGCGTACCCCTCCCCGGGTTGCATCCTCCAAGAAACCGGAGTTAAGCCGCACCGCCGAGGCGATGGCCCGCACCGAGGCCATCGAGGCATATCGCAGCATTTTCGGCCGGGGCATTCCGGTGCCTCCAGGTTCGGTGGAGGGGGGACCAAAGGTGCCCGATGCCTTTCTTGATGCAGGAACCGGTTCTGGAGGTGGCCCCAACGACGAGGTCCTCGAATTTTTCCAGCAACCACCTCCCGATCCGGACACTCTGAAACGGCAAAACCGTTATTTGTTTGACCCGGTCTTCCAGGCTGCAAGGCCCCCGGCAGGCGGCAACGTGATTCCCCAGAGCCGCGCAACCTACCGGAATTGATATGAGTTTCCTGCGCCGAGGTGCTGCCCTTGCGTTTGTTGGTCTGAGTTTCCCTTCCGTTCTCCTTGCTGCGCCTGTCCCGAATGGGACTGCAGCACCCAAGGAAGGACAGCAACCAACTCAAGCCGCGGTGGGTGGTGGAACGGCTTCTTCGTTAGTCACTGAAGAAATGCGCTCGGCTAACGAGTCGGCCATCAACTCCGCGGAGGCGGCGATAGCATCTTTGAAAGCGGCCCGGGCTGCAATTGCGGCCGAGAAATCTCGCGAGGGAGCCCCCGCGGGTGCGGGAACTACCGGGGCAAGCGTCCCTTCCCAAGTGGCGGTACCTGTAAAAAAGGGTAAGGCTGTGGAGAAGCTTGAACCGCTTCCCGAGAAAGCGGCTCCGAATCCGTCTTCCGCGGCGGAAGCGAAGGCCGCTGTAGGCAATCCGAAGGCCGCGATCGCAGAGGAGAAACCGACGGAAGCCAAGGATCAGTCACCAAAGCCCGAGGCGGCCGCCGCCGGTTCGCCATCTTCAGCGCAAATAACACCGCAAAACCGTCCTGAGTCGAAGACGGAGGCTGTTGCGACGCCGGCGCCCGCTTCAGGGAATGGTGGCGCCGCTGAAACGGCGAAGGTGCCTGGCACCGTGGCTCCCTCGGCGGAGGCGTCGCCCTCGATAGAAGCTGCTGCCGCGGCAGCCGCTGCCGCGCTGGGGGCGGGAACCTCTGCCGCCGGTGAACCCGCGACAGGGGAGGTCAAAAAGAAGTCTCGGTTCGGGAATGATGATGCTTTGGGTGATGCGGCAAAAAAGAAGGGCAAGGGTAAGGGCAAGGAGACAGTAAAGCTCACGCCTGAGCAGCAGAAAGCGGCGGAGATCAAAGCCTTCTGTGACAAGGCGCGGGATGCCATCAAGCGAGGGGAAGAGGAAGTGGCTCGGGGCCTGCTCGAATCCTTGGTTGCCGTCGATCTTCCCCATGCCGAAAAAAAGGTTGCGCTCACCGAGGTTGCCGCAGTGTACGAGGAGAAGGGGGATTTGACCAAGGCGATTGCTATCCTCGAAAAACTGACGACGATATTGGACGGCGACACTGAGGTGCCCGTGTGGCTGTTGAAACTGGCTCAGCTTTATCGGGAAGCGGGCGCCTACCAGATGGCAATTTCGCGTTACTACGGGGTTATCCAGTTGGCCATGAAGGTCGGAAGCTCCGATTTCCAGCGCTTTCAGGGGATTTCCCGTCAGGCGCAGCGGGAAATCGCGAACACGTATTTCATGAAGGGAGACTTCGATCAGGCGCAGAAGTTTTACAATATGGCCCTCCGCTCCGATCTGCCGAAAGAGGAGCGCGCGGTGGCAATGTTTCGGTCTGCGCACTGCACATTTATGCGGAACGACATGAATGGTGCGATCAACGCGCTGGAGCGCTTCTTGAAGGACTTCAGCCGGCACGCGTCCGCCGCGGAGGCCCGCTACATGCTTGCGACCGCCTACAAAGTGGAGGGGCGTCCCCAGGATGCCTATGACTCGGTCATCGACCTGCTGCGCGACGTGAAGGGCAAGGCGGAGGAAAACCCCAAGGCGTGGGCTTTTTGGCAGAAAAAAGCGGGGAACGAGTTTGCCAACGACTACTACCAGCGCGGGGAGTTTGTGAATGCTGTGACGATCTACCAGTCGCTTGCGGCGATTGAAGATTCCCCTGAGTGGCGCTGGCCTGTGGTTTACCAGATGGGCTTGTGTTTCGAGCGGCTACGGATCGAGCCCAGGGCGGCGGAGTGCTACAAGTACATTGTCGAGGAGAACAAAAAGCCTGAGTTCCGCTGGAAAAAGATGCCCCAGAGCGTGGCGAATCTTGTTCAAATGGCTGCATGGCGTGTGGACCAACTGGATTGGGACGGCAAGTTCCGCTCCAAACTGCGCGCGGTGGCGGGTGCGGACTTGAATCGGCCCTTGCCCAAGGGCGTCCGTCCTTAGCGAAAAGAGGCGTATGAGAATCGAGAACCGGTCCCCAAACACCTCGTCCTCGGTGGTCGATGCTGTTTTTGCGCATTCGGCCCTCTGCGAGGAAGTCTACTCTTTTCTTCTCGAGGAGAACCGGGTTTTGCGGAACTCGGGACGACTGATGCAACAGGGGATCCTGGACAAGAAGAAGATGCTGCTGGCGGCTTTGGAGGAGTCTCTGGGTAGGGTAAAGGCTTCCGCCCGGGAGGGGAAACTCGCAAAGACACCGTCGCTCCGTGCAGCGACGCAGAAGGCGCAGCGTATCCTTCTCAAGTCGATGCTGTTAGACAAGGAGAACGAGCAGCTTCTCCTCAAGCACGCCCTTTCTTCTTCCTCCGGCGAGGTGCATATTTTGCCGAAGCCCACGGCCAACCAGGTCCGCCGACGGTACGAGGAGCAGAAATAAACATGACTTTTTTGCCGAGTGGGTCCATGTATAGGGGAGTTGCGAAAGCCAGCCTCCGCCCATGGCCGTTGAAAAAATCTTGGTAATTGATGACGAGCATTTCATCCGGAAAACCTTCGAGGAGGTGCTCCGGGGCAAGCGTTATGGAGTGAGCAGTGCTGGCTCGCTTGCGGAGGCGGAGCGCCTCATGAAGCGCGAGCAGTTCGATGTGGCGTTCGTCGATGTCCGGCTTCCGGACGGGGCCGGCACCACCTTCCTAGAGCGCGTTGCCGCCACAAAAGTGCCCCCGCTCTCTATTATGATGAGCGGATTTGGAACCGTGGAGTCGGCGGTGGAGTGCATGCGGGCCGGGGCATTTGATTACCTGCTCAAGCCTTTCTCGATTGGTCAGATCGAGGTGCTCGTCCGGAAAGCCGAGAGCTACCGCCAGATGGTGAAGGTCAACGAGTATCTTTCAGCCGAACTCGCCGGCGCGAAGGAACTGGTGGGATCCAGCGAGCCAATGAACCGTTTGAGGGAAATGCTCCGCAAGGTCGCGCCGACCGAAGCCACCGTGCTGATCCACGGGGAGAATGGAACGGGCAAGGAACTGGTCGCCCAAGCCATCTATCAGGCGAGCAGCAGAGCCAATGCGCCCTATATCCGGGTCAATTGTGCGGCGCTTTCCGAAAACCTGATGGAAAGCGAGTTTTTCGGACACGAGAAGGGCTCCTTTACCGGGGCGACCGAACGGCGGGAGGGACGGTTTGAACTGGCCGACGGCGGGACTCTGTTGCTGGATGAGATCAGCGAAATTTCACCGAGGTTGCAGGCCAAGCTGCTCAGGGTGCTGCAGGAGCGCGAGTTCGAGCGCGTGGGGGGAACCAAAACGATTCAGGTGGACGTGCGGGTTTTGGCAACCACCAACCGTGATCTCCGCAAGTCCGTGGACAAGGGGGATTTCCGGGAGGACTTATACTACCGCCTCAACGTGTTCCCGATTGCGGTGCCACCCCTTCGCGACCGGGAGGGGGACATCAGACTTTTGGCGTCCCATTTTCTGAACCGGTTTGCGCGTCAGCACGGGCGCTCAGAAATGGAACTGAGCTCCAGTTGTCTCGAGGTCCTTGAATCCCACCGCTGGCCCGGTAATGTTCGTGAATTGCAGAACACCATCGAACGGGCGGTCATCATGAGCGAACTGGGAACCCCGATTGTTCCCGCCTCGCTGGCCATCCATGACGCACCGGCGGGACTCGGCGCTCACTCCGCTAGCGCGGTGTCTGTCGACTCTTCGGACTCATGGGTCCGAGAGGATGTGGTGGTCAACCCTGTGCCGGCTTCCTCAGCGGCGCCGTGCTTGCCGCAGGGGACGCTATTGCCTCTGGCGGAGGTGGAAAAGCACCACATTCTGGAGGTGCTCGAAGCCTGCGGAAAAAACAGGACCCGCGCGTCGGAGATTTTGGGAATCAGCATCCGGACCCTGCGGAACAAGCTTCATGAGTATCGCGCCAACTCAAACGCGGCTGCATTGGAAGGCGCAACGGCAGACCTGTAGAAAAAAAGCTTCGGCTACGAGGACATTAAGGGGCTGGGTGTCAAGTGTGGCCGGCACGTTTGGCTGCTTGGTGAGTTGGCACTCGAGGTGTAGTCTGTCCGGATCAAGGGAAATTGCGTGTTGTGGTGTTCCCCAGAAGCAAGCCAGACTCAGCCCATCCATGCGCTGGCTTGCACCCGCCAAAGTCAACTTATCGCTGCGGGTTCTCGGACGGCGATCCGACGGCTTTCATGAGCTTCATAGCCTGATGGTGCCAGTGTCCGTGTTCGACGAATTGGTTTTTGGCCACAAGGAAGAGGGGGACCTCTCGTTCTCCTGTAATGCGCCAGAGGTGCCTTCTGACGAGTCAAACCTAGTAGTGCGGGCCGCCCGGCTTTTTTGCGAAAGTGTCGGGCTTTTGCCCAGACTTTCCATATCCCTGCGCAAGGCGATCCCCCACGGGGCTGGTCTTGGAGGCGGGAGCAGCGACGCTGCCACGACCCTGATTGCCTTGGATGCCCTTTATCAAACGAACCTGCCGAGGGCTACACTTGCGGGAATGGGCGCCCTGATTGGGTCGGACGTCCCGTTTTTTGTCTATCAGTCGCCGGCGTGGATCGGGGGCCGCGGGGAACGCGTTGAGCCGGTCGCGAATCTTCCCTCCATTTCTCTCTTGTTGATCAAGCCTGCCTTCGGGGTGTCCACGCCGTGGGCCTTTGGGCGGTGGAAGGATGCCACGGAGATTCCCGGGGTGCCTTACGGGTGTCAAACCTACGCCGGATTGGAATTCGTGAACGATTTAGAGCGTCCCGTTTTTGAGAAATACCTTTTTCTTGCGGATTTGAAGCGTTGGCTGGTGGGACGGTCCGGGGTGTGTGCGGCGTTGATGTCTGGCTCCGGTTCAACGGTCTTCGCGGTAGTGGAGGACCGGAAGGCTGGCTTCCGCCTTGGCGAGGAACTCGTGAGGGAGTTCGGCGAGGCACTCTGGCTTTACGTGTGCGAGACCATCCCCTGAACAACAACCCCGACGTGCCGGGGATACGACAGAGTGCACGCGGAGCCGCAGAGCGCTCGGGGCAGGTTGATGGAGAAACAGGTGGAACTTTTCATTCTGCGCCCTGCCTCCGCCTGATACAACTCTTGCGGATTGAATGGAGAACGCCATGACCGACTGGGAAAATCGCTACCAACAAGGGCAGACGCCCTGGGACAAATCGGCACCCGCGCCCGAGTTGAAGTTTCTTTTGGACGCCGGCTTGCTCCGGGGACGGGTGCTCGTACCCGGTTGCGGGCGGGGGCATGACGCGCGGGCGATCGCCGCGGCCGGAGGGGCCGAGGTCATCGGGCTGGACTTGGCACCCAGCGCGCTCCGAGAGGCGCGCTCCTTTGGACGGAGGGAGGGTCTGCGGTTTGAGGAGGGCAACCTGTTCACCCCGCCGCCGGAGTGGGCAGGCGCGTTTGACTGGATTTGGGAACACACCTGTTTCTGCGCGATCGACCCCGGCGACCGTGAGCTCTACGTGACATCCGTTCACGCGCTCCTCCGCCCTGGAGGTCGTTTGCTCGCGACCTTTTTCATCGATCCGGGTCTGGACCCCGGCGAAACCGGGCCTCCATTTGGCGTGACTCCCGGGGAGTTGGACGGCTTTTTCGGGGCGCGTTTCGCGGTGGAGGGTGAGTGGGCTCCTCGCGCGTGCTATCCGGGGCGCGAGGGGCGAGAGTTGATGCGCCAGTTGCGGCGTGTCGATGATTGAGATCTGGCCTGCCCGATGTGCGGCCTTCGCGGGCGGAAAGTTTCCTTGCGCCCAAAAGCCGATAGTGGCTAGGCAAAACGGACGAAACAACGAGCTGCAGAGGCTGAAGGGTACGCCGCAGTGAACCAACGGTTGAACGCAGTGCACCTCTCCTCGACTCTGCGTGAGCCTTGTTTTTGGAGTGGGAACGTCTGGTCAGGCCTAACGCGATCCGATCGGCTTGACCGTCTTGCCGACTTCCGGTCCGGTGTATTCGCTGAGGGGCCGGTAAAGGCGGTTGTCCGCCAACTGTTCAAGGATGTGCGCGGTCCAACCGGAAGTGCGCGAGATGGCAAAGATGGGAGTGAACAAGTCCGTAGGTATCCCCAAGGAGTAATAGACCGTGGCGGAGTAGAAATCCACGTTGGCATTGAGGTTCTTACGTGTAAGCATGACCTCAGCGATCCGCTCGCTCATGCGGATCCATTTTGGTTCCCCGAGCTGCTCGGTGAGCCTGACCGCCATGTTCCGGAGGTGGGGGGCGCGCGGGTCCAGCACCTTGTACACGCGGTGACCGATCCCCATGATCTTGGCCTTTTTGGCGAACTGTTCTTCAAGCCAAGGATCCACCCGGTCTTCGGAACCAATTTCCTGAAGCATGTGTATGACTCCCTCATTGGCACCGCCATGGAGGGGGCCCTTGAGCGTTCCGATTGCCGAGGTCACGGCGGAGAAGACATCGCTGAGTGTAGCGACAGTGACCCGCGCCGAAAATGTACTGGCATTCATCCCATGGTCGGCGTGGAGCACGTAGGCCATGTCAAGCGTGTCAGTCGCTTCTTTGGTAGGCACTTCGCCATTGATGAGGTAAAGAAAATGGGCGGCCTCGCTCAAATCGGAGCGGATCGGAGGCAAATCCTTGCCCTGTCTCAGCCGATGGAAGTAGGCGGCGATGAGGCTGATCTTCGCCGTGATATCCACTGCGCGCTGGTAGTTGGCACTTTCACCCTCCGCATGGTCGAAAAGGCCCAGCATCGAGACGCCCGTGCGGATCACGTCCATGGGGCCCGCATCGGCCGGCGCCAGTTTCAGGAAGTCGACGACCTGCTGGGGCAGGGTGCGTGCCGCACGAAGCTTGGCTGTCAGCGTCTCCAACTGGCTGGAGTTGGGGAGTTCGCCGTGCCAAAGGAGGTGGATCACCTCCTCAAAGGTGATTTTTCCGGCGAGCTCGTTGATGTCGTACCCGGCGTAGACGAGTTGACCGATGTCTCCCCTGACATCTGAGATGGAGGTGGAGTTGGCTACAATTCCTTCGAGTCCTTTGGCGACGAGCGTCATATGTTTGGCAGGTTGGGGTGGGTGAGCCTGAGGGTGCTTTCGACTGCGACGGGCAAGCGCCGACTAAAGTTTACCCCACTTTCGGAGAAGAGTCTCTGCCATCACCGAGGGGGTTTCTGCAACAGCAATTCCCGCTGCTTCGAGTGCGGCTATCTTCCCTGCTGCCGTCCCTTCGCCCCCCGAGACAATGGCTCCCGCATGGCCCATGCGTCTCCCAGGCGGGGCGGTGGTGCCGGCGATGAACGCTGCGACAGGTTTTTTGCAATGAACGCCGGCCCAAGCAGCGGCCTCTTCCTCAGCCGAACCGCCGATTTCTCCGATCATGATGATCGCCTCGGTTTCCGGATCCTCATTGAACATTTTGAGCACATCCAGATGGGAGGTGCCGTTGACCGGATCCCCTCCGATCCCGACGCAGGTAGACTGGCCGAAGCCACGCGAGGTCAACTGGAAGACTGCTTCGTAGGTGAGCGTGCCGGAGCGGGATACAACGCCGACAGTCCCCTTCTTGTGGATGTAGCCAGGAGCGATTCCGATGCGGCAGCCTCCGCGGGAGTGCTCTCCCTCTCCCGGGGTCACCAGGCCGGGGCAGTTTGGGCCGATCAACCGAGTCTGGCTTCCGGCCATCTTGCGTTTGACCCGGATCATGTCATTGATCGGAATTCCTTCGGTGATGGCCACCACAAGTGCAAGGCCCGCGTCCGCGCACTCCAGAATGGCATCCGCAGCGAAGGGGGGCGGAACAAAAACCGCCGAAACGGTGGCGCCAGTTTCCCGGGCAGCCTCTTCAACTGTGTCAAAAACAGGAATCTTGTGTCCGTTGTGTTCAAAAAACTGTCCGCCCTTGCCGGGGGTAACCCCGGCCACTAAGAGCGTGCCGTAGTCGAGCGACAGTTGGGCGTGTCGGGCGCCAAAACTTCCGGTGATGCCCTGCACCAGAATGCGCGTTTGTGGAGTAACAAGAATGGCCATGAAGGAAAGTGGTTGCTCAGGCGGCTTGGACTGAGGCTACGATTTTTTGGGCGCCTTCGGCCATGGTCGTCGCGCTTTGGAGTGCGAGGCCACTGGCGGCAAGGGTACGCTTGCCGGCCTCCACATTGTTGCCCTCCAACCGAACTACGAGGGGAAGCTTCAATCCGGTCTCCCGGGCGGCATCCACAATCCCGTGCGCTATGACGTCGCAGTCCATGATCCCGCCGAAAATGTTGACCAAAATTCCCCGGACCGACGGGTCTGCGAGGATGATTTTAAAGGCAGCGCTGACCTGTTCCTTGGTCGCACCACCACCCACATCCAAAAAATTGGCCGGCTTGCCGCCGAAGTGCTGGATGATATCCATGGTTGCCATGGCGAGGCCCGCCCCATTGACCAGGCAGGCGATGTTTCCATCCAAGCCGATGTAGTTCAAGTTGTACTCGCTGGCAGCCACTTCGCGAGGGTCTTCCTCCGCCTTGTCGCGCATGGCAACGATCTTCGGTTGCCGGTAAAGGGCATTGTCGTCAAAATTGAACTTCGCGTCCAAAGCGAGCAACCGGTTGTCGGGCGTGACCACCAGAGGGTTGACCTCGACCAGGGTGCAGTCGTTTTCGGCGTACGCCTTGTACAGGTTGGTGAAGAGCTTTGTCGCCTGTGTCATCAGGGAGCCTCGCAACTCGAGGGCCGCCGCTATTTTGCGCGTTTGGTACGGTTGCAGACCTAGAAGCGGGTCTACCGGAACCCGGATGATTTTTTCGGGGGTGTGCTCCGCGACTGCCTCGATGTCCATGCCCCCCTCGGTGCTGGCGATGATCATCGGGGCGGAACCCGAGCGGTCAAAGGTAAGGGCAAAATATAATTCACGGGAGATGTCAACCGCCTCGGCCACAAGGACCTTATTCACCAGCCGCCCCGCGGGCCCGGTTTGCTTGGTCACGAGGGTTTGTCCGAGCATTTGCTCGGCGAGATGTCTCGCTTCAGCGGGAGAGTTGCAGAGGTGCACTCCGCCTTGAAATCCGTTCTGGAATACTCCCTTGCCCCGGCCACCAGCGTGGATTTGGGCTTTTACAACGATCTGACTTCCGCTCAGTTCCGTCGCGATGCGTTCCGCCTCCTCAGGCGTGGATGCCGAGCTGCCTTTGGGTGAGGCGACGCTGAATGTGTGAAAAAGTTCGCGGGCTTGGTACTCGTGGATGTTCATTCAAGAAAAAGCAGGGCTGGCTTCGCCCCCGCCTCGCTCAGGGAGCGATTCAGTTCCAGCCTCCCATAAAACTTCGGGAGGTCGTTTGTCTCATAGACAGGCAAACAGCGCGCCCTTTCTAAGAGGCACGTGCGATGGGAAGCAAGGGTAGGTTTGTACAAGTTTTGTAAAAACTACGCGGCACTGAAGCCGTGCCGGATTGAATTTTAAGCAACAACAATGCTTGCGAGGCCCGCACAGATTGGAGGTGGGGCGTCAAAAATCAATCCCGAGAGGTAATTAGACCGACGATGTTCCGAGGCGGGCGGTTTTTTTCCGGCCGGGTTACAGAAGCTGCGGGCTTTGGAGAAGCTCCGAAACCCGCGCCAGCAAACGGCCGGCTCCGCCCCCGTCCAGCACCCGGTGGTCGAATGAAAGGGTGAATTGCGCCTCGGTCGCCGGTTGGAATCCCATTGATTCGGCGTCCCAGCGGGGCATGACGCGTCCGGCCCCCATCCCAAGCACAAGAGTTTGCTCTGGCAGCGGAATGGGAGTGGCCCATTCCAGGCCAAAGGTTCCAAAGTTGGTGACGGTGGCAATCGAGCCGCCGGTGGCTTCCGCGGGCAACCGGCGGCGTCGCGCGAGGTCCACCAGGTCGTTGTAGCGCACCACGAGATCGCTCAGAGGGGTGCGCTCGGCATTCCGCAGGACCGGCACCAGCACTCCGTCCTCTGCCTCCACCGCAAAGCCTAGGTCGATGGCGCGTGGATGAACAATCTTGTCTCCGACCAGGCGTCCCGCAAGGGCGCCGTTTTCTCCGAGGGCGACCGCCAGAGCGCGCAGAGCGTAAAGCGCCGGACCCGGTTTAGGGTTGATGCTTTTGCGGTGGGCAAGCAACCGGTCGATGACCACGGGCGCACCTACGGTCGCAATCGGTCGCGTCCACGATCGGCGCATCGCATCGGCCACGGCAACGCGCATACTTGAGGCCTGTGAGAGTTTCTGTTCGTCGAGTTGGGACAAGAACTTCTCAAAATCTTCAATGGTCAGGCGTCCGGCCGCCCCGCTGCCCGCAATCCCCGCCAGATCCGCCGCATGCAATCCGAGTTCCGCCATCCGCGCCTTAAGGCGGGGGGACATGAAACTTGCCCCCAGCGCGTGCGCGGGGACCGGAAGCCCCCTTAAGGTCGGGCCGACGCTTGCCGCGGCGGTGTGCGCGGGACGCGGAAGGATTTCATCGAAAGGGTCGGCGGGGGAAAACCCGTGGGGGAGCGAGCCGTTTGTGTCACCCGGGAATTCGGCATGAGCATCGAGGCCAAGGCGCTTGGCCTCTTCGACGGTGCATTCCACGTAGCCGAGTATTTCCCCGACAGGGTAGCTGCCGTTGAGCTTGGAAATCCACTCGAGAACGCGACCGGAGCAGGGCGAAGTGACGCCCATGGTCGCCTTCTGCGTTTCGACTTCCAGCAGGTCCTTGTCCATCTCAACGCTATCGCCGGCTTGGTAGAGGTGTGCGATGACCGTGGCCTCGGCGATGGATTCGCCCAATTGAGGCATGACGATTGGAATGCGGGGCATACGTTGGAGTAGGCAAAGAGTGGGAGAAGAACTCAGGCGCGAAGCAATTCGCGCAGCGCCAGACTAATGGTGCGGGCGGTTGGACGATGGGTACCCCAGAGGTTCGGATGAAACGGGACTGGCGTATCCTTACTGTTGAGACGCATGGGCGGGGCATCCAGCAGGTTGAACCCCTCGGCGGCGACGCGCGCGAGCACTTCCGCGGTCACGCCTCCCCAAGGCCAAGCCTCACCCACGGACAGGATCCGGCCCGTGCGCGCGACGGAGGCAAGGACCGTGTCCGTATCCAGCGGCTTGATGGAACGCAGGTCGATGACTTCGATTTCCCAGCCCTCCGTAGCCAGTTCCTCAGCGGCGGCGAGCGCTTCGTGCACCATCGCGCTATAGGTCACCACCGTCGCATCACGTCCGGTGCGACTCACCCGCGCCTTCCCCACCGGCAATGCCTCTCTCGGAAGAAATTCCGCCTTCAGGTGGTAGTAAAGGTACTTGTGTTCGCAAAAAATCACCGGGTCGTCGATGGATACCGCCTCCAACAGCATGGAGTAGGCATCTTCCACAGTGGCCGGAGTCAGCAGGATCAAGCCCGGGTAGTGGGCGTAGAGCGCCTCCAGGTTTTGCGAATGAAAGGGCCCGCTGCCGGGCGTACCACCGCTCGGGAGTCGGACCGTAATCGGGCACGCCACCCCAGAGCGCCAGAAAAGCGTGGCGGCTTGGTTGACGATTTGATTGAACCCAACCGTTGAGAAGTCCGCAAATTGCATCTCCACAATGGGACGCATTCCCTGCATCGCAGCCCCGATGGCCGAACCGACGATCGCATCCTCGCTGATGGGCGAATCCAGCACGCGGCCGGGAAAACGTTGCGCCAGGTTTTTGGTGGCCTTGAAGGCGCCGCCGAAGTTGCCTACATCCTGTCCGTAGATGTAGACCCTCGGGTCTTTCTCCAATGCCTCGTTTTGAGCCTCTCGAATGGCTTCTAGATAGGTGATCACGTTCCTGAAGTCAGTATTTGAGGGGCGGGTGAATTTCCGGAACCTCTTGAAGGTGGCGGCTTGAAAGGGCACACCAGTCTTCTCGGGCGGGGTCGGGGGCTGGTTCGCGCAGGCTGTGAGCGACCGCTTCCTCGACTTGGGTATGAGAATCGCGGAGCCATGCGTCGATGGTCGCCGCATCCGCCCATTTTCGGGTGAGAATGTGTTCCTCCGCGAGCGTAAGGCAATCACGCCCCAGGCGCGCTTCCTTTAGGTGGGACGGGATGTAGTGGCCGTCGTCGTGTTCGCCGTGTCCCGAAAGGCGGAGGTTGGACGCCACTACAAACTGCGGACCACCGCCCTCACGGGCGGTCTGGACCGCTCCGCCGATGGTCAGCAAGCAGTCTGCCAAATTCGTACCGTCCACCGAATGGCCGCGCACCCCGTAACCAATGGCCTTGTCCACCAGATCCGCGCAGCCAAACTGCCGGTGTGTCGGGGTGGAGTAGGCGAACTGGTTGTTGGTGATGACCAGCACCAGGGGCAGGTTTTCCACGGCGGCCTGATTGATGAATTCATGAAAGGAACCGGTCGAGGTCGCACCGTCTCCCATGCTGACCGCGCCGACCGTCTGTTTTTTTCCCTGAAAACGGTGTGCCATCAGCATGCCGTTGACCACCGCTCCCATCGCTCCCAGATGTGAGATCATGGGCAGGACCCCTTCTTTCGGCCGACCACGGTGCACATTGCCGTCCCTTCCACGCATGGGCCCCGATCTCGCCCCCAGATAGGTGAGGGTGAAGTCCAACAGGCTCTCGCCGAAGGCCAACCGACCGGCCTGGTCCCGAATGAGCGGCGCGAAAATGTCGCCATCCCTCAGCGCGCTTCCCGTCGCCACGCTAATGGCTTCCTGTCCGCGTCCGACGAACACGCCGCCGGTGATCTTCCCCCCTCGGTAAAGACTGGCGATTTTTTCCTCCGCGACCCGCGCAAGGAGCATCCAGCGAAAAGCGCGGCAGTAGGTTTCAGAAAATTCGACGTGCCTGCCGGGAGCATGAGCCGCCTCGGAATTTGACAACATGTCCTGCAGTCTAACGGGGCTGTCTGTCTCGGCGCAAGAGTTGTCGCGGCACGCCGCAATCAGCCTTGCCGACCCGTCCCATGGGTCTCCGGTGCCGCACTCGCCGGACCACCTCTCCCGCACTCCGGGTTCCGCGGACTTTACTTTGGCGCTTTCGCGGAAATCTGGATTTTAGTCAGGTCCACGTTCTTGTCAGTTTTGACCGCCTGCACCACTTCAGAAAATTTCGTCGCTGTGATGCCCCTTGTGGCGGCGCCCGGCACCTCCGCGCCGTGCGCGCCCATGTAGTCAGAAAGCCTGTTCAAATCATAGGTTCCGTACATTACCTTGGGAAGCACGTTGATCCACCCCGTTGTGATGCCGTTCCGGTCGGTCGGCGTGCTGAGGATTCCGTCCTTCGAAGTGATCGATAGGTTCGAGTCGGCCTTGAACTGCACTTCAGACAGCACCACGGTCTGGGCGTCCAAAGCCACAACCTGGGCTTGGCTGAGCGATACGCGCGAGAGTTCGAGTTGTCTGGCAGCTGTCGCCCGAAATGCATTGCCAGCGTCGTTGGAAACGGGGTGGGTGACCGCAAGATCTGTGAGGATCATGTCGTTTTTGGCGTCAAACACGATTTTGAACGCCGTAAAACTATTCGCCCTCGCAGTCGCTCCCTTCGACACATTCAGATCCCCGCGTGAGTTCACCTGAATCGACCCTGTCTGAGAATCGGTCGGAGCAATGTTCACTCCTTCGAATGTCACCGATTTTCCGTTGAACAGCACGGTTTCCGGCTTCAGTGGGTCTTGCTCCAGAGGATTGAAAAACACGTTGTCAGCGTTGATGTTCGCTGAGGTGAGAGTGATGTTTCCGTTGGGGGCTTGAGCCGTAAAGGTGGTCTTCGGGTCGGTTCCGGCGCTCGGATCGTACGGGGACCCGATTTCAGTACCCTTGATGAAGATGTCGCCGTTGTCGGAATAAATGCGAGTGCTGACAACCGCCGGCACGGAACGACTTTGTGGCATGCCTATGAGCGTCCCCGAATCGATGGTGACGTTTTTGGCTGCCGAGGCAATGAGCGTCTGCTCCCTCTGGAAGTCAAACGGATCGATGACCACCGAGGTCAGGGTGAGTTCGTCGCCGCTCCTCAACGTCACGTCGTTGGCGAAAAGGCTCACCCCGTTGATTGAAACGGTCTTGGAACTGGATTGGATTCCTACCTTGAAGGCCTTGACGCAAAGGTCTTTGACGTCGCTGACTCCAAGGTTCAGCAGCAGTCCGGAGGGAGTGGCGGGGAGCGCGCTCGTGGAGATTGAAATGG
>JBILKV010000194.1:0-8199 GCA_044376515.1 Chthoniobacteraceae bacterium | reverse complement strand
GCCCGCCGGAGGAACGGCCCATCTGTTCATTGTGCTTGGGCGCCTGGTTGCCGGACTTGCCTTGCGCGGCGAAGGACGGAAGCACTCCGTCCATCACGTCCCAGCCCGCTGGCATCTCCGCGAGCGCCTGGTTGGAAGCAGAGCCCTTCACGTCCTCAGCGATGTTCTGCTGCTGTTCGAGAAGTTCGCCCACCAAATCCTCAAAGGCGTCCGCGAGGGGAAGCATCGGGATTTCGGGCATCTCGGCCTTGTCAAAATTCTCCAGGAGCCATTTCGTGGTGTCCATCTTGTTGGCGAGCCAGTGCTCCATGTCGGCAGAGATTTCCCTGGCCTTTTCAAGCGCATCGAGCGTCCCCTGCTCTTTTTGGACGGCGATTTCGGTCGCCTTCTTCTCTCCAGCGAGAACGTCCTCCAAATCCTCCTGCTCAAGGTCTTCAAGGACCTGCATGAGGGCGTCCTTCATTTCGTTTCCGGCCTTCGTTGACGGTGTAGTCCTGACTCTTGTTTTGGCGATAGGGCAGCTTCTGGTCGACGGTGCGCAGACGCACCTCCACAATCTCGAAGGTGGAGTCGTCGTCCTTGCGGTCGGCCTTGACGGGGAAGGTAGAGGCTACGCCATCCCCGCGGATGGTGAAGGGCAGGGTCACCGGCCACTCTGCAGGGGTGGTGAACTCGCGCTCGGCACTGTACCAATTCTGCGGCTCCTCCTTACCCAGTTCGGGCGCGGCTGCCCGATGAATCATCAGCAGAGCGGGCAGGCTTCTGAAGGGCTTAAAACGGAAAATGGTGGTCCGCTTGCCCTTGGCCTCCTCCTCCTCGCGGACCGCTTCTGGACGCGGGTCCACCACGCAGGTTTCTGCCCACATCTTGGTGCCGGTGCCGTCGAGATAGTAGTCGACGACAAACTTGTAGGTGGCCCCAGGCTGGATCGGAAGGAAGGCGGTCTCCACCTTGGCGGTCTGGATCTGCAGGACGGAACTGGGGGCCTGGATCATCACGCACTTTCTCCCGGCAATGACCCCCGCCTTGATCCACTTGTGGTTCTCTACGTACTGGTCCAGCTTAACTGGTTCCACGTCGTAGCGGAAGCGGAAGCCCGTGAGGGACGGGTCCGAACAATCTCCGTTCGGGATCGGGATCGAAACCATCTTGTCAGCCAGCGCGACTCCCGTGGCACCAAAGGAAAGACAAAGAGCAAGAAGGGGGGCCTTTACGCGGATTTCAGATTGAACGGCACCACAGGAAAGGGCGAGCCGACAGTTTGCATCGCAAACCAAATCTCTGAGATGCTTGCGATCATCAAATTTTCCCTCTCCCTGAAAACAGCCGCTGGGTCCCGCGCCGGTGAAATCCAAAAACCCGGTTTCTCGCTCCACCGTCAAACGGCCAAGCAGAGCCGCATTCAACCCGGTCTCCGCACCAGGCTAGCGTGTCAGCAATCGCGCGGATTTCAGGGGTCCCAGCGCGTTTCTGCCACCCAGAATGAAAATCTCCGATTCGCTCGCGACCGCGCCAACGCCCCAGGATGCCTCGGTCAGATCGGCGTCTGAGCGCCACTTGAGGGACTGCGGCAACAACGCGTCAACGCATTGCAGGGCTTCTCCGGATTCAGTCCTGCCTCCGATCAGGTAGAACTCCCCTCCTAAATAAACCGCTCGCGCTCCGAACCGGTTCGGCATGGCTTTCGCCGTCTGGGTGGACGCCACACTCCAGGTGCCCGCGCTCAGGTTGAGGGATTGCACTCCCAGACTCTGGGCTCCGGCGGCGTTGCCGAAAACCCAAACCGATGCGTCCCGCACGAGGACTGCCGGTTCCGTGCAGGAAAGGGGCATTTGCGGCAGAACCCTCCAGCGATCAACGTCAACTTCATAAACTGCGGCCACCGGCGATGAGGCCCCGGCGATCTGGCCGCCGCACGCATAGACACTCCGCCCATCGGCAGCCACCCCGGGCTTCGAGCTGTTCCACGGTCCGGGTGCACCCTGCCTCCACCTACGAGTGTAAGGGGTGTAGATTTGAACCCTCCACGGCGCCTCAACCCCAACATTCCCAACCAAAATGAGTTCCGTTCCAACGGCGCCCAGACAGGGATTGCTCACGGGAACGGGCGGCGGGGGGAAATTGGAGCTCCAAGCCCCGGTCACCGGGTTGAACGCTTGAAACACGTGAGAGTCCTCCGAAAGGACGTAGACCAGACCACCCACCTCCGCCGCCGCCGTCTCACCGGGAGCGACCGGGAGAGGCGCCTCCTCCTTCCACACGCCGCAGCCCTGCCCCGGCCCGAGCAGATACCTGAACCCATCCGGAATGACCGAAGTTTTGCCTCCGCTTGAAACGAGGACGGGAAGAAACGCTGCTGTCGGGTTTGCGGAGGCGGGAAGGACGCCCTTGATTCTCTGGCTGCTGACCGAGGTCAGTCTGGCCTGCTGTTTTCCAATGGTGACGGTTGTGTTCGATAGATTTCCGAATTGTTTCCCTCCGATGACGAATGAGAAATCACCGGATGCCGGGGCCCTCCAGGGGAAAATGTCGTAGGCGATCATTCCATTAACCGCCTTGTCATCCGGAAGCGAGGCGATGATCTGGCTGCCCGTGTAGTCTACCACCAGGATGGCGCCCCCAGGACCGCAGAGGACTCCCAAGCCCCGTTGTGCGCCCCAAACCTGGTTGATGGTGGACTCCACCCGCCGCCCGTCGGCTGAAAGAAGCAGGGCCGAGAGCGCGCCGTTCCACTCCTGTACGAGCAACGCACCCCGCAGGCCCCCCCCGAAAGCCGTGGCTCGATATTCATCAATCCCGTTTCTTGACGAGGGCAGGAGCGTCAGAGCCGGAGTCGCGACCTCCGGGGCAGCAGCCTCCCACGGCGACAGGTAGCGGTTTTGCCGTGCGTCAAACTGTCCACGACTCCGGTTGGGATGGCCGTAGTAGTGGTTTTTTCCAAGCAACACCACCTTGTCCGGGGTGACCGGATCCCCGATGTGGGTGTTCTCGGTTGTAGAGGCGGGGCCGAAACCCGTGTTGGGCCCGTTGTCTGTAGCGTAAAGGCGCCCGTTGGTTGCAAAAACAATTCCGAACGCATTGCGGAGTCCCGTTGCATGGAGTCGAACATCCGGTGCCCCCGTGGACGTTACGGTTCTGCTGTCGTTCTGATCCATGGAGGGAAGCCCGGTTTTTGCGTCTCGGTAGGAGATGGCTCCGTCAAAACCGGCTTTGCCAACCGTTGCAGCGAGCACGGCGGCCGAAAAGGGGGATTCATCCAGGGAACCGAGGTTGTGGTTGGGGATCCCCGCATTGGTATGGCCTCCGACGCAGACGTAGATTTGGCCGGTGTTGTCAAAAACCATCCCGTTGATGCCATGGTCGTGGTTTGTGGAAGGCAAACCCGAGATGAGTGGGGTTGGGAGGAACAGGGGAGAGGCGAGAGCGCTGACCTGGCCTAGATAGGGGGACGGCCTCACGTTTGACCTTCCGTCGGTGACAAACAAGCGCGCGTGGGCTAGGTAAATACTGAACCTGTCTGCAGGCTCCCAAGGACTGAAGCCTATCCCTATCGCGTTGTAGGCAGGCGTGTTTTGCACCCCCGCAATGATCTGGCTTCGGACAACGTTGTACTGGTCATCAAATTCAAGGACGGTGATCGCGCCGGTGAGCGAAGAGATGTAAAGGCGCCCGTCCGGTCCCCACGCTGCCTGCGTCGGACCTGGGAGCGAGTAAATCCCCTTGGACAGAAACGCCACAGGTGCTGTTCCCGACAGGTAGGTGTAGGCCATTGGATTGCTCGTTCCTTGGGAGGTTTGCACCTGGACCGACACGGTTCCAGTGCCGGGGGGGGAGATGAGCAGGATCCGGTTTGGATCCATTTCGAAAATTTCCGCTGTGAGCCGCCTACCGCCCCAAAGCACGGCGGTAGAGGCTTTCGGGAAAAAGCCCACTCCTGTGATTTCAACAAATTCGCCACCCAACACTGGGCCCTTGCCGGGCATTCGGTTGATCTGGGGCCGCATCGCCGTCTGATCGTGCGACACCGGGGCAAATGCGCCAGTGGCCCCGTCCTCCCGGCGCCAAGTCAGCTCCAGTGGTGCCACCGCAGGAGTGAGCCGATCAATCGACCAGAAAATTTCATGTGGCCCAGCCTCCACAAAGATCGGGCCGTCCCACGATTGGCCGTCGATCAACACGGAGCCGGGGACGCCCGGGGTGGCGACTGGGGAATACTTCCCGGATTTTTCAACAGTCCACACCCCTCTGAGCACGGCAGCCGCGGAGGTCATTCCTGAGGTACCAACGGAACCTGCGGCAGCCTCGATCCGGAAGCGCGGCAACACCTCGACAAAAGAGGGATGGGCACCGGAGACAGCGGCCGCCGCCAAATGGAAGTAGGAAGCGATCACGCCGCGAACGGCTGAGGGGGGAAGCACCTCGAGGGTGACGCTGTCCTCAAGGAAACCGGGAGGCGAGTCATTGTCCCAGATTGTCAGCGTGTAGGTGTGCGAACCCACCGAGGCGTTGAGGCTAAGGTCAGCTTGATTGGAGAGAATGTTCGCTCCCTCCCGCCACTGAAACCGGCTCAGCGCATGTCCGAAGCCATGGGTGTGGGACTGTGCTCCCGAGAGGGAAACAGCGGCGAAGCCAGCGTTGGAATAATCCACCACCCATTCCGGCGAGCGGATGACGACGTGGAGCAGGTGTGCGGGGTCGCTCACGGGAATCACCTCGATTGCGCTGATTTTGGCCTGATCGAGGTGTGCGTTGAATGCGAGGTCGATCCATCCGCTTGTGGTTGTCGCAACAAATTCCCGGACCAGGGCGGCCCTCGGACCGGCCGCAGCGCAAATGTCCAAGCCCTTCAGGATGGGAACTCCCGCCAGGCTCACCGAAAACGACCTTTTTTGCGGCTGGCTCCAGTAAATTTCCGCGAAATGCAGCCTGATGGTGTACTCACCGTTTTCGACCGGAATTTTGTAGGAGAACGCGGTGCCGGTGCGTTCGGAAAGGTACAGGGCAGGATCAGCGGTCGCCGCGATTGATCCGGTGGAACTATAGGCTGCACCGGCGCCGAAATAGGTGTCTGCGGACCATTTCCGGTTTGTGGAGTCGGTATAGGCTGTTCCACCACAACGTATTCTCAATAGACCTGGGGGATCTGGGACGGGCAAGACTCGGACAGACAAATCGGCCGAGGCGCTTGCCGTCCCACTGGTGACGGTTGCCCGGAAGCGGTAGTTGCCCGAGCTGTGAAAGTGGACCTGGGAGGCCAGAGCGGTCGGGTTGAGGATGTGCGCCTCCTCCGGACCGGCTGTTTGGGTCCAGACACAGGCCACGTCCCCCGACTGCGCAGGCGCTCCCGTCGGACGGGCGGTCAGAAGCAGCGTTTCGGCTGGGAGTTGCAGGGAGAGGTCCCCCCCCAGATCCACGCCAAGCGGGGGAGGGTCAAGCGCGAGGGGCAGAATCTCTAGGGCTGCGACCTTCGGGTTTTCCTTGATCGGGACAAAATTGAGGGTGAGAAAGCCATCCGCCACCCTGACGTTGCCGCTCCAAATCCAAGGATTGAGCGGGCCGGCGTTCTTGACTAGGTCCAGCGTTGAGAGCAGCGGTTTTCCACCCAAGTTGACGCCGAACACCCTCTCGGAGGGGTTCTTGAACCACAGTTCCGCAAAATGAAGACGGAGCACGTAGAGACCGTTGCGCAAAGGAATCCGGTAGCTGAAAGCTCCGAAACGCTCGCTTTGATAGAGGGAGGGATCCGCTGTGCCCTTCACGGGGGTGGTGACGCTGAAGAAACCGCCCCCACTAAAAAATGCGTCCCCGCTCCACTGGTTTCCAAGGGAGTCCCTGTAGGCACCGCCCCCCGCCCGGATTCGCACCGGGCTCTGTCCCGCAGTGTCTCCCCTCGCCTCGACAACGAGGTTCGAGGCCGTGGTGGCGCCGTTGTAGGAGGCCGAGAAACGAAAGGTGTAGGTGCCCGGGACATCAAAGGACGCCTTGCATAGAGGCGAAGTCCGATCGGAAAGCGGGACGGCGGCGGGCCCCTCGAGTTGTGTCCAAATCCCTGTCCAAGATGCTGCTTGCCCGCTGGGGACTCCCGAAACACTCGCGGTGAGCTGCGCGCTGGCCGGAACCGGACCGACAGGGGAAGTGGCGCTGGTTTGCACTCCGAAAGGGGGGAGCACCTCCCCGAGCACCAGAACCCCGACTTCCGCGCTTGCCAACTGGGAGCCCTGGCTCATCTGAATCCTGAAACGATAGGAACCGGCGCCGGGGAACTGCACGGCGGTGGTGGGTGCAGACGGAGTTTCCAAGATTGCGGGCTCAGGCCCGGCGGTTTGGGCCCAACGGAAAGCGGGGGCTTGCCCTCCCGTCGGGGAGGAGAGAATGCGGGATATCAAGACGGTCGAATCCTTTGGGAATTGAAGCACGGCATCGGTACCCGCATCAATCTGGAGAGGAGCAGGGTCCAGTAGGATTGGAACAACCTCAATCGCCGACACTTTGGGATTTTGGGTCGCTGGAAGAAATTTTAAGTTCAATACGGAATCCTTCACCCGGACGAGGCTGCTAATGACGGCGGCGGTTCGAAACCCCGACTGCAGGATGATGTCCACGGCTGGGCAGAAGGGAGTGCCCTCGGCGGTGACGTTGAAAACCCGCGCCCCCGCCGTTTTAAAAAAGATTTCGGCGACGTGAATCCGGACGGCATACAGGCCGTTTCGGACCGGAATATTGTAGCCGAAATTGCCGAAGCGCTCGCAGAGGAAGAGGTCCGGGTCCTGAGTGCCCTGAATCGCACCGGTTTGAGAAAAGGTGGAGCCTCCCTGAAAAAACTGGTCCGCCACCCAGTTTTTTCCGGAGGAGTCCATGTAGGAAGGGCCGCCGCAGCGGATCCGTACAGGGGACTGTCCTGAGGTGTCCCCGGAAACGACAATCCGGCTCGTTCCGCTGGCACTTGAGCCGTAACAGGAAGCGCTCAGCCGGAATCTATACACGCCCGGCTCGGTGAATTGGACAGCAGTTGAGGGCGCTGTGGCGTCCTTTATCCCAGCGGAAGCAGGCCCGTCAATCTGCTCCCAAATGCTCCGGAAGGAGGGATCCCCCGGGGCGCGGCCCGACACTTGCCCGGGTAGTGCCACTTCCACCGGGGCAGGACCGGAAGTGATCTCTGGTGGAACGGTCACCCCAAGGACTGGAGGGGGGCCCTCGCGGAGGTGAACCACCGCGATTGCGGACAGCTTTGGATTTTCAAAGACCGGCAGGAAATTCAGGTCGAGGGCGCCATCCAAGGTTTCGACTTCAAAGGTTTTCTCCACGGCGGCGTCCGCCCCTGCGGACCGGAAAATGTCCAGCATGGCCAGCACGGGCTTACCCTCTGCATGGACTGAAAAGACCCTTTTTCCCGGGGTGTTGAAAAAGATCTCAGAAAAATAAAGGGTCACCCTGAAACGTCCTGCCGCTACGGGAATGCGGTATGAGAAGTTGCCGGAGCGTTCGGTCTGAAAAAGGGTTTGCGCGGGGGTGCCTGAAATGGGGCGGTTGATAGAATAGACAAAGCCTCCCAGGAAACACCGGTCTGCGCTCCACGTCTGTCCCGCTGGGTCTGTGAACTGGGCACCCCCAGCGTTGATCCGCACATCACCCTGAAGTGCGGCCGCGACCGGAAGGGCGCCCGCCACCAAAAGGAAAAAGACAAGGACAAGCCAGCACAGTGGGCGGCTGGGTTTCCCGATTGGGAGGTGTGGACAGTTTCCGGAGCCGAACGGCTGGAATAGCGGTGGACAGTTCACCTGCGGTGGGATGGCTTGTCGGCACGGTCCGCCCGGTGCGGAAGACCCTTCGGTCAATGCTGGAGGATGATTTCTGTTTGGCATGGCTCGGAGGCTTTGGGCCGGCTCCGGGATTCTCTGGTGATTGCTTTGAGCGGATCTTTTGAGCCGCCCGCGGTATTTGACGCGGTTGACGCGGTTGACGCGGTTGACGCGGTTGACGCGGTTGACGCGGTTGACGCGGTTGACGCGGTTGACGCGGTTGATGCGGTTGCGTTGTTTTCAGCGAAAACACCAGTCAAGGGCACCGGAGCCTTTCATGCCCTGCTACGGAGCTCGGAAGACAAAGGTTTTAAGAAAAACAGTCGGGAGGTTGTTTTTACGGCCGTGCTCAAAAATGAGAGCAAGGAGGTTTGCGAGTGTGTCACCGCGCGGCGGGACG